>JAEUSX010000235.1 GCA_016788405.1 Flavobacteriales bacterium
GGACAAGGCCTTCGACCTCGTGCTGGCCGGGAAGGAGACCATCGATCACAACAGCGGGGTGGTGGGCGCCATGGTGGCCGAATTGCTGGACATGCCGTACGTGCCCCTGGCGAGCAAGCTGGATGTGAGCGGCGACACCGCAACGGTGGAGCGCGATGTGCCCGGCGGCGTGGAAGTGCTGGAAGTGAAGCTGCCCCTTGCCCTCGGCGCGGCGAAAGGCATGGCCGAGCAGCGCATCCCCAATATGCGGGGGATCATGGCGGCGCGCACCAAACCACTGCAAGTCGTGCCAGCGAGCGCCGTGACTTCTTCTGCGAGCACGGTGAGATTCGAGCTGCCGCCTGCGAAGGGCGCGGTGAAGATGATCCCCGCTGACGAGGCCGGGAAGCTGATCGAACTGCTGCACTCCGAAGCGAAGGTGATCTGAGGAACTAGGCCGCAGAGGCGCAAAAGCGCAGAGAAATCAATGGAAATACACCTGTAGTCGACACTCCGAATCGACTTACCACTAGCAAGAACATGAGCACGATTGCATTCATCGACACGCGCGGCGACAAGCTGCCGAAAGCGGCGCAGGAAGCCGTGACCTATGCGAGCCAACTCGCTGGCGGTCCGATCACGGCCGTCACCTTCGGCGATGCGCAGGGCCTCGAAGCGCTCGGCGCCAGCGGCGCGAAGAAGGTGGTCGTGGCGCGCGGCGTGAAGGCCATGGACAGCCAGCAGCTCACCAAGCTGGTGATCGACGTGGCCGCGGCAGAAGGCGCCACCACGATCGTGTGCGTGCACGACGCCACGGGCAAGGCCGTGGGCCCGCGCGTCGCTGCGCGGCTGAAGGCCGGCTTGGTGGCCGGCGCCACGGGCCTGCCCGAAGGCGGCCGATTCCGCCGCAACGTCTTCAGCGGCAAGGCCCGCGCATGGATGCAGGTGAGCAGCGCGGCGCGGGTGATCAACCTCTCGCCGAACAGCATCGCCATCGCCACGGGCGGTGGCGAGGCCGCGGTCGAGGAATACAGCGGCGACCTCGGCGCGGCGCGCATCACGGTGAAGGAGCTCCGCAAGGCCGGCAGTGGCGTCCCGCTCCCGGAAGCGGAACTGGTGGTGAGCGCGGGCCGAGGCATGAAAGGCCCTGAGCATTGGGCGCCCGTAGAAGAGCTGGCGAAGGAATTGGGCGCCGCCACGGCGTGCAGTCGTCCGGTGGCCGATATGCACTGGCGGCCGCACCATGAGCATGTGGGCCAGACCGGCGTGGCCATCCGCCCCAACCTCTACATCGCCATCGGCATCAGCGGCGCCATCCAGCATCTGGCCGGGGTGAATCAGAGCAAGGTGATCTGCGTGATCAACAAGGATCCCGAAGCGCCCTTCTTCAAGGCCGCCGACTATGGCATCGTGGGCGACGCCTTCGAGGTGCTGCCGAAGCTCATCGAAGCGGCGAAGAAGCTGAATGCGGAGCGCTGAGCGCCTGGGCCGGAGCAGAAGAGGCGCTTGTCATGCGCCCCCTTCTAGCCCAAGCAGAGCAACCCCTACCTTCACGGCCCGCTACGCGAAGCATGGATAAGGTCGAGCTGAAGTTCCTCCGCATCACTTACAGCCACACGCACGCGGGGGCCTACGCGCTCATCCTCGCCGAAGCGCAAGGTGACCGTCGCCTGCCCATCATCATCGGCGGCGTGGAGGCCCAGGCCATCGCCATCCAGGTGGAGAACATCAAGCCCGCTCGGCCGCTCACGCACGACCTCTTCAAGAACGTGGCCGACACCCTTGGCTTCAACCTCAAGGAGGTGATCATCAACGACCTGGTCGAAGGGATCTTCCATGCCAAGCTGGTGGTGGAGCAGGACGCGCGTGAAGTGACCATCGACGCGCGCAGCAGCGATGCCATCGCGCTGGCGCTCCGCTTCGATTGCCCCATCTACACCTACGAGCCCATCCTCGGCGCAGCGGGCCTCAAGGTGGAAGAAGGAGAAGAGGAACAGGCCGAAGGCGAGAAGACGGAGCGCAAGGGGCGCGAGAAGAAGACGGTGACGAGCGCCACCATCGATGAGCTGCAAGGCATGCTCGCCGAAGCGCTGGAGAACGAGGACTATGAGCGCGCCAGCAAGCTCCGCGACGAGATCAAGCGCAGGGAGCAGCAGGGGAATTGAGGGTGCTCGCTGAAGGTTGATCGGACATTGGGAGTTGAAAGCCCCATCCCGCTGCGCGCGCAACCAAGAAATCCCATCTTCGCTCCCACCCACTTCGCCATGCTGAAACCTGCTCGCGCGCTTGCGCTCATCGCACTCGCACTGCTTGCTGCGCCAACCTTCGCGCAAGGCGGCCCGGCCCCGCTCACCGGTCCCAGCGTCATGGGCATCGCCCGCGGCGCGCTGGGCATGGCGGTGCTCATCGGCATCGCTTGGGTATTCAGCGCGCGCCGCAAGGATGTGAACTGGAAAGTGGTGGGCATCGGACTCGCCTTCCAATTGGTGATGGCGCTGCTGGTGCTCTACGTGCCGCCGGCGCAATGGCTCTTCGAGGTGGTGGGCAAGGCCTTCGTCAAGGTGCTGGAATTCACAAAGGCCGGCAGCACCTTCCTCTTCGGCGGCATGATGGACGTGAAGAGCTTCGGCTTCGTCTTCGCGCTGCAGATCCTGCCCACCATCATCTTCTTCAGCGCGCTCACCAGCGTGCTCTTCTACCTGGGCGTGATCCAGAAAGTGGTGTACGGCCTGGCCTGGGCGCTGAATAAGGCCATGCGCCTGAGCGGAGCCGAGAGCCTGGCCACGGCGGGCAACATCTTCCTCGGGCAGACAGAATCGCCGCTGATGATCAAGGCCTACCTGGACAAGATGAACCGCTCGGAGATCTTCCTGGTGATGGTGGCGGGCATGGCCACCGTGGCGGGCGGCGTGCTCGCGGCCTACGTAGGCTTCCTCGGCAACGGCGATCCCGTCCAGGAGCTCTTCTTCGCCAAGCACCTGCTCACGGCCAGCGTGATGGCAGCGCCCGGTGCCGTGGTGGTGGCCAAGGTGCTGTATCCGCAGACCGAGGTCATCGAGCAGAAGATGCAGGTGGGCATGGACCAGGTGGGCAGCAACCTGCTCGATGCCTTGAGCAACGGCACCGGCGAAGGCCTGAAGCTCGCGGCGAACGTGGCCGCCATGCTGCTGGTCTTCTTCGCCTTCATCGCCATGATCAACTACGGCTTCGGCAAGCTGGGCCACGTCACCGGCCTCAATGACTGGGTCGCTTCCATCTCCAACGGGAACTTCGATGGGCTCTCGCTGCAGTTCATCCTCGGCTACCTCTTCGCGCCCATCATGTGGCTCATGGGCGTGGCCACGGAGGACATCACCCTGGCCGGCAGGCTCGTGGGCGAGAAGCTCATCGCGAGCGAATTCGTCGGGTACGAGAGCCTCGCGACACTGAAAGGCGAGGGCGCGTTCGCCTATGAGCGCAGCATCGTGATGTGCACCTACATGCTGTGCGGCTTCGCCAACTTCGCCAGCATCGGCATCCAGATCGGCGGCATCGGATCGCTGGCTCCCAGCCGCAGGCAATGGCTCAGCGAGTTCGGCTTGCGCGCGCTGCTGGGCGGTACGCTGGCTTCGCTCCTCAGCGCAACGATCGTGGGAATGCTCGTGTGAGCTGGACAGGCAGCAAAACGCCGGCTACCGCTTCGTTAGTCGGATATCGGCCGTGCCATTCACGAGCGGCCCTTGCCAGATCTCGCGGATCACGCCATCGAGAAGGTCCTTGCTCGTGTGCAGCGCATCGATGTACTCCGCGCGGTCGGCGGTGATGGCGCTGGGACCGCTGAGGTCATAGTAGGTGCCCGCTGAGCGCATCAGCGCCTTGTACTCCGCGATGGCCTCCTCGCGCCCCAGCTCGCGCTCGATCGCATGCACCTCATTGTGCACGGGCAGGTCGATGACCACCAGATTGATGCGGCGCTCGTTGCATCGCGCTGCCACGCGCCTCAACTCTTCCGCGAAGCGTGCTGAGGGCGTGTAGTTCTCCAGCACCGCCCGCTCGTTGCGCATCACCGTTTCCCATTGGTCGGCGGCGATGCCTTCGGGGCGTACGGTGCCCCAGTAGGCCCGTGCATCAAGCCAGGCCTTGCCGAGCACATCGCGGTCGGTGAGGTAGTGGATCACCGATCCCGTTGACCACGCGGGCCCTTCCCAGATGTCGTAGTCCTGCGCCGCGCTCCAGTTGCGGAAGCCGGTCTGCAGGTACACGGTCTTCAGCTCGACCAGGCTGTCGGCGTACCAAAAGGTCTTGAAGAGCGAAGGCGTGTTGCCGCCGGGAACGCCGAAATTGTAAAGCTCGCGTCCCGTGATGCGCGAAACGAGCTCCGCGTCGAAACGCGTGAGCCGCGAATCGCCGATGATGATGTCGGCCACGGGCCGGCGCCGGTACTCGATCATCTTCCAGGCCAGCGTGTAGTAAGGCATCACCGCGCCGCTGTGGCGGAGGTTGGCCTTGCGCGTCTCGAGCGGGACGGGGCTGGCGGCGTCGAAATAGTTGAACGGATCGATCCAGGCCACGCCGCCCATGAGCACTGCGAAGGGCAGTGCGAGCAAGAGGAGCCATCGGATCAATCTGCGCATCGTCAGAACTGGAAGTAGATGAATTCACCACCGCCGTGGTAGGCCCCGTAGTAGATGATGGAGGCCACCAGTGCCGTGTACACGCTGTATCGCGCCAACGAAGGCATACGCTCGAGGAAGGCGGCGGCGCCCCAGCGCCCTTGCACGAGGTGCACCGCTTCCATGAAGAGGATGGCTACGAACGCGATGGTGAGGTCCGTGGCGCCGAGGCCGAGCGATTGCACGATCGCCTTCGCGGATGCCGGATCGAGCCACGCTCCGTGGCCGGTGAACGAGGACTTCACGATGTGCAGCGCATCGCTGATGTTGGCCGCGCGGAAGAAGACCCAGCCGATGAGCACGAGCACGAGCGTCCAGCCCACATTGAGCAAATGGCCCAGGCGCGGAAGCCGCGCCAGGCCCGTGGTGATTGCCATCCGCTCGCGCAGCGGCCCGAACACGATGGCGAGCACGAGGTAGGCGCCGTGCAGCGCGCCCCAGGCCACAAAGGTCCAGTTGGCGCCGTGCCATAGCCCACTGATGAGGAAGGTGATGAAGAGGTTGTAGTACCAGCGCCATTTCACGGTACGGTTGCCGCCAAGGGGGATGTACACGTAGTCGCGGAACCAGGTGCTGAGGCTGATGTGCCAGCGCTTCCAGAACTCGCTGATGCTGGCCGCGTGGTACGGCTGCCGGAAGTTGAGCATCAGCGTGAAGCCCATGACGCGCGCGCAGCCGATGGCGATGTCGCTGTAGCCGCTGAAGTCGCAATAGATCTGCACGGCGAAGAGCACGGTGGCCAACGCGAGCACGGGTCCGGGGAAGTCGTGCGGCGCGCTGTACACATGCGTCACGGCGGCCGACACACGATCGGCGATCACCACTTTCTTGAACATGCCCCAGGCCATCAGCCGGAGCCCGCTGGCCGCGCGATCGGCATCGAAGCGCTGCACTTCACGGAATTGCGGCAGAAGGGAGCTCGCGCGCTCAATGGGTCCCGCGACCAGCTGCGGGAAGAAGGCCACGTACACGGAGAAGAGGCCCGCGTGCTTCTCGGCCTTCATCGCGCCCTGGTACACGTCGATCGTGTAGCTCATGGTCTGGAAGGTGTAGAAGCTGATGCCCACCGGCAGCAGGATGTCGAGCACGGGCGCCTGCCAGTCGAGCCCCATGGCCTGCGCCGCCGAGCCGGCCGAAGCCACGAAGAAGCCCAGGTACTTGTAGAAGATGAGCAGGCCCAGGTTGGTGCTCATGCTCAACCACAGGTAGGGCCGCCGCGCGCGCTTCTCCGCAATGCCGGACATGCGGTAGGAGCACCAGTAATCGACGAGCGTGCTGAAGGCGATGAGCAGCGCGTACTCCGGACGCCAACTCATGTAGAACCAATAGCTCGCGATCAGCAGCAGGATCCAACGCCGCTTGGGCGGCAGCAGGAAGAAGAGCAGCGTGACGAGCGGGAAGAAGACCAGGAACTCGAGCGAGTTGAAGAGCATGCGGCGGTCCTGGTGCTTGGCGCGGCCAAACTAGCCGAGGCCTTCAACGTCATCCGCGGCCAGCACGTTCCGCGATGCACACCGGATTGTTGGCGGGACGCGGAAGCGGATCGCCCCGCCTACATTCAGCCCATAGACCTTCGTCCATGCTCCGCACCTCCCTCACCAGTTTGCTCGCGCTCTGCGCCTTGCTCGAAGCCCCGGCCCAGGCCACCCTCGCGCAATGGGGCAAGCCTTTCAACAAAGCCCTTAAGGGCGCCAGCGGCGACATCTACACCGTGGTCGATGGCGTATTCGCCAAGGATGGACGACACCTGCTCTACGTGGAGGAGGGCCTCACGCCGAAGGTGGTGCGCCTCGATGCCCTGCTGCAGCCCACGGAAGAACTGGTGCTGAAGGACCACCTGACCGACGGCGCGAAATGGACTGGCGTGACCGCACTGGTGAACGCTGGCAGCATGCGGGTGCTGCTGGTGAGCGCGGGCAAGAAGGGCTGTGAATTCGGCGTGGCTGACGTTAACGCGGGCAGCGCGCCATCGCTCATGGGCTTCCGGAAGGTCGCGGCCTTCGACATGCCGTACGCGAATAACCCATCGAACACCATGGCCGTGCGCCCGCTGCCCGACCCCATCCTCTTCTCCAAGGGCCTTGCCTACGCGCAGCGCGAGCGCCTCATCGCATCGCCCGATGGCGAGCACTACCTGCTCAACCACTACACGCAGGACAGCAAGGGCAACAAGCGCATCGGCCTGGCCTGGCTCGACAAGGAGCTCACCGTGCTGTGGCAAAGCACCGCTGAGCTGCCCTTCGAGGATGGGAAGAGCTCCATCCACCAGATCACGGTGAGCAACGATGGCACCGTCCGCCTGCTCCTGTACGTGTTCAATTGCAAGGGCGAGGAGGCCATGGGCGACAAGAATTGCCACGAGCTCCACCTCTGCTCCATCAGCGAGAACGGCAAGACCGTGAGCACGGTGCTCATCGACAAGGATTTCGTGAGCAGCGCGCGCATCCTGGAGCGCGGTGGCGGGAAAGTGTCTGTCGCATTGCGCTATGGATCGCTAACGGGCCAGCCGGGACTCGTGCTCACTTTCGATCCCGCTGATCCCAAGCTGAAGCCCACGCCCATCGCCACGCAGCGCCTGCCCAGCATCCGCAAGGCGAAGCTCATGGCCTACGGCGATCCAGCCGCCGATCCGCGCAAGCCGCCATCGCGAACCGCCAAAGTGCCCGATGAGATCGTGGACCTCTACGCCACGCCCGATGGGTCGTTGATCGTGGTGGAGACCTTCCTCGAATACCAGTTCATGCTGCCCGTGGGCGAAGCGGTGGCCATGCGCCACCTCAGCGGCCCCGTGCGCGTGAGCCAGGTGCAGCCCAATGACAGCCTCGGCTGGCAGAAGGTGGTGGACCGCGCGCTCATGACCACCGCTGGACAGGCCTATGAAGGCAGCGTGGCCTTGGCGATGGATGGGAGCGTACTGCTCTTGCATGGCCACACGCCGCGTGGCTATGAGGCCATCCTGCGCGCGGGCAATGAGGCCGCCAATACCAAGGACCAGCGCCCGCAGGAGCCGCAGGTGCTGAAAGCCGCCTTCATCAGCACCAAGGATGGCAGCGCTCTGCGCGAAGGCACCGCGTTGATGATGGAGGAAGGCTACGTGGCCTGCCCCATGGGAGCGCTGATGGAATGGGGCGGCACGAAGGCCTTGGTGAAGTGCTACGACCGCGGCGAGCAGTACCGCTTCGCGGTGATCGACCTGGGCAAGCTCGGGGAAGAGAAATAAGCGCTCCAGGACGCTTGGCGCAGGCTGGCGTTGATCCTGCTCATCCTCGCTTGTTCGCAATCGGCGCATGGCGCGCTCATCCGCAATTGAACCGCCTCTAGTTTCGCCACGATGCCCAGCGAGCCGCGTAAGTCATCCCTCTCTGTTCGCTTGCGCGGATGGTCCACAGCGCAATTGGAGCGCGTGCGGCGCTGGGCGGTGAACACGCGCGCGAAGGATCTCGTCCTCCTCGCCCTGCCCTACCAGATCAGCGCCGTGCTCACCGCGCTCATCGCTGTGGGCTACGCGTGGCTCTTCAATTGGATGGGCGACCGTAACGCCGAACTGCTCGCCTTCGATCGGCGCCTCATCTTCCTCACCGCGCCGCTGAGCTTCCTCACGGCCTGGTGGCTCGTGTTCCGCTTCGCGCCGCTGGCGGGCGGCAGCGGCATCCCGCAACTCATGGCCGCTGTCGAGGTGGCCACCGACAAGAAGCGCGACCGCAGCGGACGCTTCCTCAACGTGCGCATCATCCTGGTGAAGATCGCCAGCAGCCTCGCGATGGTGATCGGCGGCGGCGCTGTTGGCCGCGAGGGGCCCACCCTGCAGGTCGCCGGCAGCATCTACCGCACCGTGCATCGCCTGCTGCCGCCCTTCTGGCCCAAGGTGAGCCGCCGGATCATGATGATCACCGGAGGCGCGGCCGGATTGAGCGCGGCCTTCAACACGCCGCTCGGCGGTATCGTCTTCGCCGTAGAGGAGCTCACCAAGACGCACATGGCGCAGTTCCGCACCGCTGTGCTCACCGCGGTGATCCTCAGCGGCATGACGGCCCAATGGCTGCTCGGCCCCTACCTCATGCTCGGTTATCCGAAGCTGGCGCCCGCCACCGTGAGCTTCATGTACAAGATCCTGCTGCTCTCGGCCATCGCGGGGATCACCGGCGCGGCCTTCTGCCGCATCGTGCTCGCCATCGACAAGTTCCGGCGCAACCTGAAGGGATCGCTCCTGCAGGCGGGCTTCGCGCTTGCGGCCGCCTTTGCGTTCGCCACGGTGGTGTACCTGCTCGGCAACGTGGCCATCGGCAGCGGCCACACCCTGCTCGAGGACCACCTCTTCGCCGATGATCCCGACGCCGGGTTCCGGAATGTGGCGGCGCGCGTGCTCGGCTCGCTCACCAGCGTGAGCGCGGGCGGGGCGGGCGGCATCTTCGCACCTTCGCTCGCCAGCGGCGCCGCCATCGGCGGCTGGCTCACCGATGCGCTCGGCCTCGCCGACAACCGCGGCCAATTCAACCTGCTGGTGCTCGCGGGCATGACGGCCTTCCTCAGCGGCGTGACGCGCTCACCATTCACCAGCGCCATCCTCGTGCTGGAGATGACCGACCGCCACAGCGCCATCTTCCAACTGATGTACGCCAGCGTGGTGGGCTACCTCATTGCTTACGTGGTGGACCGCAAGAGCTATTATGAGCGGATGAAGGAGCGGCTGCTGAAGGCGATGCCGGAGTGGAAGGAGGGTGACGCTGAGGCGACGCGTTGAGTGGCCTGATCTCGGTCTTTGTTGCCTTCCTGACCTGTCATGAAGTGGTTGATGGACGAGTTCCGTGAAGATGACCATGATTGGATGCGGAGCGCAGGGTCGCCGACGACCCGAGAGTCTTTGATGGCTGCGCTTCGTAAGGGTTATCGACACCCGTTAGCATCTACCTCCTCATCCGCTGAATCACGCCGGTAAATTCGCGGCCGTTCCATGCAGCAGTACCACGACCTCCTCCGCCACATCCTCGACCACGGCGCGCAGAAGCACGACCGCACGGGCACCGGCACGCTGAGCTGCTTCGGCTACCAGATGCGGTTCGACCTGAGCGCGGGCTTCCCGATGGTGACCACCAAGAAGCTGCACCTGAAGAGCATCGTGCATGAGCTGCTGTGGTTCCTGGCGGGCGATACCAACATCAAGTACCTGCAAGAGAATGGCGTGCGGATATGGGACGAGTGGGCCGATGCGGAAGGGAACCTCGGCCCAGTATATGGGTACCAATGGCGCAGCTGGCACGCGCCCGATGGCCGCGTGATCGATCAGATCGCCAACCTGGTGGAGAGCATCAAGAAGAACCCCGATAGCCGCCGCCTGATCGTGAGCGCCTGGAACCCCGCCGACGTGGACCGCATGGCCTTGCCGCCGTGCCACGCGCTGTTCCAATTCTATGTGGCGGATGGGAAACTGAGCTGCCAGCTCTACCAGCGCAGCGCTGATGTGTTCCTGGGCGTGCCCTTCAACATCGCGAGCTACGCGCTGCTCACGCTGATAGTGGCACAGGTGTGCGGCCTGAAGCCGGGCGAATTCGTGCACAGCTTCGGCGACGTGCACCTTTACAACAACCACATCGAGCAGGCCAAGCTGCAGCTCACCCGCGAGCCGCGCCCGCTGCCTAAGATGGAGTTGGACGCCACGGTGAAGGACCTCTTCGCCTTCCGCTACGAGCACTTCACGCTGAAGGACTATGACCCGCATCCGCACATCAAGGCCGAGGTCGCCGTGTAGGTGAGGCTAATGCCAGATGGCCCGATTTCCCCACGTAGAACACCGCATGTCATCGTGGCTGTTGTTCGTCCATGAATGCACTTTCCACCTTTTGCTTCGCCAAAAGGTGGAGCCAAAAGGCGACCACGGCCAAGCCCATGGCCTTCGCCGCACAGCCTACCGCACTATCGGCTCAGGCCGGGCCGCGCAGGCCGTGGACACCCACCGCACGTTGTATCTGCAAGGCCTGCGTCAACTGGCCGCTGCATGGCCTCTACCTGCGTATGTCAAGGCCTTCGTCCATGCGCCAATGAATCGATCATGATCGTATCCGCGATCGCCGCCGTTGCGGAGAACGGCATCATCGGTCACCAGGGCGACCTGCCGTGGAGCCTGCCCGACGATATGGCCTGGTTCCAGCGCCACACCATGGGCCACCACGTGATCACTGGCCGCAGGAACTACGAGAGCATCCCGCCGAAGTACCGGCCGCTAAAAGGCCGCGTGAACATCGTGGTGACGCGCAACAGGGCCTATCAAGCCCCCGGGGCACTGGTGGCGTATTCGTTGGAATCCGCCTTGGACATGGCGCGCGACGCCGGGGAAAAGGAGGCTTTCGTGATCGGCGGCGGCGAGATCTATCGGGAGGCCTTCGAACGCGGGGTGGTCAACCGGCTCTATCTCACGCGCGTTCATGCTCACATACCCGGCGACACGCCTTTCCCGGAGATCGTTCCGGCCCAATGGCAGGAGCTGAGCCGCCAGCTGCACAAGGAGGACGAACGCCACGAGCACGCGTTCAGCTTCATCATCCTGGAGCGGGTGGCGGCTTGAGGGGCCGCATGGCCGCCCCCTCGGCACTTTTCGCCCTTCGCTTGCGTTATAGGGTGGCCCGGCAACGATTAAACCTTCGCCCCCACCTTTGCATCAATAGGCCGAAACACACCTGCACCATGAAGACCCGCATCCCTTTCCTGCTGATCCCCGCGCTGGCCCTGGCCTTCACCAGTTGCCGCAAGGACAAGACCGAAGCCCCCGACATGGACTACAGCGCCGCCAGCGACAACGCCCGCGCGGACGATGTCTTCAACGACATGCTCTCGATGGTGGACAAGGCCGTGGACGACAACGGCCTCCGCGACGAATGCGATGCCACCGTCACCTTCGACACCACCACCACCCCGCGCACCATCACCATCGATTTCGGCGAGGTGAACTGCACGGCCCCCAACGGCCGCCTTCGCCGGGGCAAGATCCTGGTGAGCTACACCGGGCCATACCGCCAGGCCGGGACGGTGATCACCATCACTCCGCTGAACTATTACGTGAACAACAACCTGGTGACCGGAACGAAGACGGTGACCAACATGGGCTTGAACGACAACGACCAGCCCTACTTCAACATCGTTGTGAACGGCACCATCACCGCCGGCGACGGCAGCTGGACGGCCACGCACCAGGCGCAGCGCACGCGCACCTGGATCGAAGGCTCCGGCACCGCGCAGCTGAGCGATGACGTGTACCTGATCACCGGAGGAGGCAGCGGCGTGAACCGCAATGGCATCCCTTACACCACGAGCATCACGCAGGCCTTGCGCATCGAACTGGATTGCAACTGGTGGGTGGTGAGCGGCACCGTGGTGGTGACGCCGACCGGTCGCCCTGCACGCACCATCGACTACGGCAATGGCGCCTGCGATGGCACCTTCACCGTGAGCGTGAACGGCCAGACCTATACGATCACGATCGGCTAGCGACCAGCAAGCCCTTCCATCTCAGCGAGGCTGCCTAGGGGCAGCCTCGCGTGCTTTGGTCCTGGGCCAACCGCCCATCCCGGCCATTGCCGCTCATCACCATTCGTCACAGACCCCTCTGCGGCGGGTCTAGCTTGGCCTCCCGAACACCGCGCCATGTCCTATTTCAAGCGTGTGCCCATCCGATACCGCATCGTGCTGATCACGGCCGCGGTGCTGGCCACGCTCTTCCTGTTCCAGGCGTACATGCACCACTACGTGTACCAGGACCTGAAGGACATGGGTGAGTTCCGCTGGTGGCGCGAGGCCCCGGTGCCCTACCTCAACTTCTTCTTCTGGGCACTGCTCTGCCCGCTGGTGTACATCATTTATCAGCGCTGGCCCTTCACCGCGAAACCGCTCTGGCGCGTCCTCTTCATCCACCTCGGCTTGGGCCTGCTCATCGCCGCAGCGCATGAAGTGGTCACCTCCTCACTCTATTACGCCATCCTGCAAGCGCGCGACGAGTTCGACTTCGCCGATCCGAAGTACCGCGCTTGGGCCTACCACGCCCTGGCCCCGGCCATCTTCACCCGGGTGATGGAGTACTGCGCGCTCCTGGGCGTGCTGGTGGCCTTGGATAGCGCGCGCATGCGCCGCAGCGAGCACGAGCAATTGCTGAGGCTGCGCAACGAGCTGCAGGCCACGCAGCTCAACGCGCTGAAGAAGCAGCTGCAGCCGCATTTCCTGTTCAACACGCTGAACACGGTGAGCGCGCTGATGGATGAGCACATCAGCGACGCGCGGAAGGTGCTGAGCCGTCTGGGGCAGTTGCTGCGCATCACGCTGAACCAGAGCCGCACGGACAAAGTGGCGCTGGAGCAGGAGGTCGATTACATCCGCGATTACCTCGACATCGAGAGCATCCGGTTCCGCGATCGGCTGAGCGTGCGGTACGACGTCCCGCCCGAGCTGCTCAGTGCGCAAGTGCCCAGCCTGGTGCTGCAGCCGCTGGTGGAGAACGCCATCAAGCATGGGCCCGATGCGGTGGAGGAACGCGTGGAGATCACCGTGCGCGCCCGACGGTTGGATGGGCGGTTGGCCTTGGAAGTGGCGGACAACGGGAAGGGCTGCGGCGATGTCCACAAGGCCATGGCCAACGGCGGCATCGGGCTGAGGAACGTGCGCGAGCGCATGCGCCTGCTCTATGGCGATGATGGCTCGCTCGAGATCAAGTCATCTGGAGGCAGCGGATTCACCGCCCTGGTGAGTCTTCCACTGGAATTGAACCCTTGAAACACCTGCATCATGAAGCACATCCGAACCCTCATCGCCGATGACGAACCCGCCGCGCGCGCGCGCCTGGCGAAGCTCCTCGCGCAGGACGCCGAGGTGGAGCTGGTGGGCGAGTGCCGCAACGGCCAGGAAGCCGTCGATGCGGTGAACAAGCACCGCCCCGACCTCCTCTTCCTCGATGTGCAGATGCCCGGCATGAACGGCCTTGAGGCGGTGGACAAGCTGCCCGTCGAGCGCATGCCCTTCGTGGTCTTCGTCACAGCCCACGACCGCTACGCGCTGCGCGCCTTCGACGTGAACGCAGTGGACTATCTGCTGAAGCCGTACGATGACGACCGCTTCTTCGCCTCGCTGGAGAAGGCCAAGCGCCACATCGACATGAAGATGAGCAACCAGCTCACCGGCCGCCTCATGGACCTGATGCGCGAGCACATGCACGCCAAGAGCGAGCACATCGAGTCGTTCACCATTCGCGACAAGGGCCGTGAGCACAAGGTGAACGTTAGCGACATCCTCTACCTGCAGGCCGAAGGGAATTACCTGCGGTTGGAGCTGAAGGACCGGCACCTCCTTCACCGCATGACCATGAACGCGGTGGAGAGCGAGTTGGACCCCGCGCGTTTCCTGCGCATCCACCGCAGCTACATCGTGAACCGCGCCCACGTGCGCAATGCGCGCTACAGCGGCAACAACGAGTTCATCTTCAGCATGGCCAACAACGAGCGCATCGTGAGCGGCCGCAGCTACAAGGACCAGATCGCCCGGGCATTGCAGGAAGCGGCGGTCTGACGCCCTTTACACGATAAGCCGAGCCGCCTATTTTCACGGCCTTCTTGACGAGGGCCATGGAAACTGCCGCACGCGTGGCCCCGGAGCGGGCGGTTCAACGGTCATCGGTTCACCCTCAGGCGCCGCGCTGGCACATGCCTGCGCTGATGGCCGGCGTGGCCGCCCTGGCCCTATGGCGCTTGAACAACGGCATTGACCTGGGCGATGAGGGCTTCATGGCGCATTGCACCGCGCGCGTGATGGAAGGCCAGGTGCCCCATCGCGACTTCTACTCGCTGCAAGGGCCGCTCTCCTCCATGATCCTGGCTGGCTGGAGCAAGGTTGTCGGGCTCTCCTTCCTGAAGCTCCGTGTGCTGGGCGCCCTGATCCACGGGGGCATGGTGCTGCTCACCTACCTGATCGCACGGCGCGTCTCGGATCCGCGTTGGGCCCTGGCGGCCGGCGCGGCGTCCATCATCATCGGACTGCCGCATATGCGCTTCGCTCCGCTGGCGGTATGGCAGGGCCTTGCCTTGAGCATGCTCACAGTATGGCTCGCGCTGCGCTCCGTGCAGGATGGGAATCGCAAGCTGGCCTTCGCATCCGGCATCACGGCATCGCTGAGCCTGCTCGTCCGGCACGACCAAGGAGCGTACATGGTGCTCTCGATCCTCGTGCTCGCCGCTGCTACGCGGTGGGTGGGCCGCGCGCGCTTCAACCTTCTGGCATGGATCGCCGGAGCGCTCTGCGTGGGACTGCCGGCATTCCTGATCGCCAGGGCCACGGGCGCCCTCTCGGGCATGTGGGAGCAGCTCGTGCTCTTCCCGCTCACGCGCTACGGCGGCACCAGCAGCATCCCCTTCCCATCGTTGGACCAGGCGGGTCCCGCTGGCAGCCCGTTGGCCTTCCTGTTCTTCCGGCTGACGCCCTTGGTCGCATTGGCCGCGCTGCCCCTCATCGCCTGGCGCCTGATTCGGGGCTTCCGTGGCATGCCGGAGGCCATCGGACTCTTCCTCAGCGCATGGTCCTTGTTGATGTTCGGGCAGGTGATGGTGCGCTCCGACCTCGCGCACCTCGTGCTCACCATGCACCCCTTGCTCGTTCTCGTGGCGTGGCTTGCGCATTATCTGCGCCACGCGCTCGACTGGAGCTCGCGTTGGCCCTCGGTGGCAAGCGGAGCCGGGGCCTTGGGATTCGCGGTGATCACCGCCCTTTCCATTCGCATGTTCCTCCCGCCTTGGGAACGCGATGCGACGCGCATCGAATCGCGCTTCGCCTCTGTGGTGGACGAAGATGGCGCGGAGATCAACGCGGTGATCAAAGCCATCGAGTCCGATTCCGGACCAGATGATGCGGTGCTCGTGCTCCCCTACCACCCCGCTTATTACGTGCTGGCCGATCGCCGCAACCCCACGCGCTGGGGCTACCATTGGCCAGGGGATCGCACCGATGAAGAACTGAAGGAACTGATCGCGCAGGCGGAAGTTGATCGCCCCCGCGCAGTGGTCATCTTCGATCGAGACAGCACCGCGACCTTCCTTGGCCCCGTGGTGCAATGGGTCGAAGCGCATTATTCGGCCATCGATACGCATGCGGATCCCGTGATCTATCGTCAACGGAATGAAGTGAGCCTTCCTTAGAGGCGAGACATGAGCGCGGGCATCGCCTTCGTCCCGTTTCTCACCGTTGGCATGCTCCCGACGTTTCGGCATGCTCGGCGAGGATAGCTTCATGCCATCAACCCCTCAGCCATGCGCAAATTCTTCCACGCGGCGCTCATCGCCGGCGTCGCCGCATCCGCGTATCCATTCCGGATGAAGGCGCAATACTCCCAGCTGGATCTGCCACGAGAAAGCCAGCACAGCTCCGTAACGCAACGCATCGGCATCACCGACCTGTCGGTCTCCTATAACCGGCCGGGCGTGAAAGGCCGCGCCATCTGGGGCGATATCGTGCCCTATGGTGAGGTGTGGCGCATGGGCGCGAACGAGAACACGGTGTTCACTTGCGCGCACGACATCACGGTGGAGGGGCAGCTCTTGCCCGCAGGCTCATACGGCCTGCACGCCATCCCGACCAAGGACCGATGGACGGTCATCTTCAGCAAGGACCACACCGCCTGGGGCTCGTTCTTCTACAATAAAGAGAAGGATGCCCAGCGCGTGGAGGTGATGCCGCGGACCTGCGAGATGACCGAGCAAGTGACCTTCGGCTTCGCGGATGTGCAGAAGGACGGAGCGGTCCTGATGATGCGGTGGGAGAAGGTCGAAGTGCCGATCCGCATCGGCGTGGATGTGAATGGGATCATCCTCGCGAGCATCGACCAGCAATTGCGCGGAATCGGCGCCTTCGCTTGGGAAGTGTGGTACGAGGCCGCGCACTACTGCCACGAGCAGAAGATCGCGCCGGAGCGCGCCATGAAGTGGGTGGACATCAGCATCGCGCGCGGGGCCAACTTCGAGAATCAGACCTTGAAGGCGACGATGCTCGATGAGCAGGGCAAGACCGCCGAAGCAGCGGCATTGCGCAAGGCCATGATCGATGGCGCCACGAACGCGCAACTCAATACGTACGCTTACCAACTCGCCAACGG
>JAEUSX010000002.1 GCA_016788405.1 Flavobacteriales bacterium
CTGCGCGGCGATCAGGGCCAGCACGCCGGTTCCCGTGCCGATGTCGAGGATCCGCTTCGAATCGCCGTAGTCCACCCACGCGCCGAAGATCACCGCATCGGTGCCCACCTTCAGGGCGCAGCGGTCCTGGTGGATGGTGAAATGCTTGAACCGGAACACGCGGCGAAGATCCTATCTTGCCTTACACCGATGGATAGCGCTTCCTGACACCTAGAACCATGACCTCTAAGACCATCGAACGAAAGCCTTACCTGCGCTACATTCAGGCCCTGTTGGGGCACAGCTCCAGCAAGACCACAGAGATCTACACCCACGTAAGCACCAAAGCCCTTGGCAAGATCCGCAGCCCGCTCGATGACCTGGACCTGTGAATGTCCTACTGCGGAATACCTGCCCAGATGGAACGATATGCGCAATAAGAGCCTCCACACAAGTCTGGAAATATCCGCAATGCGGATATGATCAGTTAGTGGCTATAGTTGTAGACGGACTAACTGGACTTGAAAATGAAATCAGAAACAAAACAAAAATGAAATATTTTAATAATAAACATCTTTCAATAATAACATTAGTTGCTACCATAGCTTTAATGACAATGTCTTGCAAAAAAGAAAGTTCTTGTTATGACGAACAACTATATCGACAATCTAAGGATAATATGTGCACCACAGATTGTCCTGGCGTTATTGGTTGTGACGGTAAAACATACTGTAATACTTGTGAAGCTGCGAGACATGGAATTAGAGTAAAATAAGTCGCGCTAGCAAGACTTGACAACCATAGTGTACACTGACTTTTAAGAACTGTGTGCAGTTAGACCGACAAACGGGACTTGACGACAAGACTTGATAACCTTTGTGTATAGGGACTTTAAGAACTGTGTGTAACTTGACTTAAAAACTTATATGTAGAAAATACTACAGCCACTAACACGGGTTTTGCGCTATGCAGGGTGACGGAAGTTCGCGCGCCGAACTTTCAACGGTGTAAACAAGTGTTTGGCGCGCTCAGGTTCTGTAGTAATTATTTATTAAATTCGTGCGGGTAGACGGGATAGTGCTCTTAAAACCGCACAGCCGCAAAGCCCTAAACGTTGAACGCCATTGCGCGCAGAGCCGCGCATCAGCGTTCAACAGCGAATGACCACCGCTAGTAGGCAGCACGTGCGCGCCTCTTGCTCGCCTTCCATACTCAGCCTTTGTTCAGCTCGATCAGGCCCGGCGGCGTGCGCACCAGCAGCACGTTCTCTTCCGGGTCCACGCCCAGGATCATCTCGTCCGTGACCGGGATGAGGACCTCCTCCTCGCCGTGCAGCACCACGAGCACGGGGTTCTTCTCCGTGCCTTCGATCGCGGTGACGATGCCCAGCTCGCCATGCTCCTCATCACGCACGAGCATATCGATGAACTCCTCGGGGTCCCAGCTCTCGTCGCTGCCATCGGCCAGGAGGCCGGGCGGCGCGTAGAGGTCTCGCCCCACGATGATCTGCGCGCTCTGCGGGTCGTTGAAGTCATCGAACTTCACCAGCACATCGCTGCCCTTATCGTGCAGCTTGCTGAAAGCGAAGGGCACCTTCTGGCCCTCGATATCGACAAAGAGCGAGCCTGCGTGAACCAGATCCTCCGGATCGATATCGTCCAGGTGCACGATGAGCTCCCCTTGATGCCCCCACGGCTTCCCGATACGGCCGATCCGATGCAGGCTATCGAGGTCCATGGGGTGAAGGTAGCCGAGGGCCGCACTCAACGCGCAGCCTGGGTGACCTTGCCGCCCGGGGTACGGTGACCGCCAGGATAGAAGGCGCCCAGATTGACTCGCGCGCGCCGAACGAAGGAATCGAGCGTATCGCCATCGCGCAGCGCGCGCAGCACCAGCTCGGCCGTGGCCTCGGCATCGTTGCCCGCGCGGTGATGCTTGAGCGGGATGCCATGGCGGTCGCACAGGGCCTTCAGGTTGTAGGTGGAGTGCCCGGGCCAGACACGCCGCGCCATGGAGACCGAGCAGAAGTACCGGAAGCTGGGATGCGCGATGCCCTGCGCGCCGAGCGTGGCCTTCAGCACGTTCATGTCGAACGCGGCATTGTGCGCGACGACGGTGGCGCCGTGGAGCAGCTCGTGCACTTCGGGCCAGACCTCGTGCCATCGCGGCGCCTGCTCCACGTCCTCGGGGCGGATGCCATGCACGGCCACGTTCCATGGGCTGAAGTACGGCCACTGCGGCGGCTTGATGAGCCAGTTGCGCACCTCGCGCACCACGCCGCCGCGCACGATCGCGATGCCCAGCTCGCAGGGGCTGTCGGCGGCGGTGGTGGCCGTCTCGAAGTCGAGGGCGAGGAAGTCCATGGGGCGGTCGAAAATAGAGGATGGCCCTCCGGATGTCCGGCGGAAAAACGCCACGGCGTGGCGAATTTCCCGCCGCCGAACTCCCTCATAGCTTCACCACCTCCGCATCGGCCAGCGCGCGGTAGAGCTTCTTCTCAGTGGCCTCGCTGATGTTCACCAGCGGCAGCCGCATGGTGTCGCCGCAGACGCCGAGCTCCTTGAGCACGTACTTGATGCCGCCGGGGTTCCCTTCGGCGAAGAGCAGGTCGATGACTTCGATCAGGCGCAGGTGCTCCTTCCGCGCGGTGGCCAGGTCGCCTTCCATGGCGGCATGCACGAGCGCACCGAACTCATGGGGCAGCGCATTGCCCACCACGCTGATCACGCCGACGCCGCCCATGGCCATGATGGGGAGCGTGAGTGCATCATCGCCGCTGATGAGCATGAAATCCTTGGGCTTGTGCTTGAGGATGCGGCCCATCTGGTCGAGGTTGGCGCTGGCCTCCTTGATGGCGATGATGTTCTCGAAATCCTTCGCGAGCCGCAGGGTCGTGTCGGCGGTGATGTTGCTGCCGGTTCGGCCGGGCACGTTGTAGAGGATGATGGGCCGAAGCGCCACTTGCGCGATGGCCTTGTAGTGCTGATAGATGCCTTCCTGGGTGGGCTTGTTGTAGTAGGGGCTCACGCTGAGGATGGCATCCACGCCGTCCATCTCGTAGTGCCCCAGGGCATCCACGACCCCGGCGGTATCGTTGCCGCCCACGCCGAGCACGATGGGCACGCGGTTGCGCACGAATCCGATGGTCTCGGCGAGCAGCTGCTTCTTCTCGGCCTTGGTGAGCGTGACGCTCTCGCCGGTGGTGCCCATGGTCACCACATAATCCACGCCGCCGGTGATCTGATGCTCGATCAGCTTCTCCAGTCCGGCGTAATCGATCTGCCCGTTCTCCCTGAACGGCGTGACCATCGCCACGCCAAGTCCTGTGAATCGCTCGTCCATGTCTGTTGCCCGAAGGCGTGTTCAATTCAGTGAAGGCTCAGGCTTGCTGTTCACCATGAGCAGGTAATGATGCACTTGCTGGATGAGCTGCGGCAGGCTGCGCGAGCCGGCCATGTCGATCATCATGTCGAGGATCCTCTTGTTGCTCTCGCTCCAGCGGCCCACCTTGAAGCGCGCACGGCTCTTGGCGAGGATGTACTGGATCGGCAGGCGGTCCTCCAGCGTGAGGTCGATGATGATCTCGAACTCCTCGGCCATGAAGTTCTGCACGGTGTTGCCCTGCGGTATCCGGTACCAGTTGAGGTCCTTCTGGCAGATGGCCTCGAAGTTGAGCTTGCTGTGCAGGTAGTGCGGCATCGCCTTCTGATCGGAATAGCCGAGCGCCATGATGTTGCTGAGGCCGAGCTCCTCCTTCAGGCGCTTCACATAGTTGCGCACGTGGTTGTGCGCGGCTTCATCCTCCACCACGTACACGATGGCCACCTTGCGCGCCAGGGCGATGCTGCGCGCGATGGGCCTGCGGTCCTGCGGAAGGTCGCGCAGCAATCTGCGGATGCCCATCCATTCCTTGATGCGGTCGAGCAGCTTCATCCTTCGATCATCCGCGTGAGTTCATCCTCGTCGATCACGGGCACCTTGAGCTCCACGGCCTTGGCGCGCTTGGCGGGCCCCATGCCCTCGCCGGCCACCACATAGCTGGTCTTGCTGCTGATGGAGCCGGACACCTTGCCGCCGTTGCGCTCGATGGCCTCCTTGATGCCGTCGCGGCTGAAGTTGCGGAAAACACCCGACACCACGATTGACAGCCCTTTCAGCTTGTCGCTGGCCGGGCCCTCCGATGCGTCCTGCTCCATGCGCAGGCCATGCCGGGCAAGCCTTCCGACGATGCGCTGATTGCCGGGAACGGCGAAGAAGTCGATGAGGCTCTCGGCGATCACCTCCCCCACTTCCTCGATGCCCAGGAGCTCTTCCCGGCTCATGGCCATGAGCCGCTCCATGCTCATGGCGCCGCGCGCGATCTTCTTCGCAACGGTCTCGCCCACGTGCCGGATGCCCAGCGCGAAGAGCACCCGCTCGAAGGGCACCTGCTTGCTCCTGGCCAGGCCGGCGATCACCTTCTCCGCGCTCTTCTCCTTCCAGCCCTTGCCCAGGGCCAGGATGCGCTCCACGGTCAGCTCATAGAGATCGGCCACATCGCGGATGAGGCCGGCATCGTGGAACTCCTGCACCGTCTCCGCGCCCAAGCCGTCGATGTCCATGGCGCGGCGCGATACGAAGTGCTCGATGCGGCGGGTGATCTGCGGCGGGCATCCGTGCTCATTGGGGCAGTAGTGCTGCGCTTCGCCGTCGAGGCGGATGAGGGCCGTGCCGCATTCCGGGCATTGATGCGGGAATCGGACCCGATGAGCGCCATGCACGCGCTTCGCCAGCTCCACGCCCACCACTTGCGGGATGATCTCGCCGGCCTTCTCCACCCGCACCATGTCGCCCTGATGAAGGTCGAGGCGATCGAGCTGGTCGGCGTTGAAGAGCGATGCGCGCTTCACGGTGGTGCCCGCGAGCTGCACGGGATCCAGTTCAGCCACCGGTGTCACCGCCCCTGTGCGGCCCACTTGGAAGGCGACCCCGAGCAGCTTCGTGACGGCCTGCTCCGGGGCGTACTTGTAGGCCATGGCCCAGCGCGGGCTCTTGGCGGTGAGGCCCAGCTCTTCCTGCACATCGAGGTCGTCCACCTTCACCACCACGCCATCGATGATCATCTCCAATTCGTTGCGGTGCTCGCCCCAGTGGTCGATGAAGGCCATGATGCCCGCCGCATCGTTCGCGCGCTCGATGAATCGCCGCGCCGGGTCGGGCGTCTTGAATCCCCATTGCTGCGCGCGCATCAGGTTGTCGAAGTGGCTGCGGGTGGGGAGCGCTTCGCCCTGCAGGCTGTACATGAAGCTATCGAGCCCACGCTTGGCCACCTCCTTCGGGTCCTGCTGCTTCAGCGTGCCTGCAGCGGTATTGCGCGGATTCGCGTAGAGCTCCTCTCCTTCCCGCTCGCGCTTCGCGTTGAGCTTATCGAATTGCTGCTTGGTGAAGATCACTTCGCCGCGCGCCTCGAATTCCGCGGGCCAGCCATCACCCTGCAATCGCAAGGGGATGCTCCGGATGGTGCGCACGTTGGCCGTGATGTCCTCGCCCTTCTCGCCATCGCCGCGCGTCACTCCGCGCACGAGCTCGCCATTCCTGTAGCTCAGGCTGATGGCCACGCCGTCATATTTCAGCTCCATGCTGAAGCGCGTCGGCCCGATGGCCTTCTCCACGCGCCCCACGAACTCCTCCACTTCCTCGCGTGAATAGGTGTTCCCGAGCGAGAGCATCGGGTACCGGTGCGGCACCGTGGGAAAGCCCTTGGTGATGTCGCCGCCGACGCGCTGCGTGGGGCTGTTGGGCGAGGCCAGATCGGGGAATTCCTGCTCCAGGGCTTCCAGCTCTTTGAGCATCGCGTCGAATTCGCGATCCGTGATGCTCGGTCGCGCCAACACGTAATAGCGATGGTTGTGAAGCTCCAGCTCGCGGCTCAGTTCCGCGATCCGGCGTTCAGCGCTGCTCTTCTCCATCGCGATCTCGCTTTCCGTTGATGATGCCCCTCACCAGGACGCCCAAACGTAGGCCGACCTTGCCGTACCACGTCCAGTCGCTCAAGGTCCGGGAAGCGGCAGGATCGGCGGCGAGCACATGGCGGTAGCCCATGCCCGTGCCGATGTAGAGCCATTTGAAGATCTTGAGGTCGATCTGAAGCGTGGCCTCGAGCGGCACCAGCTCGTTCACCGCATAGGGCACCGGCTTGTTGTCCTCATTGATGTAAGAGCGCCTGTACGTGCCCAATCCGATGGAGAGCGGGATGCCGATGTCCCAGGACCTGGAATTCACCAGCAGGCGCTCATAGCTCAACGCCACGTAATCGAAATCGATGAGGTGATCACGGATGCCCACGCCCTCCACCGGGACCTGTCGCTGCACGTAGGCATCGCCAAGCCCGTAAAAGCCCACGGCCAGGAGGTCCCGGCCCCGCTGCGCGCCGATGCGCAGGCCATAGAACCGCACCGGCTCCGCATCAACGAACGTGTTGCGGTAATCGAAGTTGAAGATCACACGGTAAGGCGCCTTCACCTTGGCGGGCTTGCCGCTCAGCACCGTCGACGGCGCAAGAGGCTGATCGGCTTGCGCGCACGCCGGAGAGGCGATCACGAGCACGGCGAGCAGGACCGGCATCATCGCACGCATCGCACGAACCGATCATTCCCGCTCATGTCGCGGATCACACGCACGTCACGGAACCCGAGGTCGCTCAGGACGCCCGCTACCGAAGGAGCGAGCTTCCAGTGGCACTCGAACCATAGGCGGCCTTCCTTGGACAAGGAGCGCACGGATGCACTCCCGATGGCCCGATAGAACGCCAAGGAATCCCCTGGAGGTGCGAATAGCGCCATATAAGGCTCGCGCGCGCGCACGCGCGCGTGTGTTTCCTTTTCCTCCTCCACGGGGATATAGGGGGGGTTGCTCACCACGAGATCCAAGCCTTCCGGGAGCCTGAAACCAGAACGGAGCGCATCGTCCAGGACCCATTCCACCTCAAGGCCCAGCGCTTCGCCATTGCCGCGCGCCACGCGAAGCGCACCTTCGCTCGCATCAATGCCCTGGACGCGCGCCGAATGGAACGACCGCTTCAGCGCCAAGGCGATGCAGCCGCTCCCCGTTCCCACGTCCGCGATGGCGTGCGGTGCTGGACCCTCGTTCACGATGAGCTCAACGAGCTCCTCCGTCTCAGGCCGGGGAATCAGCACATCGGGCCCTACGGACAACTCCAGGCCATGGAAACGGACATGCCCGATGATGTACTGCAACGGTTCGCCTTCGCGCAAACGCTTGAGGGGGAGGTAGACCTTCAGCAATTCGGATTCGTGCATCGATTCGCTCTTGCGCAACTCCATCTGAACCGCGTCCCATCCGAGCTTCTCCATGAACACAGCCTTCGCGATCGATCGCGCCTCGCTCTCATCGTACTGCTCGGCGAGCTGCTCCTTGAACTGGGCGAGCACGGAACACACGCGATTGTCGGCGGCACGGATGCTCATGGCGGGCAAAAGTAGAGGCGCGGCAAGGGCTCGCCGGGATCAGCCACCTTTACCGTCCACATGGAGCATGATCGCTTGATGCTTCGCTGCCTGCAGCTGGCCCGCAATGGCTCAGGCAGCGCGGCACCGAACCCGATGGTGGGCGCGTTGCTGGTGCAAGGCGATCGCATCCTGGCCGAGGGTTGGCATCGAACGCCTGGAGGACCGCATGCCGAGCGCGCGTGCCTTGAGGCCCTCGGTGGCGAAGCCGTTCCAGCGGATGCCATCCTGTACGTCAACCTGGAACCTTGCGCGCACCACGGACGCACGCCACCGTGCGCCGATCTGTTGATCGAGCGTGGTGTCAAGCGGTTGGTCGTCGCGCATCGCGACCCCTTCGCGCAGGTGAATGGGAAGGGCCTCGGCCGCCTTCGCGACGCGGGCGTGGAAGTGATCGAAGGGGTGCTGGCGGACGAAGCGCGCTGGATTAACCGTCGCTTCATCACCTCGGTCACCGCAGGCAGACCGTACGTGGTGCTCAAGTGGGCGCAGAGCCGTGATGGCTTCATCGACCGGCCCCGTGCGGAGCCGGGACCGCATCGGATTTCGTCACCGCAGTCCGATGTGCTGGTGCATCGCTGGCGCAGCGAGGAGCAGGCGATCCTGGTGGGGAGCCGTACGGCGGTGCATGACGACCCCAGGCTGGACGTGCGCCATGTGAGCGGCCGCTCGCCTTTGCGCGTGTTGCTCGACCGTGGCGGAACGGCACCAATCGATTCCCGGCTGTTCGATGGCGCGCATCCCACGCTCGTGTTCACAGGGAAGATCCGCAGCGGCATCATCGCGGAGCAGATCATCATCGATCCCGCGGAGGATCCGATCGCCATCATGCTCGATGCCTTCAACCAGCGATCGATCCGATCGATCCTGGTCGAGGGCGGAGCCGAGCTGCATGGTCACTTCCTACGCGAAGGTCTCTGGGACGAAGCGCGAGTGATCACCGGATCGATGGCATTCGGAAGCGGCACGCCAGCGCCGGTCATGGCCACCTCGCCTTGCCGAATCGAATCCTGCGGCCCTGACCGGATCGCGTACTTCACCAATAGCACCCAGCAGAAACAACCACGCGGATCATGGCATTGGTGACCCTTGCAGCGCTCTGCATGGCGCTGCTCTATCTCATCTTCAAGGTCTTCGAACGAAGAGAGGTCCCCCTGCTCCCGGCCATCGTGGTCAACTATTTCACCGCGGCGCTGTGCGGAGCGATGGTGACCTCGCCTTGGTCCGGCGGCATCCCGAGCACCCTGCTCGCGCCAGCGGCTGGCCTGGGCCTGCTCTTCATCACCATCTTCTACTTGACCGCCTTGAGCACGCAGCGCGCCGGAGTAGCGGCCACATCCGTTGCCGGCAAGATGAGCCTGGTGCTCACGGTGCTCTTCACGGTGATATTCATGCACGAGCGCCCCACGGAGATGGGCTGGGCCGGCATCGTGCTCGCGCTCATCGCGGTTCCCTTGGCATCATGCACCATCGGCGCTCCCGGCGCGCGAGGCGCCTGGGTGCTGCCCACTCTTCTCTTCTTCGGCAACGCCGCCATCGATATCTCCTTGAACCTCGTGCAGCGCAACCTGCTCGAGCCGCGCACGGAGGCGATGTTCCCCATGCTCGTCTTCGCCGTAGCAGGCCTGCTCGGCCTTGCCTACCTGCTCTTGCGATCACAGCACGCTGCGCTGGCACATCCTAAGGCACTGGTCGGCGGCCTGGTGCTCGGCGCGGTGAATTACGCGAGCCTGTATTTCCTGGTGGCCGCCCTCGCGCGCAGCGGCTTCGGCACCAGCAGCGTGTTCCCGCTGATGAACATCGGAGTCATCCTCTTCAGCACGGCGATCGGCCTGTTCCTCTTGCGCGACCGTTTGAGCAGGGTGCAGTGGACCGGCATCGCACTGGCGGTGCTTGCCATGGTGATGATCCTGCGCGCCTGAGCCCGTTCACGGAAAGAAAGGCGCGAGCGCTGCGATGAGATCGGCTGGCGCGCGGCATGGACGCTTGCTCAAGGCATCCACGAAGACGAGGGTGGTCTCCGCTTCCGTGAGCCGCTCGCCTGATTCGCTGAGCAGTTCGTAACGGAAACGGATGCGCGCCGAGAGCGGCTCCATGATCGTCGTGCGGATGATGACCTCATCATCATAGCGCACCGGCATGAGATAGCGCACGCTCAGATCGCGCACGGGGAGCAGGATGCCGCGCTCCTCGATCCTGCGGTACGGGAAGCCCAGTGCGCGCAGGGCCTCCACACGGCCCACCTCGAACAGCTCCGCGTACCGGCCATAGTACATCTGCCCCATCTGGTCAGTCTCGGCGTAACGCACTCGGACACGCGTCTCATGCACGAACATGCGGGCAAGGTAGATGCAACCCGACCGCGGTGTTGCGGACGGCGAGCGCCGTGACCTACATTCACAGCATGAAACGCGACCGGGCTTCCGCGCCGACCGCCGCGGATCGTGGCACCGATCCGGAACGCGGCGCGATAAGCATTGCCTTCCACATTCACAAACCGCGCATCGGCAATGGGAACTCGTGCGACGACTTGCCTTTCATCCGACATGAAGCCGACGTTTTTTTTTCACTTTCTTCGATTCATATTTGCCCCCCATCACTGCGTGACTGACCATCACCGATCGGCGCAGTGATCCTGAATCCAATCGTCGTCCATCAACGCCAACCTCCGAAGAAGCATCCATGAAGAAGGATCCCGAGAAGACCTGGGAACGGTGCCTGGCGGTGATCAGGGACAACGTGAACCCGCAAAGCTTCAAGACCTGGTTCGAACCGATCAAGGCGCTTAAGCTGACGGAGAACGTCCTGACCATCCAGGTGCCCTCGCAGTTCTTCTATGAGTGGCTGGAGGAACATTACATCGGCCTCCTCAAGAAGATCATCCGCAAAGAACTCGGCGCCGAAGCCCGCTTGGAGTACTCCATCATCATGGAGAACGGCTTCCAGAGCGCGCACCCGTACACGGTGAAGATGCCGACGAGCCATGCGCGCGAGACGAAGAATCCGCCCGTGGCGGTTCCGATCGACCTGGCCAACAGCCCCATCAAGAATCCCTTCGTGATCCCCGGCCTTCGCAAGATCAAGGTCGAGAGCCACCTGAACGCCAATTACTCCTTCGACAATTTCATCGAAGGGGATTGCAACCGGTTGGCGCGCAGTGCCGGTTATGCCGTGGCCCAGAAGCCCGGCGGAACGGCCTTCAACCCGTTGCTGATCTATGGCGGAGTCGGCCTGGGCAAGACCCATCTCGCGCACGCCATCGGCATCGAGATCAAGAAGCACCACCCGGACAAGACCATCCTGTACGTGCCGGCGGAGAAGTTCACCCATCAATTCATCGAAGCGGTGAAGAACAACACCGTGGGCGACTTCACCCAGTTCTACCAGATGATGGACGTGCTCATCATCGACGATGTGCAGTTCCTCGCTGGCAAGGAGAAGACGCAGGATGTCTTCTTCCACGTCTTCAATCATCTGCACCAGAGCGGCAAGCAACTGGTGATCACCAGCGACAAGGCTCCTGTGGAGATGGCCGGAATGGAGCAGCGACTGCTCTCGCGCTTCAAGTGGGGCCTCAGCGCCGACCTTCAGGCCCCGGGCCTCGAGACGCGCATCGCCATCCTGGAGAAGAAGATGTACTCCGAGGGCATTGACCTGCCCAAGGAAGTGGTGGAGTACCTCGCGTACAGCATCACCACCAACATCCGTGAACTGGAAGGCGCCATGATCAGCTTGATCGCGCAGAGCTCACTGAACAAGAAGGCAGTGAACCTCGAACTCGCCAAGCAGATGATCGACAAGTTCGTGAAGAACACGGCGCGCGAGGTGAGCATCGATTACATCCAGAAGGTGGTGTGCGACTATTTCGACCTGCCGATCGAACTGCTGAAGAGCAAGACCCGCAAGCGCGAAGTGGTTCAGGCGCGCCAGATCGCCATGTACTTCGCCAAGAAGATGACCAAGAGCTCGCTGGCGAACATCGGAGCGCACTGCGGCGGCAAGGACCATGCGACCGTGCTGCACGCCTGCCGCACGGTGAACAACCTGCAGGAGACCGACAAGCAGTTCCGCGGCTACCTGGAGGACCTCGAGAAGAAGCTGAGCCTGCACTGAGGCACCCTTGAACCAAGACCGAGCGAGCGGCCCCACCCCAGGGGCCGTTCGCATTTCACGGCACGCGCCGGATACCACGCAGGCAGCAAGCGCGGTTATACGTGCGGGCGCAACACGCACGGTGTTCAAAACTGGCGCGCCGCATGCACGTAGGCCCGCTGGGCACCCCGGTAGTTTCGCCCGACCGCATGAGCCGCACAGCACTTCCACTTTCGATCCTGGCAACTGCCCTCCTCGGCATCGGGAGCACGCGCCCACAGCCTACAGCGGCCGAAGCGTCGACGAGCCCACGGCACCAAGGCATCCCGCCGTTCCTGAGCGGATCGGGCAATTGGGCCGACAGCGTGCTGAGCACCTTGAGCCTTGACGAGCGCATCGCCCAGCTGATGATGGTGGCCGCGTACAGCAACAAGGACGCTCGGCACGAAGCGGAGATCGAATCGATGGTGCGCGATCGCGGCATCGGCGGGCTCATCTTCTTCCAAGGCGGCCCTGCGCGTCAGGCGCGCCTCACCAACCGCTATCAAAGCGCCGCGCGCGCTCCGCTCCTGCTCGGCATGGACCTCGAATGGGGCCTGGGCATGCGCCTGGACAGCACCATGAAGTTCCCGCACCAGATGGCGCTCGGCGCTGTGCAGGACGATTCACTCATTGAAGCCATGGGCTCGGAGATCGCGCGGCAGATGCGCAGGCTCGGCGTGCACGTGAGCTTCAGTCCGGTGGTTGATGTGAATAACAACCCCGCGAATCCCGTGATCAACGACCGCAGCTTCGGCGAGGACCGCGAGAACGTGGCGCGCAAAGGCATCGCCTACATGCGCGGCCTGCAGAAAGGCGGTGTCATCGCCACGGCGAAGCACTTCCCAGGGCACGGCGACGTGGACAGCGACAGTCACCACACCCTGCCGCTGATCGCTCATAGCCGCACACGGCTCGACTCGCTGGAGCTTTATCCGTTCCAGCGCCTGGTCGATGAAGGACTCAGCGCCATGATGGTGGGGCATCTGGAAGTGCCTGCGCTCGATAGCAGCAAAGGCCTGCCCAGCACCTTGAGCAAGCCGATCGTGAGCGACCTGCTGGCGCGTGAGCTCGGCTTCCAAGGACTCGTGTTCACCGACGCGCTGAACATGAAAGGCGTGGCGAACGCGGACCAGCCCGGCGAGATCGAATTGCGCGCGCTCCAGGCCGGCAACGATGTCCTGCTCTTCCCGCAGGACCCGTTGAAGGCGATCGAGCGCATCCGGAAAGCGGTGGACGACAAGGAGCTCGATCCGATGATGATCGATCACAAGTGCCTGAAGGTGCTGCGCGCGAAGCAATGGGCGGGCCTTGACCGGCGCCGCCCCGTCGCCCTCGAAGGCCTGCACGCTGACCTCAACGCGCCCAGCGCGGAAGCGCTGCGCCGTGATCTCTACGCCGGCGCCATCACGGTGCTCGCCGACCATCGCGAGTTGCTTCCCCTTCGCGACCTCGCCGGAGCGCGCATCGCATCGGTCGTCATCGGTGACACCATGGCCAATGCCTTCCAGCAATCGCTCGCCCGGTACGCCGATGTCAGGATGCTGCGCTGCGACAAGTCCCTGAAGCGGGACAGCCTGATGGCGCTGCTGCGCCGCCTCGAAGCGTATGACCGCGTGATCGTCAGCATCCACGGCACTTCCTGGCGTCCGCAATCCGATTTCGGCGTGCCGGAATCCGCCATCAGCACGGTGCGTGAGATCGCAGCGCGCAAGCCCACGGTGCTCACGCTCTTCGCGAATCCGTACCGCCTCACGCGGGCTTACGGAGCCAATCTGCTGGCGAGCGTCGTCGTCGCGTACGAAGAGAATGAGGTCACCGAGGACCTCGCGGCACAAGTGCTGTTCGGCGCCATCGGCGCGACAGGAAAGCTGCCTGTGACCGCGAACTCGTTCTACCAGTGCGGTGATGGCCGAACGATGGCCGCCATCGGGCGCATGCCCTATTCGGTGCCGGAGCAGGTCGGGATGCGCACTTCATCGCTCAGCGCCATCGATGACGTCGTGAACCAAGGCCTTCAAGCGCAGGCCTACCCAGGCGCGCAGGTCCTCGTTGCCGTGGATGGCGAAGTGGTCTGGAACGAGGCGTACGGGAGGACCGCATCCAGCGGCGGGCGAGCAGTGCGCACCGATGACGTGTACGACCTGGCCAGCATCACCAAGGTGGCCAGTACCACCATCGCCTTGATGAAGCTCGTGGATGAAGGCAAGGTGGACCTCGACCTCCCTTTGGGGCACTACCTTACAGAGATCGAAGGCGAGCATCCTGCGCACGCGCGCATGAGCCTGCGCGACATCCTCACGCACCAGGCAGGCCTGAAGCCCTTCATGCCCTTCCAGAACAGGCTCATGAAGGATGGCGGATTCAAGCCCGGCATGATCAGCGATACCGCGAGCGCCACGCACGGCTTGCGCGTGGCCGAGGGACTCTACATCCGCAATGAATACAAGGACAGCCTGTTCCAATGGGTGCTGGATGCGCCGTTGGAGGCGAAGGGCACGTATGTGTACAGCGACATGGGCTATTACCTCGTGCAGGAGATGATCGAACGCATCACGGGCCAATCGCTCGATCAGTTCGTGGCAGAACGCTTCTATCGGCCGCTGGGCGCTGCAACGCTGACCTACAAGCCGTACGAACGCTTCTCCAAGGACCGCATCGCCCCCACGGAACAGGACGACCTCTTCCGGAAACGGCTGGTCTGGGGTGATGTGCATGATCCGGGCGCAGCGATCAAAGGCGGCGTGGCCGGCCACGCCGGGCTGTTCGGCAGCGCCAACGATCTGGCCAAGGTGATGCAGATGCTCGCCAACGGCGGCACTTACGGCGGCACACGCTACCTCAGCGATGCGGTGGTGCGCGAATTCACCAAGTGCCAGTTCTGCGCCCCGAATGGATCAGGCAATCGGCGCGGACTGGGTTGGGACAAGCCTGTGCGCGATGGCAAGGGCGGCCCCACCTGCGAGTGCGTGAGCTATGCGAGCTTCGGGCACACCGGTTTCACCGGCACAATGGCGTGGGCCGATCCGGAGCAGCACGTGGTGTACATCTTCTTAAGCAATCGAGTGAACCCGAGCGCCGCCACCAATAAGCTGCTTGAACTCGGCATCCGCACCAAGGTGCAGGAGGTTGTCCACGCCGCAGTGGCAGAGCGCACCGGTCCGCCGCGCCTCACGCCGCGCACGGTGAAGCCCTCAGCGCGCTGATCCCAACCTCGGCTCATCCGTCAGCTCGCAAGGCCAAGCGGCATATCGGAGCACACGCTGATAATGCCCATGCCGGGCCCTATCACCGTAAAAGCCCGCTCACCCGGATCCTCGCATTCCCTTCATCCGACTGGATGATCAATGCGGTGGCTCCGGTCACGCGAACGGATTCCTCGCAGACCGGCGCTCCGCACAGCCGCCCGGTGGCAAGTGATCGTCCCAGCGGATCAACGAGCGTCCATACGCCCGCCCGCGCGATCCCGATGATCCGCAGCGTCTCCCCATCTGAAATGGCCAGGACCTCCGCATCCCTGTGCACCGCGACCACCTGGCTCAGGCTGCCGTTTCCGTCCGCATCGATCTGGCGCAGGCGGTAATACGTCGTTCCTGCGAGCGAATGAGCGTCGTCGAACACGTAATCGCGCCGGGAGATGGAGCTGCCCGCCCCGGGCAACTGCGCGATAGGCGTGAAGCGCTCTGCATCCGCCGATCGCTCGATGATGAACCACGCGTTGCCGACCTCGCTCGCCGTGCTCCAGCGCAAGCGAACGACCGCTTCCTCTTCGCGCGCATCGAAGCTGAGCAGCTCGATGGGCAGTGCGCAATCGAACGTGGCGATGAAAGCCGCGTTGGCCGCGTTGTTCGGCGCACCGGGAGTCTCGTTGCCGCCCACGAGCGCGCTGTTGAAATTGGCCGCGAGGCGGTAATTGCCGCTGTTGAAGAAGAGCACGCGGCCGGTGTGGTCCATGGCACTGATGCGCAGGTTGTCGAGTCCGCCGTTGTTCATGTTCTGACCGTTGGTGCCGTAGCTGATGCCATGGAAGTAGCGCCCTTGGGCATCGCGCGTCTGGCCCGCATCGCCTTCATTGCGGAAGCTCATGTAATTCCAATTGCCCGCGCCGAATGCACAGGCATTGTAGCCTGATGTGCTTGCTGGATTCGGCGAGGTGCTGCAGCCTTGCAAGCTGGCATGGTTCGCCGGCAGGATGTAGCGCTTATCGTTCGGCGAGGCATCTGCCGGATCATCTGGAGGCAGCAGCGCATTGAGGTCCGTGTTGTTGTAAACCAGGATGATGCTCCCCGTTGGAACCGCGGCCCATTGCGCCACGCTGGCGAAGCGTAGATGCCCGAGCGCGGTGCCGCTGTTCGCCAGGGTGTTGCCGAACCCGTTATGGATGACGCCGTTGTTGTCATCGAATCGGATTCCCCGTATATCCAAGTTGGTGCACGACGGCCCGACCACGATCATCTCCATGTACTCCTTCGCGCCACTGGGGCCATTGCTCAGCTCATTCACAATAAGGCCGGTTCCGGGCGGGCTGAACGGGATGGTGATCTGCACGTTGTCCACAGCGAAGCTTGGATCGGCGCCGGAGCCGTCGTTGTTGTTCACCCATCGGAAGCCGATGCGCACGTTGGGGTTGTTGTCGGCGCTGGCAGGAAGCGCGATGCTGTAGCTCGTCCACTGTCCCTGCCCGCCGCCGCACACCACTGTCTTGGGCGGATTGGCGAGAAGTGCCCACGCTGCGCCATTGAAATACCAGACGCTCGCATCGTCGCTGGCTCCCTGTCCGTTCTCGATGTACTTGAAAGTGAGGGTGAGGCTCGCCAGGCCCGAAAGGTTGATCACGGGTGACTCCGCGCGTTGATCGGTCTGCGCTGAATTGCAGGAGCAGCACACGAAGCAGAGCGCCGGTGGGCAACCCGCATCATAGGCCGCCCCGCAATCACCGGTAGGGCAGAAAATGCATCCATTCGGCGAGACGCAACTGATATCGTTGCCCACGTGCAGGGTCTCGTCCGTGCCACAGCCAGCGCCGCATGAGCCTGTCGCCTGCCCATTCTCCTGGCAGCTGATGAACCATCGGTTCGCGCAGGCACCATTGGTGCCGGTGCTCGAAACGGACCATGCGCCATTCGGACCGGTGTAGGACGAGGCGTAGCACCCGCCCGCGCATCCGTTCTCGAACTCCTCGCCCCACACGGTGAGCTGCCCAAACGCGCAGGACTGCAGCAGCAAGAAGGAAAAGAAGAGCGCGCCGCGCATGATTGATCGAAAGTACATCGCCCGGCCGCTTCGCACCGCCGTCGCCGATTGCGGCCCGCGTTGCCATCTTCGCCCTCCAGTCCTCATCACGAAGCGCATGCCCGTCACCCGCATCCCGATCCAGATCCGCTTCGCCGATGTGGACATGGCGCAGCATGTCCACAATGCCGTGTACCTGCATTGGTTCGAGCTGGCCCGCATGGAGCTGCTGCGACGCTTCATCCCGCCGGGACACGACTGGAAGAAAGCGGGCCTCATCCTGGCGCGCAACGAAGCGGACTACCGGCGACCGATCCATCTGCATGACCGCATCGAGGCCGAATGCCGGGCGGGGCGCATCGGCACCAAGAGCTTCGACCTGCACTACCGGATCATGCGGGTGACGAAAGGCGAAACTGGAATCTGCGCCGAAGGCCGCAGCGTGATGGTGTGCTTCGACTACACGGAGGATTGCACCATTGATGTGCCCGCGAACTGGCGCACCGCGCTTGAAGAATTGACAGGAGCATGAAGGAGCGCATCACCGCACGCATCGCCTGCATCATCGCGCTGTTGCTCGGCGCATGCTCGCCGCAGGACTTGCAGACCATACTCGGTTCCACCAGCGCCCCGGCTGCGCTGAGCAATGAGGAAGTGATCGCCGGCCTCAAGGAGGCCCTGCGCATCAGCGCCGAGCGGACGGTGAGCAGCACCAGCGCCTCCGATGGCTTCTGGGGCAACGCGCTCATCCGGATCCCCTTCCCGGAAGAGGCCATCAAGATGAAGAACACGCTCGAGGGCCTGGGCATCAACAGACCGGTGGAGGATTTCGAGCGTACGCTGAACAAAGCAGCCGAGGCCGCAGCGAAGGAGGCCGTGCCGGTCTTCGTGGATGCCATCACGGGCATGACGATCCAGGATGGCTTCACCATCCTGCGCGGTGGTGAGAACGCGGCCACCGATTTCCTACGAGAGAAGACGAGCGCTGCGTTGCGGTCGCGGTTCATGCCCGTGGTGCAGAACGCCACGCGGCAAGTGGCGCTCACGAGCTATTGGCAGCCAGTGGCCTCGGCATACAACACCGCCACCTTGATCACCGGCGGCAAGGCCGTGAATCCCGACCTCGACGCCTACGTGACCGACAAGGCCCTGCTAGGCCTTTTCACCGTGCTGGCGCAAGAGGAGAAGCGTATCCGAGTGGATCCCGTGGCGCGCACCACCCAATTGCTCCAGAAAGTCTTCGCCGCGCAGTAACCCACGATTCCAGACCGGAACCGACCCGAATCCTCTTCGACCACCATGCACGCCATCACCCTCACTGAACCCGGCACCGCACTCGAAGCCAGCGAGCTCGTCCTCAATCCCGACGGCTCCGTGTATCACCTTGCCCTGCGACCTGAACAGCTCGGTGATCTGGTCATCGTCGTGGGCGATCAGGGCCGCGTTGACAAGGTGAGCCGCCATTTCGAGCGGATCGAGCACCGCGTGCAGAACCGTGAGTTCATCGCCCACACCGGCGTCCTACACGGCACGCACATCACCGCGCTCAGCACAGGCATCGGCACGGACAACATCGACATCGTGCTGAACGAGTTGGATGCGCTGGTTAACATCGACCTGGCCGCGCGCAGCCCGAAGTCCGAGCACCGGAGCCTGCGCATCGTTCGCCTGGGCACCTGCGGCGCGCTGCAAGAGGACATCCCGGTGGACAGCCTCGTGGTAAGCGCCTACGGCGTCGGGCTGGACAATGTGCTGCATTACTACGCCTACGAGAACACCGACGCCGAGGCGCGCCTGCAGAACGCGCTGCTCGTGCACACCGACTGGCCCGACAACCTCCCCTACCCTTACGTGGCCGCTGGCGACAAGGACCTTATCGAGCGGCTTGGTCACGGCAATACGACGGGGATCACCTTCACCGCCGGCGGGTTCTATGGCCCGCAAGGCCGGCAACTGCGCTTGCTGCCGTCGGTCGATGGGCTGAACGAGCGCATCAGCTCCTTCGCGCACGATGGCTCGCGCGCCACCAACTACGAGATGGAGACCAGCGCGCTCTATGGCCTCAGCGGCCTGCTTGGCCACCGCGCCTGCACCGTGTGCGCCGTGGTGGCCAACCGCCTGCGCAAGGAGTACAGCAAGGACCACCATGCCGCCATCGACCGCATGATCGCGCAGGTGCTGGAGAGGCTGACAGCATAAGGCAGCGGTAACCGAAGGAACGGCTCCTTGGATCGGAGTCACGGATG
>JAEUSX010000019.1 GCA_016788405.1 Flavobacteriales bacterium
CGAGCGGCGAATAGCCCGTGGCCGTCGCGGTGGGCGTCGATCCGCCGATGCCCACGAGGATGGGGTCGCGGTCGTTGCCGAGGCCCACGTACTTCAGCGCGCCGTCGTCGCTCACATCGCCGCACCACAGCGCGCGCACCGTGCCGAGCAAGGCCTGCGCTTCGGTGCCGTAGGTGGCCGTGCTGCCATCGGTGAGGTCGATGGCCGTGGCGGCGCTGGCCAGGGGCAGGGGCGCGGCGGTCATCGCGCCGAGGTGGTTGCGGTGCCGCACCAGCACATGGTAGCTGCCCGGCGGCGCGGCGAAGGGCACGGGCGAGCTGCCGTCCGCATCCACGATGTCGCCATCGCGTTGCACCAGCGCGTTGCGCGCGGCGGCGACGACGGTAAGGTCCGCGGCGGGGCGCAGCTCCAGCCGCACCCAGTCCACGATGGCATCGCTCCCCGTGGCCAGGAGCACCAGCGGCAGCACGTGCTCACCGCCGCTTGTCGGGTGCGCATGCCCCAGCGCGGTGTACGGCTCGGTCGCGGGGAGGAGGCCGCCGGCGCGCAGCGCGTCCGACATCAAGCCGCTGCTCTCGTCGTACGGGCCCTGCAGGCACACGCGCGCGTGCAGCCGCAAACGGAGCGGCTCGGCCTGGTGCACCCCCTGCGTGAGCCGCGACGACGGGCCCTGCAAGGTGGCGGTGAAGGGCTGCCCGAAGCTGTGCGCGATGCTCACCGGACCCACGCTCCCGGTGCCGCCGGCCGTGGTGAGCGCACTGGGCGAAACGGACTGACCGAGGACCGCTCTACCGGCGAGGAGTAGGAGGGCGAGCAGCGCGGGACGACGCATGGCCGTTCACTTGAGAGAACCAAAGTATCGGTCCTCGCAACGCCATTCAAGCGGTGGTGATGCTTTGTGGATAAACGGAGCATGACGAGCGCACGGGGAGGGGGGCTCGCACGGCGGAACATCCGCTCCACCTTCATCTGAATGCAAGGGTCCGCAGATGACGCAGATGACACAGATGAGGTCACGCCCCACTGCGGTGCGTCGCCCATCGCCCCTTCAGCATCCTGTCACTCCCGGGTCATGCCTCTGTTTGTCTAAGCACGCCCGGCTTGAACAGCACGAGGTGGCGATGCGCATCTGAGCCATCAACTACCGCGTGCGGTGGGTGTCCACGATCCGCGCGGGACAGGCGGTCGGCGTGCCCGCGCGTAGAGCCGGTGTGGTAGCCGAGCCGCCTGGACTTGGATCGTGGTTGATTCTTGGCTCCACCTTCTCATCAAGGAGAAGGTGGAAATGCATCTGAATTCCATCTGATTAAACGGAGACACTGGCAACTCCCGCGCGAATCCGAACTTGCGCTCGGCAACCCCGTCCATCACACCACCCCATGCGCCACCTCACCGTCCTCCTCGCCCTGCTGCCCTTCGCCGCCAGCGCCCAGATCTGGAACCCCGTCACCAACGAGTTCCGTGTGAACCAGAACGTGCCCAGCGACCAATACCTGCCGCAGCTGGCCATGGGGCCCAGCGACGATTACGTGGTGGTGTGGAAGAGCTGGCAGCAGGACGGCTCTGATGCCAGCATCTACTTCCGCCGCTACAACAGCGCGCACATCGCCATCAGCAACGAATTGCTCGTGGCCACGGGCAGCAACTACCAGGAACAATACGTGGTGAAGGTGATCTACTGGACCGCCGGCCGATTCCTCATCGCCTGGAACACCGCCAGCGGCTTGTACCTGCGCGTGCTCGAAGCCGACAACACGCTCGGCGCCACCCTCACCCTCGGCGGCGCCGGGCAGTGGGACATGGCCGTGCGCGGCAACACCCTCACGCTGCTCTACGGCAGCGGCAACGACGTGCTCAACATCCGCAGCTACGACCTCGGCACCAACAATTTCACCGGCCCCGCCGTGCTCGTCACCGAGGACGCTAACAACGATTACGACCACCCCAACATCCGGTACCGGAGCGACGGCACGCTCGTGGCCATCTACGGCCGCGACAACTACCCGCAGCGCATCTACCGCAAGACCTTCGATGCCGACCTGCTCGCGCAGATCAACGAGACGATCGTGTACAACCAGAACAGCTCGCTCAACTGCATCGACGTGAGCACCAACGCCAGCGACGAGATCCTCATCAGCACCAAGTGGGGCGTGAACGGCACCGACGTGTTCCAGGCCTGGATCCTGGATGCCAACGGCGCCACATTGATGGGCACCACCGGCATCTTCGCCAGCAGCTACGCCTACTACACCAGCGAGTGCGCCCTCTTCGACAACGGCGATTTCGTGATCGTGATGGGCACCTGGACCAGCCTCAACGACACCGAGAACTACAACGTGCGCGGCTTCTACGCCAGCAGCTACAATTTCCAGAACAGCGGCGTGCAGGTGCTCAACACCACCATCGCCGGCGTGCAGGCCTACCCGGCGGTGGAGAAGCGCGCCGACGGCGGCTTCGTGGTGGTGTGGCAGGGCAACGGCTTCCAGGGCGATACGCAGGGCATCAACGCGCGCGCCTACAGCGGCGTGAGCTTCCCTGGCGTGCAGGCCGGCACCAACACCGCCACCGTGGTGGACGAGACCGGCGCCACCGGCGTGGTGCAATTGCGGCTGGGCACGCAGCCCACCGGCAACGTGGTGGTGGACCTGAGCGTGAGCGACGACACCGAGGCCAGCATCGACGTGCTGCAGATGACCTTCACCACCACCGATTGGAACGTGCCGCAGGACGTCACCCTCACCGGGCTCGACGATGCGCTCGACGATGGCGACATCGCCCTCTCGCTGGTGGCCACCATGAACGGCGCCACCGCCGATGCGCAGTACGCCGCCATGGGCCCGGAGAATTTCGCCGTGCTGAACCGCGACGACGATGCGCTCTTCAGCGTCCCCCAGCCGCCGCCCTTCTGCCGCGACCTCGGCCTGGCCGCCGCGAACGTGATCGTCACCAACGTGGGCGCGCCCGTGGGCAGCCCCAGCGTGAGCAGCAGCGACCAGAACGTGGTGGCCGATGCCGACCTCAGCGTGCAGCAGCTCAACGCCACCACCTTCGCCATCGGCATCAGCAACCTGCAGGACAACGTGCCCGGCACCGCCGGCATCACGCTCACCGTGAGCGATGCCTACTTCAGCTACAGCGGCAGCTTCAGCGTCACCACCCTCGGCGCGGTGCCGGTGATCACGCAGAACGGATCGGAGCTCACCGTGAACCCGCCCGGCGTGAGCTACCAATGGTACCTCGATGGCGCCTTCCTCCCCGGCGGCACATTGCAGAGCTGGACCGCCACCGCGAACGGCACCTACACCGTGCTGGTGGTGGATGCCGATGGCTGCTACAGCAACTCAGCCGATTACCTCTACAACTCAACGGGCATCACGAGCGCGCACCGCGAGGCCTTCCGGGCCGCGCTGCACCACGATGCGCTCTGGCTGAACGCACCGCAAGCGGGAGCGCTGCGCCTGCTCGATGCCGCCGGACGCGAAGTGCTGCTTGCGCGCGTGCCCGCTGGACCCCAATCCCTCGCACTGCCCACGCTGGCGCCAGGCGCCTACACCGTGCTGCTGAACGGGGAGTGGAGAAGGGTGGTGAGAGAGTAGGGGGCGCTGGTGCACGGCGCCGAAGGCAGGAGGGGAGACGCTTCAGCAGTGCTGGCTGTGGGCACCTTAAAAATGGTGTGCCACCCGGCCGTTGCGCAGTTCAGCAGGGGAGACACTTGCTGCGGTTCAGGGGTCATGAAGCCCAAGCATTGCCTTCCTCAAGCGTCGCCCCAACGAACACCTCCGCATAGGTCTGCCGAACTCGGTGATCCTTCGGCCTCGAGGATGATCGCCACGGAAACCCTTCCCTCCATGATTATGGTGCCGCATGCTTGCCTGCTGAGGCAGGGTACGCCCGCCACGCACTAGACCATGCGCGGCGAGACCCATGCGGAGACATGGCGGTGGATAGCTTCGGCGAAGATCCTGCGAGTATGAAGCAGCCCGCCGGGATGCCTAAACCATCCGCTGGGATGCCTGAATCATCCGCCGGGATGCCTGAGCCGTCCGCCGGGATACCTGAGCCGTCCGCCGGGATGCCTGAGCCGTCCGCCGGGATGCCTGAGCCGTCCGCCGGGATGCCTGAGCCATCTGCCGGGGTGCCTGAACCACGAGCTGGGACGCCTAGGCCGACCACCGGGGTGAGCAAGCCATCCCGCCGGACGAACTCGTCGGCCGCAGAAATCTGGAGGCCAACGAAAGGTTAGCGACCTTCATCCGACTAGGCATCGAGGATGTGCAACGCTATGAATATCACAAGGGTATTGCTTTGATTAGCCAACCGGGCCTTGGGCCTGGGGCGGCTTGGTCTCACCGGTTTCCGGCCGTACGGCGGCTTAAGGTCAATGGGCTTGGGCTATGGGGCAAGTTGGCAAGAGTGGGGCGTTGGAGGCGGACGGCGGTCTTATTTTGCGGGAAGCAGGGCGCGTGGGTCTGGGGCCAAGGGGCCAAAGGTGATTGGCTGGGAGCGAATGCTAAAGCGCTGAAGGTTGAGCTATTGAGGAGGAAGGAATTATAGCTTGATGTGCACGGAAAGGCAATGCACCTACTTTCACTGATCCTACGCGAACCCCAAATGGAACTCATCTTCCTCCTGTTCGTGTTGGCCATTCTTGGCCTGCCCATCTGGCTCTATGTGAAACTGCGGAGCGTCCGCAAGGAGAAGGAAGCGGCACTCAAGCAATTGAAGGAGGCCCAACGGGAGAACCAGCTGCTAGAGACACACCACCTCAAGTTCCAGATGCAGCCGCACGCGCTGAACAACATCCTCTCGGAACTGAAGGCGGTATCGAAGAAGCTCGAGCGGGGCATGGGCGCGCTATCGAGCACATTGGAATACATCCTGTACAAAGGTCAGATGAACCTGGTGAGCGTGGAAGAAGAGGTTGACTTCCTGCGGCGGTACGTGCAGCTGCACGAACTGTTCGTGCCGAACCTGAACGCGATGGAATTGGACGACAGCGGCATTGACCGCCGCTCGCCGTACTACCATACTGCGTGCATTCCGCACCTCGCCACCGGTTACCTCATCGAGAACGCCTTCAAGCACGGCGATAGGAACCACCCTGAGTTCCTGCGCATCAAGGTGAAGCTGAGCGAGAAGTTCTTCCAAGTGCATGTGGCCAACCGCGTGCTGTCCAAGCCAAGAGAAGGACCCGGAGGGCTTGGCTTGCACAATATGAAGAAACGCATGGACTTGCTGTTGCCCGATCGGCACCGTCTCGATTCCAACCGCGAGGGCGACGTGTACCATGCCATCCTCACCATCCAGTTCCAGCCATGAGCCTCTTGAAAGCTGCCCTGCTCGAGGACAGCATGACCCTGCTCCAAGACCTGAAGCTGGAATTGGAGGACACCGGCTTCGTGCAAGTGGTAGCGTGGGCAACGGGCGCGCAGGAATTCCTGGAGAAGGTGCGGACCGCGCAACCGGATATCCTCTTGCTCGATGTGGACTTGAACGGTGACGCTATGAACGGGCTGGATGTAGCGGCCAAACTGCGCCTCCCGGTGCTCTTCGTCTCGGGCAAGATGCGGGAGTACTACGAAGGCGTGGCGAGCCTCAATGCCGAGTTGAAGGAGGTGCCCGTGCAGTACATCACCAAGCCTGTGACGGCCGACAAGCTCAACGCTGTCCTGCCGAAATTCATCCAAGAGGTGCGGGCCATGGCGAAGCCCAGGGGAATCACGCTCACCTTGAAGGATGAAGGCAAGAAGTCTTTCGCCCTGAACAGCATTGTGTACCTGTGTGCTGATAAGGAGACAGGGTCTGCATCGAACAACAAGGAGATCCACTTCATTGACCGCAAACCCGCCGTGCTGGTCGATTTCTCCTTTACCGCCATGGAGGAGAAAGGGCTGCCCAAGGAGCAATTCCTCACCGCGCACAAGTCGTTCCGTGTGAATGCCGTGCATATTGAGGGCCGGGTTGGCGATGACCTCGTGGTGAAGGCCATGAACGCCGAAGGCAAGGTGGTGGAGAAGCGCCTGCCTGTATCGGAGAATTACCGCCCAGCGGTGCGCGAGCGCTTCCGGTAGCGCGACGCCTTCATTCCTCTCGAAGCCGCTCTTATTCCTCTACAGGGGTTCTCATGCCTCTGGGTTGGGTTTAGGCATGGCAGTGGGAACAGCTTCGGCAACGAAACAGCCCGAAGCCATGATCCCCTCCGTCAATTTCCACCTCTGGCAGCCCTGCAACATGCGCTGCAAATTCTGCTACGCCACGTTCCAGGATGTGAAGCGCAGCATCCTCCCCAAGGGACATCTGCCCAAGGAGCAAGCCATCGACGTGGTGCGCCAACTGGCCGCCCACGGCTTCCAGAAGATCACTTTCGCAGGAGGCGAGCCCACCCTCTGCCCCTGGCTGCCCGAATTGATTCACGCTGCCAAGGAGGCTGGCATGACGACCATGATCGTCACCAACGGGAGCGGCCTCACGGATGATTATCTGAGCAGCCTGCGTCCGCACCTGGACTGGGTCACGCTCAGCATCGACAGCCTGAATGAGCAGACCAACTTGACGATTGGTCGTGCGATCACGGGCCGCAAGCCATTCACCGCTGACGCTTACTGCGACCTGGTGGACCGCGTGAAGGCACACGGCTATCGCTTGAAGCTGAACACCGTGGTGAACGGCCGCAACTGGAAGGAGGACCTTAACAGCTTCATCCGCTACGCACAGCCCGAGCGCTGGAAGCTGCTGCAGGCCCTGCCGATCATCGGCCAGAACGACGAACGCATCGATGACCTGGTAGTGACCGAATCGCAGTTCGATGCTTTCGTGCGGCGCCATGCGCAGCTGACCGACATCACGCGCATGGTGCCCGAGACCAATGCACAAGTGCGCGGCAGCTACGTGATGGTAGACCCGGCCGGCCGCTTCTTCGACAACGCCGAAGGCAAGCACCGATACAGCCTGCCGATCCTGGAGGTGGGGGTACCCCTCGCCATCCAGCAGATGGCCTATGATGAAGGGAAATTCGAGGAGCGAGGGGGCGTCTGGGATTGGAACGGGTCACGATCCGGACTTCGGTCACGCATCACCCTGTCCGGGGAAGTGGCTTCGGGCAAGAGCTCCGTGGGCAAGTTGTTGGCGGAACGATTGGGCTATGGGTTCACCTCCATCGGCAATGCCACGCGTGAAGCCGCCCAAGCACGAGGCATGGACATCGTCTCATTCCAACATGCCTGCCTCGATGACCCGGAGATGGATAAGCGCATCGACCGCGCATTCGCGGCCCAATGCCAGGCGCGCGAAGACCTGGTGATCGACTATCGCCTCGGATTCCACTTCGTGCCCGACGCCTTCCATGTCTTCCTCCGCATCTCAGAGTCCACAGCCACGGAGCGCTTGCGTAATTCGGGGCGTGTCGGTGAGTGCCACACCACCCTGCGCGAGCGAAATGCCACGTTCCAGCGCCAGTTCCAGCAAGCCTACGGCATAGACTACACGCTGGCCGCACACTATGATCTGGTGGTGGATGTGGATGGGATGGACTCCGCCGAGGAAGTGGTGCAGGTGATCCTGGAACGCCTTGTTCACACAGTACGCTGACGCATTACAAAGCAATGAGTTCATTGACCAGGGGCTTAGGACCAATCCAGCAACGACGAGCCCAAGTATCTTGAACCCTCTAAAAGGAACGAACGTGATGACCATCGAAGAAGAACGGAAGCCGAGTGGCCGTAACGGCATTACCCCTGAGCAACTGCGCCTCTTGCAGCAGCGCCTAGGCCAGGGTCTTGTGGAGCGTGAAACCCCGGTGAAGCTTGCACTCCTGGCGGCATTGGCCGGTGAGCATGTGCTACTGCTGGGCCCTCCGGGGACGGCCAAGAGCATGCTGGCGCAACGGCTTCGCAGTGCATTCCTTCAGAACGGCTACTTCGAGCGGCTGCTCACACGATTCTCCGTGCCGGAAGAACTGTTCGGTCCGCTATCCATCAAGGGTCTGCAAGAGGATCGTTACGAGCGGCTCACGGACAAGTACCTGCCCACTGCCTCGGTGGCTTTCCTGGATGAGATCTTCAAGGCAAACAGCGCGATCCTAAACTCGTTACTCACTCTGCTCAACGAGCGCAAGTTCGACAATGGCAACCAGCGCATAACTACGCCGCTGATCAGCCTGGTGGGAGCGAGCAACGAGTTGCCTGAAGGAGAGGAGTTGGACGCTCTGTATGACCGCTTCCTGGTCCGGCTGCATGTGGGGCCGGTATCCAATGACGCGTTCAGCCAGCTTATCACCGCTGGCCCGGACGCTGAGGTGAGCGTACCCGAAGAGCTGCGCTTGGATGTGAACGAACTAGCTGCTGTGCGCAAGGATGCCTCACAACTCCCGCTTAAGGAGGATGTGCTGGCCATTCTGAGCGAATTGCGCGATTGGTGCGTGGTGGAGGGCATCCCGGTGAGCGACCGCCGCTGGCGCAAGGTGGTGAAGCTGCTCCAAGTGAGCGCGTACACTTGCGGGCGCCTGGAGGTGGGCATTTGGGACTGCTGGTTGCTCCAGCACTGCCTCTGGGCCAAGCCGGAGGAGCGTGAACGCATACAGGCATGGTATGAGGAGCGGGTGGGAGCGGCCAAGGCCTTGGATCCGAAGCACCTCACGAACAAGGTTATCGCGTTCGAAGCAACCCTCCATCACGATCGGGAAAGCCGCAGCCAGCAGCGGGATGATAAAGACCGCTTGCTCTATTATGAAGCGACCGGAAAGAAGTCACAGACCACTCAAGCCAAAGGGAAGGTGCCTATGTACCGGAAAGGGGAGAAGTTGTATTTGGCTCCTGCCAACGCGTCGAATGAGCGCGGCTATCGGATCGACGACAGAACCAACGGAGGAAGGGGCTACACGAAGAAGGAGCTGGAGGTGCTCCAAGTCCAAGTCCATTCTGGGTATTACCGCCACGTTCACTTCAAAGACTGGGAGAAGGCAGCCGACTATTTGAAGAAGGATAATAACCTCCTGCTTGAGCAGGATGGGGACCTCAAACCGGCCATGGAACCCACCCGGCACAAGCCCGAGTACATCCGCGCGCAGGTGAAGAAATTGGACCGTTCGATCCAAGATGTAAAGGTCTATCTAGGTCGATTGGAAGACCATATCGCATCTGCGAAGAAGGACATCGATGATCATCTGTGGGTGGATAGCTCCTTTGGTGACCCCGCAACGGTCTCGCTCCTGCGCACCATGGAGGATGTCCTTGCCCTCCAGAAGCGCTTGGAGCAGGTGCGTGAGGGCTTCCTGGCGCTGCCCCAGGAACGTGGTGATGACGAAGCCAAACCCTAACCCCAACCCATAAGGCGCAAGTGATGGAAACTCCCGACAGCAAGGGCTTCAGGGTCGATGGCCTCGAGCAGGCTCTGAGCTACATCGGTGAATGCCCACCTGCAGTGCTCCGCGAGGTGATCACTTTCCCCGATGAAGCCACCGAAGCCGAGCGCGTGCGTGGCATCCGCGCCTGGCACGATGCCCTGTTGGAAGGCCGACTGCCGGCCACGGATAGCTGGCCGCCACCTCATATCACAGCACACGCTCGAAAGGCATTGGAAGCGTTGGGTATGGTGCGCTTCCTGAAGGGCAACCAGGAGCTGGTGAACCACCTGCTCCGAGACCTCATGGCCGCTTTCCGGCAGGGGCAGGAGCTCTTCCAAAGCGAGGTGCTGCGGCAGCTGCAGGAGTTGGAAGCCTTGGAGCGGAAGCGCTTGGAGGAGAAGGAGCGTGCGAAGAAGGCCAAGGCGAAGGCCAAGGAGAAGGCACCTGGCAGTGGACGGCAACAGCCATCCCAAGCCGTGGCGTTGCCTCCCAACGTCCTGCAAGTCCTGCGGGCAATGGCACGACAGCAGGTCTTGAGCCAAGAGGCCGATGCGGATCACGGCATCACCGAGACCTGGGGTGAGCGGGCGCGCGCTTGGGCTTCCATTGCCGAGGTGTTCGATGATCTGGGGCAGATCCTCGGCCGGGGTCACGACCTCAGCCTGGGCATCCTCCGCCATGCGGGATGGAAGAACCTTGTGCGGCTCCACGAACTGGTCAAGGGGCTGCCCCAGCTGATGCAGGTGGTGCGCACCTTGGGCCGCCTGCAAGCGGGGGGAGAGGAGACCTCCGTGGCAGAGGAGGTCTTCGAGCCGGTAAGACGCCTGGAGGAGGAGCGAAGGAACGTGCCCACGCCCCACGTGCCAGCTGAGACCAAGGGTGTCACGCGCAGCGGCGACATCTCACGGATGCTGCCATCCGAAGCAGCGCAATTGGGCCACCCTGTTTTGGAATTGCTCTGGCATGCCCGCCGGGCCGAGGCTGCGCTGCTCACTTACGAGGTGCAGGGAACAGAGGTGGATCGTACCCTTGCGGAACGTGAGCGGATGGAAGCACGGAAACGCGAACGGACCAAGCTGGAAAGAGGTCCGGTGGTGGCCGTCATCGATACTTCCGGCTCAATGCACGGCCTGCCCGAACAGGTTGCGAAGGCGCTCGTACTTGCCGCCCTGCGCACCGCGCATGCGGAGAAGCGGCGCTGCTACCTGTTCGCCTTCAGCGGGCCCGGCCAGTTGGCGGATCAGGAACTGGATCTTGGTCCCGAGGGCATCGGCCGCTTGCTCGACTTCCTCGGCTTCACCTTCGGTGGTGGCACCGATATCGGGGCGGTGGAAAGCGTGGTAAGCCACTTGGAAAAGCCGGACTGGACCAAGGCGGACGTGCTCATCGTCTCCGATGGGGAGTTCCCGGTATCAAGCCAGGTGAAGAAAGTGGTGGATGCCGCTCGTGAGAAGGGTACACGCTTCCACGGGCTGCAGATCGGCAACAGCGGGAGCACTGGCATGCATGAGCTCTGCGATCCTGTGCATGTGTTCACGGACTGGGCAGCGATCATGAAGTGAAGGTTATCGCCACCCGAGCACAAGGCCCACAACAAGGCTCTCTAAGCCGGGTGTGGCTGTGGCTGACGGCAATGGGTGGCGGGTTGAAAGCGGGTGGCTATTTTGAGCCCGTAATGGCTCACTCCCTAGAACAACAATCCTGTGAGCGCATCGACCTCACGTTGATGTTGTTGGGATTCGTTGCGGGCATGCAACGAGGCAATACTTGGGAAGGAGCACATTCATCTTGCTGGGGGGGGCGATCCCTTACGCGAAGTGCAGGCTTCGTGTTTGCCATTAGCCCAATGCCCTCATGAGCAAGCAGATCACCATCGCAGCGCTCTTCGGCTTGAACGACTTCAAGCCGAACGCTAGCCAGTTCGCTGCCATTGAACATGCCGATGGCCCCCTCTTCCTCACCGCAGGCCCAGGCTCCGGCAAGACCCGTGTGCTCCTCTGGCGCACCGTCAACCTCATCGTCTGCAAGGGCGTGGCACCCGAGCGCATCTTCCTGAGCACCTTCACCGAGAAGGCCGCGCACCAACTGAAGGAAGGCTTGCGCTACCTCTTGTCCTTGGCCACCACCAAGACCGGCCAGCACTACGACATCAGCGGCATGGCGATCGGCACGGTGCACAGCATCTGCCGCAAGATCCTCGCTGACCGCCGATTGCATGGACCCACCGAGCGCCCCAAACCTGTGGTGCTGATGGATGCCTTGAGCCAGTACTTCCAAGTGAGCCGCAAAGGCTGGCCACAACTGGTGAACGGATTCGGATTCGATGACCCGCAGGAGGCGCAACGCTTCTTGACCCGTGTGGTCGATGGGTTCGACAACGGTTCCAAGCACCTCGGCGTGCTCACCGCGATCAAGGCCTTCAACCGCTTCAGCGAGGAGAGCATCCTGCCGCATGTGGAGCTGAAATGCGACGAGGACTGGCAGCGCATGCGCGACGGCTACAAGACCTACCTCGACTGGCTCAACGCCGACGAGGTTCGCCGCGTGGACCTCTCCCTCTTGCAACAGGAAGCGCTGGCCGTGTTGCTGCGCTTTCCGGGCTCGGAGCACTTGTACGAGCACGTGATCGTGGACGAGTACCAGGACACGAACAGCATCCAGGAGGCGCTCTTCTTCCACCTCGCCAGTGGGCACAAGAACCTGGTGGTGGTGGGCGATGACGACCAGGCATTATACCGTTTCCGGGGAGCCACGGTGGAGAACCTC
>JAEUSX010000037.1 GCA_016788405.1 Flavobacteriales bacterium
CTTCTGTTTCAGATAGGCGATGTCCACGTTGAGGTTGAGCGCTTCCGGATGCTTCTCCGGGTAGCAGGCCGCCCCGATGCAGAGATCGGTGGCGGCGGCCTCGAGCTCCTCGTCGTGCAGGTATTTGCCGCGATTGAGCGATGAGATCTGCCGGATCAGATCAACGGCATGCTTATGCCCATCGCGCTCGGGGATGAAATGCGGTTCGTTCTTGATCGCATCGCCACGCAAGGCCAGGACATTATCGATCCCCAGGAAGTTGAGCTCGATCAACGCGTCCTCGGTATCCTCCTGGCTGAAGCCGCCGCAGATCAGATGCGGCACGGTGTCAATCTCATACTTCGCCTTTATCGTGGCGCAGATGCCCACGGTGCCCGGCCGTTTACGGACGCGCACGCGCTGGGAGAGCCCATTGCCCATCTCCTTGTACAGCACCTCTTCGCGATGGTAGGTGACGTTGATGAAGCTCGGGTTGAACTCGATGAGCGGATCGATGCCCTCGTAGATGGAGCGCACATCCTTGCCCTTGAGCGGCGGAAGGATCTCGAAGCTGAACAGCGTCCGGTCGGCTTGGCGCAGGTGGTCGATGACCTTCATCGGGGACTTTTTCGCGGAAGTGGCCGAAAATAGGAAGGCCCTTGTGGAAGGGCCTTCCTGGCAGGACTGAGCGGTGCAGGATCAGCGCAGGACAGTGATGTGCCCGACGTGCTCGCTCTTGTCTTTCAGGGTGAGCACGTAGTAATAGGTGCCGTCCGGATTATCATCCGCCTTCCACGTGTTCTTGTAGTTGGTGGTCTCATAGACCTTCTGCCCCCAGCGGTTGAAGATGGTGAGCGTGTTCACCCAGTACTCGATGTTGTTGATGGTGAAGTAGTCGTTGTGCTGATCCCCATTGGGCGAGATCACGTTGGGTATGGTGATGTCTGGAGGGAAGATCACGTAGAGCTGCGTCACCGTGGAAGTGCAGCCGTCCTGCGCTGTCACCGTGAGCGTCACGTAATACTGGCCAGGGTTCTCGAAGGTCCACGAAGGCGACTGGGCCGTGCTGCCATTGCCTTCATCATCGAAATCCCAGGACCAAGCGGTGATGCTGCCGCCTTGAACGGACGAGCCATCGGTGAAATCGACCGTGGTGCCCATCGGTTGAGGCGATTGCGGGCTGGTGCCGAAAGCGGCGTTCGGCGTGCTGCCCACCAGCACATTGAACGGCGCCGAGGTTCCCGAACAGCCCAGCGCATTGGTCACGGTCACCGTGTAGGAGCCGGTGCCCACGGTGACCGATGGGGTCGTGGCCTGATTGCTCCATGCGTAGGTCTGATACTCCTCGGTGGTGGAAAGCGTGGATGGGGCACCGCCGCAACTGAACGCGGGTCCTGTGATCACAGGGGCCGGGCTCGGACCTTCGGTTACCGTGATGGGGTCAGAGGTCAACGGGCAATTCCCATAGGCCACGGTGACAGTGTATGTGCCCGCGCCAACCTGAACATTGGGCCCGAACAGGTTCCCAGGCTGCCAGATGTACGTGTCGAAGCCAGCGGGCGCATTGAGTTGCGCCAAGCCGCCGCTGCAAACCACCGGATTGCCGCCGATGTTGATGGGGCCTTGCGGAGAGGGGGTAACGGTCACCGTGATCGTCGTATCGTAGCTGCAGCCGAAGTTGTCAGTGACCGTGAACGTATAATCGAAAGTGCCCGGTGAAACGCCCACCATGGTGGCATTGTATGGATTGTTCGGATCGCTGACCAGATTCTGTCCGGACCATGATGCGGAATCCGCGGTTTGACCGAGAACGGGGGTGTAAACGGTGAGGCTGGGGAAGAGGTCTGGATTGAAGGTGATGGACCAATCGCAGATGTAACCGTTGTCGATGGCGAAGAGGTCCGTGATGGTGAAGGTCCACTGACCATTGAGCGGGCATCCGATCAGGTTGCTGAAAGGCTGCACGCTCTCATAAGTGCCCGCAGGAATGGTTCCGCCAGCATTGTCCACCCAAGTGCCGTTGGTGGCCGTCGGGCTCCAGCAATATTCCCAGCATGTGCCGGGCGTCTCGGATTCGTCGTCCACCGGGATACCGATATAGGTGCCCCCGCCTCCTTGCTGGTGGAACACCGTCGTCTGGCCATTGGGACAGGCAATCTGGATCACCAGATCGCCCATGTAGCTGTGCTCCATGGATGCGCACACGCTAAGCAGATCATTCGGGTCCGTGAGCGTCTGGCCAGGAGCGAAGTTGGTGAAGGTGATCGACGTGTTGAATGGCACGCCTTGCAGGTCGGGCAAGAAGATGCCGTCGCCGAGATTGCTCTCAGGGAGCGCGGACCAGGTGACGGCGGTAGGATCAGAGACGAGATTGAGGGACTGGCCTTGGCAAATGGTGGTGTCGCCGGTGGTTCCGGTGAACAACGGTGTGGTGCTGATCAGGACTTGAAGATCAACCAGGTTGGTGCTCGCGCAATCATTGTCGTCGACCACCGTGACCTGCACCACGTATTCGGCGGGATCGCTGAAGCTATGCGTGACGATCGCTCCGCTGGTGCTGTCCACGGTGCCATCGGCGAAATTCCAGATGTACTGTTCCACATTGAATCCGGCGGCTGCGGTCGATGCGCTCGCGTTGAAGGTGATCACTTCATCCTGGCAGGCCAGCAAGGGAATCGCGCTGCCGAATGTGGCCGATGCGGTCGGCGGTTCGCACGGCTGGAAACAAGTGATGTTGGCTGCGAAATCGCCGGTGCCCGTGGCGTTGCTGGTGAAGACCACCGTAAGGCATCCCGTCGGATTCGCGAAGCTGGCGGAGACGATTCCCGGATTGTCGCCCGCTACCCAGGTGCCGATCAATGGCGCACTCGTGTTGTCACCATCATAAATGCTCATCTGGTCATTCGGCGAAATGCCCGCAGAGCTCAAATTGAAGATCACCCATTGAAGGGAGATGGCCGGACCGCTGCCGTCCGGGCAGATCACCGTGGTGAAATTCTCGTTATCGCCATACGGCCCGCCATTGCCATTGCTATCCAGGAAAGCACCCTGACAGGCGACCACGCTGGGCTGGCTCATGTAGTACTCCTGCGCAATCGCGTTATTCAGGGCGATCAGGGCTCCAATGGCCAGAAGACTTCCTCTTTTACCCATGCTCAAAGCGTTGATTCCTGCCAGGTTACTGAAAAAGGCCGCCAAATCTACACAGCAGCGCCTGTGCGGCCCTTAATTCGTGCTGTTGCGGTTCAGGTACACCACTTTGCCCTCGGCGACCATGCGGCCCTCAAGCGTCATGGCTTCGACCGCCACCAGGTACATGCCATCCTCGCAGTTCGTGCCGGTCCAAGGCTCGCCAGCGTCCGTTGCGAATACCAGCTGGTTGGTCTTGATGGAGTAAACCCGCATCATCAGGCTCGAGAACCCGACAAGGCTCACCTCATAACGGTCGTTGATGCCGTCGTTGTTCGGGGTGAAGGTGTTCGGGAGCAGCAAACGGACGCTTTCCTCCACTATCACAGGAGCGGTTGGCGGTTCTTCAACCACGTGCCCGCCAGAACCCGGCTCGGATTGGGGCGCATGCCGGGTCTCTTCGGCCACCTCCTGCTTCACCTGATCCGTGATGGTCTGGATGATCTGCTCAACCACGGCCGGGTTCTCATCATTCCCCCTGGTGGCGATGTTGCTTGCCTCCGGTTGAAGCGCATCGGACGTTTCCACAAGCTCCTCGTCGGGAGCATCGCGACGCGGAACAGGGACCGCACCTTGCCTAGGAGCTGGCGCTGTCGATGCCTCAATCACCACGGCGGGTGATTCACTCTTCGCCTCGGCAACTGCGCCTTCGACGGCCGCCGTGGGATTTTCCGCTTCGGTCACCATAGGCGCGGCTTGGGCCAATTCCGGCTTCTTCTCCGGTTCTCCCTGCAGCGCGAGCACCATGGCCCCAACTGCCACTACTCCGGCAACGCCTGCCGCCAGCCAACCGAAGCCCGTGCTCGCCACCGGGTGGCCGAGTTGCGAGCTGATGCCATCCCAAACCTTCGGGCTCACAGGCGATTCATGCGCTTCAAAACGCTCGCGGAATAGGTCATTCACGGGGTCGGCGGGTGGTCCGGCTGCGATGAGCCGTGCCTCGATCACCTGCCATGTGGCCGGGTCAACCGGAGCCTCATGGCCCAGGAAGCGGTCGCGGAACAGGTGGTTCATGCTATCCTTCATGGTCGTGTGCAAAGGGGGCGGCGGCCTCTTTGGGCAGCAGCTTGCGCAGGTAGGCCCGCGCCTTCATGAATTGTGATTTCGAGGTGTTCTCGGATATGCCGAGCTGTTCCGCGATCTCTTTGTGCGCGAAGCCTTCAATCGCGAAGAGGTTGAACACCGTGCGGTAGCCTGGGGGAAGGGCCTGGATCAGGTCCATCAATTCGTCGGTGCTCATGGAGGTCAGCACCTGCTCATCGGCTTGGTGCAAGTGCTCGGCCTCGGTGAGGTCCACGCTGTGATCGTACGGCTTGTTGCGGCGGATATGATCCAAAGCGGTGTTCACCATGGTCCGCGCGATCCATCCGCCCAGCGGCCCATCGCCCCGGTAGTGATCGATCTTCTGGAACACCTTCACGAAGCCATCCTGAAGCATGTCCTGGGCCTGCTCCCGATTGCCGGCGTATCGCATGCAGATGCTCATCATCTTCCGGGCGTAGCTCTTGTAGAGTGCCTTTTGAATCACCGGGTCGCCCGCGATGCAGCCAGAAACAAGTTGCTCATCCGTCATGGCGGTCCGTGTCTGATGATTGACCAGGCGCACAAGAAGTTGCCTGGCCAAGGCCCCGTGAAAGTTACCTGAACGGGACCCTTACCGGATTAGCGTCACGGAGCCAGCCAGCTCCAGCTTGTCGCTGGCGCCCAAGGGCCAAGCCTCCAAGTGCCAGACATAGACCCCTTGCGGCATCATGGCACCCCCGCTGATTGTGCCATCCCAGCCATCCCGACCCTGGGTGGTGAACAACTCACGCCCCCACCGGTCGAACACACGAAATCTGCTGAGGCCCAGCTCCATGCCGATTACGTGCGGGAAGTACTTATCGTTCAAGCCGTCACCATCAGGGGTGAAAGCGGTCGGCGCATGCACGGCAGGCCCGGGCTTTTCCGGGTATCCTTCGCCTGGCACAGGGATGAAGTCCGGAACAGGGCCGATATCGGAGCTGCCAAGCGGTCCCAAGGCGTGCTGGTCCGCCTCATGCAGCACAAACCCGTGCTGTGCATCGTTGCCGTTCTGAGCGAAAGCGTCGAAGGCGATGACCGTGAGGCTGAGCAGAGAAAGACGCAGTATGGTCATGTGGCGGGGATGAGGCATGGTCAGTAGCTCTTTCTAGGATGCGAATCCGGGCAAGTGGTTGCCTTGGTCGAGCGCAAGACCCCACCAATGTAGGCAGATCCGGGCTTCGCGCAAGTCGAAGGGGTACATTCGCGCGCCTTTTCGACCAGCCAGGGCCGTTCCTAATGGACCACATTCGCAACTTCTGCATCATCGCCCACATCGACCATGGGAAAAGCACCCTGGCCGACCGCCTTCTGCAGATGACCGGCACGATAGCCGACCGTGATATGCAGGCCCAGGCCCTGGACGACATGGACTTGGAGCGCGAACGTGGCATCACGATCAAGAGCAAGGCCATCCAAATGGATTACTCGCTCAACGGGAAACAGTACACGTTGAACCTGATCGACACGCCGGGCCACGTCGATTTCAGCTACGAGGTGAGCCGGAGCATCGCCGCTTGCGAAGGCGCGCTTCTGATCGTGGACGCCACTCAGGGGATCCAAGCCCAGACCATCAGCAACCTCTACCTCGCGCTGGAGCACGACTTGGAGATCATCCCAATCCTCAACAAGATGGATCTCGCTTCAGCGAATCCCGAGGAGGTCAAGGACCAGATCGTGGATTTATTGGGGTGCAAGCGCGAAGAGATCTTGAGCGCCAGCGGCAAAACGGGCCTCGGCGTGGACAAAGTGCTTGAGGCGGTCGTGGACCGCATACCAGCGCCGAAAGGAGACCCTGCGGCTCCGTTGCAAGCGCTCATCTTCGATAGCGTCTTCAATCCCTTCCGAGGAATCATCGCGTATTTTCGGGTGATGAACGGCACGATCCGGAAGGGGGACAGGGTCAAGTTCTTCAACACCGGCGTGGAATACAACGCTGATGAGGTGGGTATCCTGAAGATGGACATCAGCCCGCGGCCCGAGGTGAAGGCGGGCGACGTGGGCTACATCATCAGCGGCATCAAGACAGCCAGCGAAGTGAAGGTGGGCGACACCATCACGCACCGCGACCGCATGTGCGAAGAGGCGATCAAGGGCTTCGAGGATGTGAAGCCCATGGTCTGGGCCGGCATCTTCCCGGTGGATACCGACGAGTACGAGGAGCTGCGCGATGCCATGGAGAAGCTCAAGCTCAACGATGCCAGTCTGACCTGGACACCGGAGAGCAGCGCTGCGCTGGGGTTCGGCTTCCGCTGCGGCTTCCTGGGGCTGCTGCACATGGAGATCATCCAGGAACGCCTGCACCGCGAGTTCAACATGACGGTGATCACCACAGTGCCGAACGTGGGCTACGTGGTCACCAAGACGAATGGCGATGTGATCGACGTGCATAATCCGGCTGACCTGCCTGATGTGATGCACATTGAGAAGATCGAGGAGCCGTACATCAAGGCGCAGGTGATCACCAAGGCCGAGTACACCGGCGCGATCATGACGCTTTGCATCGAGAAGCGCGGCATCCTCACCGGTCAGAACTACCTCACCACGGACCGAGTGGAACTCAACTTCGAGCTGCCACTGGGCGAAGTGGTCTTCGATTTCTACGACAAGCTGAAGTCGATCTCCCGGGGCTACGCGTCCTTCGATTATCACCCGGTGGGCATGAAAGAGAGCGATCTCATCAAGCTCGACATCCTGCTCAACAGCGAGCGCGTGGACGCGCTCAGCGCGCTCATCCACCGCGACCATGCGCACGAGCTGGGCAAGAAGATGTGCAGCAAGCTGAAGGAGTTATTGCCGCGCCAGCAGTTCGACATCCCCATCCAAGCAGCCATCGGCGCCAAGATCGTGGCGCGCGAAACAGTGAAGGCCCTGCGCAAGGACGTGACCGCCAAGTGCTACGGCGGTGATATCTCACGCAAGCGGAAACTCCTCGAGAAGCAGAAGGAGGGCAAGAAGAAGATGAAGCAGATCGGAACGGTGGAAGTGCCCCAACAGGCATTCCTGGCAGTGCTGAAGCTGGATTGAGCATTCTACGGCAACTGCTCTATCCGAGTATTCGTCGGCACGCTCCCTCCGATATTCACAAGAATCGGGTCGCGGTCATTACCCTGGCCAACGTATCGGACCTCGCCATTCATATTGATGTCTTCCGATTCATAGCCGGCCAGGCTCGCCGTGGGCACTGATCCGCCGATCGCAAGAAGTATCGGGTCGCGGTCATTGTTGTTGCCAACATAGCGAAGCACACCATCGAGCAGCGCGTTGCCGGCCCAAAGCAGCTCAACAACTCCTGAGTTCTTTCGCGCTTCCGAGCCGAAAGTTGCAGTAGCCGAGGTTGTGAGGTCTACGGTGATCGCTCCGCTCAAGTTGATGGCCGCAGCGCTCATGGCACCCAGGTGATTGCGATGCCGGATCGCTACATGATAAGCGCCAGCAGGCGAGGCCATCGGAACGGGGGATCCGCCATCAGTGGAGACGACATCGCCATCGCGCTGAAGGAGCGCGCAACGGCGCTCGACCACGGAGCCGGGGGAGCTTTGATCACGCAATTCGATGACCACCCAGTCCACAATGGCATCCGGACCGGGTACATTGAGCAGATTGGGATTGAGCGTCGCATAGCTATTCATCGGTGCAAGTCCCAACGCAGAGAACGGCTCCTGAGCAGGTATCAGCCCGCGCACGCGGAGGCTGTCGTGCATGAGGCCAAGCGTTGCATCGTACGGGCCTTCTAGGAAGCACTTCGCGGCGATGCTTGGAGCTGCGGTCGGGAAAAAGAAATCGCCGACCACTGGGTAATGATCACTGGCCGATTCCGTATCGGTCGGGTTGAGCCCGTTTGCGCTCAGTGCAGTCGGCGGCATGATCGACGTGCGAAGCAGAAAGCTCTTCCGCAGTTCGATGACCGCGTCGCTATAGAACATGTGATCGAGCCGACCGCTGGGGTATGCACTGGTGTTGCTGCGCCAGGTATAGGCCAGGCGAGCATGCGTATGCAGCGCTTCGCATGCCGAGGCGGCCGTGCCGTCCCAGTCCATCGGTCCATCGGGGCCGTAAGTGGCGTTGTTCTGAATGTCACCGGTCAGCAGGGTGGTCAGCTGCTGCTGGTAGCCCACGGAGTTCAAGTCGCCGGCGTAGATCATCGGCGTGTTCTCCGGCAGGGTGAAGGCCCCGCCGGGGTACATGGCATCCTGCACGAAGCGCACGTACTCGTCAGCCTCGTTCTGCCGGTTTGCGTCGGCGGTGCAGCAGTGCAGATGAGACGCCGTGAATAACAGGTCATGCGGAAGGGTAGCGGGCAGGTCGATGAATGCGGCGAATTGTCGCGTGAGTGCAGGCCAGCTCTGCATAATCGGCCAACGCGCCGCGATGACCATGTCGAAATCGTCCTTCGCCACCTGCCAGCCGGCGCCACCAATGGGAAGCCAAGTATCGAGCCTCGTTTTAATAGCGGTCGCAGTACTCGTTACGCATTCACTGAATCCGATCACGTCGGGGTCCATGGCCGCGAGCATCCGTTGGTACTGACCTTGAAGGCTGGGGTTCGTGATGCCATCGCCCAAGACATTCCAAGCCAGCACGCGCAGATCAGCAGCTTGCACGCGGGTCATTGGGATCGGAACGACAGGCGGGACCGGAGCCTCGTCGAAGGTGTAGCTGAACGTGCTTCCCGTGTTGGGCATCGCATCGCCGCTATCGGTCTCGCGGAAGAGAATCTTGATCGTGCTGGAGGTGAACAGGAAGTTCGTTCCGTCCGGCTTGGCAGAGCGCGCAATGGCAATCTCGAATGAAGTGCTGGTCGTCGTGGGCAGCGGCACGAGATCGAGCGTGCTCCAGGAGACGTTTGAGCTCGCTCCGAAGTACTCGGTGACGGTCCGGGTATCGAAACGGACCTGCAGTTCTGCGCCGTAACCCGTTTGAGCGGCGTTGCCCGTGCTGGCGTTATTGTCGCCATCTATGTAAAGTCGGATGGTCTGGGGCACCAGGTCATCCAGGAGGTCGATCTCCGATTCCACATTCAGGCGGACGTACAGGTTCGTTTCATCGTTGGTTACCTGCATGCTGAGCAGATTGATGCCGGACGAAGGGGCATCGCTGTCGTTGTGCATCGTAAGAACGGGGCTCCAGTCGTCGAAGCGGCCGTCCACGGTGATGGCAGTGCTTTGCGCCATCAGCGATGATGCCATCAGCACAGCAAAAGCGACGACGAAGGGGGCGCGCATCTCTGAATGGTGTTGCAAACTTGCGTGATAGAAGGGCGTACCCACAACCGACCCAGGCCACATTCTACCCTCTCGGTGTGCTCCTGGCGGGGTTCCCCACCGCCACGCAGTTGGGCGGCACGTCCTTCACGACTACTGCACCGGCGCCGATCAGCGCATCATCGCCGATGGTTATTGGACCGATGACCACCGCATTGGCGCCGATGTCCACACGGTCGCCGAATCGAGGC
>JAEUSX010000091.1 GCA_016788405.1 Flavobacteriales bacterium
CAGACCACATTCACGTTCAACATCGATAGTCCGCCTCCATTACAGGTGGTCGGGGACGACATCAACAGCATATGCGGACAGAACAACCTGCTCATCCCCTCGGTGAGCGGGGGAATGGGCCAGTACGGCTATTCCTGGAGCACGGGTGAGACCACGCCGACCATCGATGCCTCGCCGATGGTCACCACGGTCTACACGGTGACGGTGAGCGACATCTGCAACATCACCTCGGTGAGCGCGGATTTCACCATCACGCTTCCCATCTACCCGCCGCTCCAATTGACGGTGAGCCCGGATACGCTGATCGATTGCCTCGGCGATGGTGACATTTCTGTGGTGAGCGTGAGCGGTGGCGACGGGGTGTTCAGTTACCAGTGGAGCCTGAATGGCGTGCCTTTGGCGACCACGCCGGTGTTCAATGTGCCGGCCGCCAGTCCGCCCGTCTATTACACCGTGACGGTGAGCGAGGGCTGCGGCAGCAGCATCTCCGATAGCGTGCAGGTCGGCACCGTGCCGCTGCCGGATATCGCCTTCACCACAGAAGGGGATCAGGCGGTGATCTGCTCCGGCGACAGCACGACCCTCACCTTGACGGGGATCACCGGCGGGAACGGGGTCTATGACTGGACTTGGACCGATCAGAACGGGACGGTCCTCGGCACAGGTTGGTCCATCACGGTGCCGGTCACGGGCAACGCACCTTACACCATCACTGCGAATGACCAATGCGGATACGTGGGCGACACGATCGTGAACGCCATCCTGCCCGTCTACGACCCGTTCATGCTCAGCATGGTGGAGGACCATGTGATGTGCGCGGGCGATAGCAGTTACATCCACGCGTTGGTGACGGGCGGATCAGGCTACTACCACATCCTTTGGGCGGGCCAGGACAGTTTGACCGACCCGTTATATTGGGTGCAGCCGAACGAGCTCACGGAGTACCGCGTCATGGTTCGTGACCAGTGCGGCGAAGTGCTCTTCGGAGAGACGGTCATCGATGTGGAGCATGTGAGCACGGACATCGTGGTGGATAATGAAGGCCAGGACGATTGGCACCTGCTGGCTGCTACGACGCCCTATGCGCAGACTTGGATCTGGGATATGGGCGATGGCACGCGCTACCGGAATGATGAGATCAGGCACAGCTACCTCGACTTGGAAGAGCACTTGGTCACGTTGAAGATCGTTACTCCGAATGGCTGCTTGGGCGAGGATTCGGTCCTGCTGCGTCCGCCCGCCCACATCTACTTCCCGAATGCCTTCACGCCTGATGGGGATGCCCGGAACGACACGTTCGGACCCGATGGCCATTACATCGATCATTTCGAGATGCTCATCTTTGACCGGTGGGGCGAGTTGATCTACACGACTCAGGACATCAAGGCGCCGTGGGATGGAACCTACGCCGGCACACCTGCACCCAATGGAGTGTATGTGTACAAGTACCACGCGGAAGGGCACTATTTCCCGCCTGTCGATGGCATGGGCCATGTGACTTTGATCCGAGGCAGCCAGAACTGAACAACAACGCATGAACGTGATGAAGCGGTACTCTTTGATCGGCCTCGCGCTGCTGGGCAGCAGCGCAATGCAGGCCCAGTTGGTGGTGAACAACACCCTTACCCCGACGCAGCTCGTTCAGGACGTGCTGCTGGGCACCGGGGTCACCATCAGCAACGTGAGCTACAACGGTGTGCTCGATCCCCAGACTCCGATCATCGGCAGCGGGTCATTCACGGAGACCGGGACCAACCTGGGCCTTCCAGCCGGGGTGGTCCTGAGCAGCGGCATGGCCGATGCGGCGGCAGGTCCGGCCACCAACTTCGCCAGTAATCCCAATGGCACAGGCAGCGACCCCGACTTGTTCCAGCTTTCGAACAACAACACCATCAACGACCGCGCGGTGCTCGAGTTCGACTTCATCCCGGTGGGCGACACGGTGCGCTTCCGCTTCGTCTTCGGCTCAGAGGAGTATCCCGAATTCGTTTGCAGCGGATTCAATGACGCGTTCGGATTCTTCCTCAGTGGGCCCGGGATTTCAGGCGCCTTCACCAATGGCGCTGAGAATCTCGCTCTTGTCCCAGGCGGTAGCATCCCGATCGCCATCAATACCGTGAACGCCGGTGTTCCGGGTGGCGCTTATCCGGCAGCCACGTGTGCAGCGGCTGATCCCAATTGGATCGCGAACAGTCAGTACTACGTGAACAACACCGGAACCACGATCGTGTACGATGGCTTCACGACGGTTCTCACTGCGAAGCGCTTTGTGCAATGCGGGCAGACCTATCACATCAAGATGGCGATCGGTGATGCTGGTGATAGCGCTTACGATAGCGCCGTATTCCTGGAAGCCGGCAGCTTCACGAGCACGCCCTTCATCCCAACCCTCACGCCGGGCCCCGGGATCCTGGGCAACAACACCATTCTGGAGAGCTGCTACCCGGTGACCATCAACTTCACGCAGACCGGCGCCGCGAACGACACCAGCGTGGTGCAGATCATCACCGGCGGAACCGCGACGGGCGGTGTTGATTATGTGCCGGATTTCCCTGATTCGCTCGTGTTCCTCCCCGGCGATAGCGTGCAGACCTTCACGTTCAATTGCCCGATCGACGGTGATGGCGATGAGACGATCATCCTCACGCTGATCAGCCCGAGCCCTTGCGCCGGCATCACGATCACGAACGAGTTCATCTTCAACATCATCCAATCGGCGCCCGTCACCATCGTCGGTGGCTTCGAGACCATCCCCTGCGGGGGCAGCACTACGCTGACGCCCACCGTGGCTGGAGGCTATCCGCCCTACACGGTCTCATGGTCGAACGGTGAGACCGGCAATAGCATCACCGTGTCACCCAATGGAAGCGCGGTTTACACGGCTACGGCCACGGATGATTGCGGCTCCACGGCCATCGCGCAATTCTTCGTCGAGATGGATCCGCTGCCACCGCTCAATATGGCCATCATCGGGCCGGGCACCGTGATGGAGGCTTGCGATAACACCGGCGTGAATTTCATCAGGCCGCAAGGCGTGCCTGGCGATGCGGTGATCGAGATCACCTACAGCGGTCAGGCCAATAACGGAAGCGATTTCCAGTGGAACAACACGGTGACCATCCCGGATGGCGTGCTCAACACCATCGTGCCGTTCAATCCCCTTGAGGACAATATCGCGGATGACGGCGAGACAGTGACCATCACCGGCACCTACACCGATTCATGCGGACGCACCACATCGGCCAGCGTCACGATCACGATCGTCGACGCACCTCCCATCGGCGTGACGACGGAGGACTTCAGCGTGGAATGCCAACCGGACAGCATGCTGATCACCGCGACTGGGATCGGCGGCGTTGGATCGCTCAGTTATACCTGGTCGAATGGCTCCCAGGGCTTCTCCACCTACGTGAGCATGAATACGTTCGCCAACTACACGGTCACGGTCACCGATGATTGTGGACGTTCCGCCTCGGACATCGCCACCATATCGTTGATCTGCGATGTGGTGATCCCCAACGTGTTCTCCCCGAACGGCGACGGCCACAACGACCTCTTCGTCATCGATGGGATCGAGTACACCAGCAACACGGTGCGCATCTACAATCGTTGGGGCCAGCTGGTCTTTGAATCGAGCAACTACCGCAATCAGTGGAACGGTGGCGACCTGCCGGATGGCACCTACTTCTACGAAGTTGTGCTTCAGCACAAGAAGGATGACCCCTACACCGGGCACGTGACCATATTGCGCAACGGTTGGCGCTGAGCGCTCAACGCAAGATCAAGGAAGAGCCCGTCATCTCGACGGGCTTTTCTATTCCCATCAGCTCGAGCAGGGTCGGCGCGACATCGGCCAGCACGCCGTCGCGCAAGCGCAGCCGAGAATCCGTCAGTGCGATCACGGGTACCGGATTGGTCGTATGCGCCGTGTTCGGGGTCCCATCGGCATTCATCGCCTTGTCCGCATTGCCGTGATCGGCGATGATCAGCACGCTGTAGCCCGCCGAGCGCGCCGCTTCCACCACTCGTTGGGCGCAGGCATCAGTGGTCTCCACCGCAGCGATGATGGCCTCCCGAACCCCGGTGTGGCCCACCATGTCAGGATTGGCGAAGTTCAACACGACTAGATCGGCGGTTCGTGCGCGCAGCTCGGGCATGATGCCATCGGCGATCGCATTCGCGCTCATGGCCGGCTCCAAGTCGTAGGTCGCCACTTTCGGAGAAGGAAGCAGCATCCGGCGCTCACCTTCGAAAGGCTGTTCGCGGCCGCCGCTGAAGAAGAAAGTGACATGCGGATATTTCTCGGTCTCCGCGATGCGGATCTGCTTCAGTCCAGCCCGGCTCACGACCTCACCCAAGGTCATGCTGAGGTCGTCCTTGCGGAAAAGGGGCGAAACGCCCTTGAACGTGGAGTCGTATTCCGTCATCGTGGCATAACGCAGGTGCACGGGCTGCATGCCCTGTTCCGGGAAGGCCTGTTGTGTGAGCGCCTGGGTGATCTCCCGGCAACGGTCCGTGCGGAAATTGAAGCATATCACGGCATCTCCGTCGCTGATCAATCCGATCGGAGCGCCATGCTCATCTGTCAGTACATGCGGCTCAAGGAACTCGTCGGTCAGGCCCTTGGAGTAGCTGGCATCAAACACCTGGAGCGGATCCGCGGAGCGCGCACCGATGCCGTGCACCAGGAGGTCATAAGCCCTGCGCACTCGTTCCCAGCGCTTGTCACGGTCCATGGCGTAATAGCGCCCGACGATGCTGGCCACCCGGGCGCCGGTGCCCTGAACGTTCTTGAGGAAGAGCTCCATGCAGGCCTTCCCGCTGCGCGGATCGGTGTCTCGGCCATCGGTGAAGGCGTGCACCAGCACCTCCTTCACCCCAGCGGAACCCGCGATGCGGCAAAGGGCCTCTGCATGCGTTCGCATGGAATGCACGCCGCCATCGGAGAGCAATCCCATCAGGTGCAGCCGGCCGCGTTGGCGCGCATGATCCAAGATGCTTCGAAGAGCTGGATTGGCTGCGAGGCTGCCATCGGCGATCGCGCGGTCGATGCGCACCAGGTCCTGGTGCACCACGCGGCCGGCGCCGATGTTCAAATGCCCGACTTCGCTGTTCCCCATCTGGCCTTCGGGCAGGCCCACGTATCCTCCATGGGTGAGCAGTCTGGCATGAGGAGCCGTACGCAGCAATTCGTCATAGAACGGTGTCTTCGCGCGCGCAATGGCGTCAGAATCATCACCAGCGCCGATGCCCCAGCCGTCCAGGATAATGAGCAATGCTTTGCCGGACATCAGGTACTCATTGGGAAACTGGCGGTGAAGATAGCCCCATGCGGAGCGGCATCCCGGATGGAGATGGTGCCACCGAGCCTTGTCGTCAAGCGCTTAACGATGTACAAGCCCAGCCCGGTGCCGGCCTGCTGTCGTGTCTCCTCAGAACCCGACCGGTAAAAGAGATCGAAGACCTTCCCGCGCTCGCCCAAGGCGATGCCAGGACCCTGATCGGCGACTTCAATCACCCACCGGGCGGCTCCCTCCATGCGGACGATTACGTCGACCCTGGTGCCAGCAGGCGCGTACTTGGCAGCATTCTCCAGAAGGTTCTCGACGATGCTGCGCAATGCCTCCGGATCGGATTGAACGGTCAGGTTCGTCGGCATGGAGATCGTCCATGAATGCGCTGCGCCGTCGCGCTGTGTGGCCCGCTCGTATGCCTCGCTGACGATTGCGGCGGCATCCACTTTCGACCGAACGATGCGCATCTGAGGCGCGCCTTCGGATGCGGCCTTGAGCACTTTTTCCGTAAGTCCTGCGAGCCGATCCGCTTCACCAATGGCTGATCGCCGCAAGTGCTCGGAATCCGTGCTGTTGAGCCCCGGTCGCGCGAGTGTCTGGAGCTGAAGCTTGATGGATGCGATCGGTGTTCGCAACTCGTGGGTGATGGCCAGCAGGAAATTCCGTTGCACCGCGGCCAGGCGAAGATCCCGACGCATAGCCATGAAAGCGAAGCCAAGCACGATCACGAGCAGCAACAGGAAAACGCCTGCCTCACCGACCACCATGATGGTTCTGCTCGAGGCGGGACTCGCCGGTTGTCCAAGCTGTGTTCGGAGTTCAGCGATGGTTTCGTCGCGGCGCAGCAGGAGCAAGGCCCACCAGACCGATTGCGCGGTGATGTAGAGCATCGCTGCCCCTAACAGCCAAAGCGAACGATTGGCGGTCCTTGACATCCCGGCGAATGTATCCCGACACTTCACCCCTCCCCATGATGATGATGCGGGGCATTACCCACTTGTGGGCAATGTTGGCCACCGGAGGGGTGCATGTGCAATCCAGGTGCGACTTGCCTGATTATATTGCCCGCAAGACCCCCATGGATTCGAGCGGCGCCAGGACATACATCCTCTCCCGGCTGAAGAACCAGCTGCCGAAGCAGCGCAGCTATCACAGCTTGGAGCATACTCTGGACGTGTATGCCAGCGCCATCAGCATCGCAGAACATGAGGGGGTCCAAGGCGAAGGACTCACCTTGCTGAAGATCGCGGCGTTGTACCACGATGCCGGCTTCACGGTGCAGGATACCGAGCATGAAGAAGCGGGTTGCAAGCTGGTCAAGGAGGTTCTTCCGGGCTTCGGGTTCAACGAGCGCCAGATGGAGCTCATCTGTGAGATGATCATGGCAACACGCATTCCCCAGAGCCCGAGGAATAAGCTCGCTCGCATTCTATGCGATGCCGACCTCGACTACCTGGGTCGGACGGACTTCAATCAGATCGGCGATTGTTTATTCAAGGAGATGCAGGCCTATGGCGTGTTGAGCACTGAACATGATTGGAACGAGCTGCAACTGCGCTTCCTGGAACGGCACTCCTATTTCACTCAGACCAACAAGCGATTGCGCGAACCTCTTAAGCAACAGCACCTTGAGGAGGTGCGCGCCTGGCTGAGCGAGCATCCGAGACCCGCGAAATGAGAAGACCCCGGCCATCGCCAGGGTCTTCTTCGTGGTGCCTCCCAGAATCGAACTGGGGACACACGGATTTTCAATCCGTTGCTCTACCAGCTGAGCTAAGGCACCATTTCCTTTGAACCGCCCGAGAATGCGGGCTGAAAGGGGGGCGAAGATAGACAAGCACTCGAACAGCATGCCCGCAATGGATCTCATCATCGATATCGGCAATACGCGAGGGAAGGCTGCCATCTTCAAAGGAGACCGATTGATGCGTCGGTTCACGTTCGAGGTGCGCGACGTCCAAGGCTTAGTTGCCCAATTGGAGCGTGATCCAATCGCTCGCGCAGCCCTCGGAACCGTTGCGGACGAGGCCCATGAGCTTGTGGACTGGCTCGGCTTGCGGGTTCCGGTTTTCCGCATCGACGCGCATGGCCCGATGCCGATTCGCTCGGCTTATTCAACCGGTGCCACACTGGGCATTGACCGGTTGGCGAACGCCGTGGCGGCATCTTCGCTTTTCCCGGGCCGGCCTGTGCTCGCCATCGATATGGGTACGTGCATCACCTACGATCTCGTGGATGCGCAAGGCGTTTACCAGGGTGGGGCCATCACACCGGGCGGACGCATGCGGGCCAAAGCCATGCATTCTTACAGCGCCAGGCTTCCGTTGGTCGATGAGGGGGCGGATTCGGGCCCGTTCGGGCGGAGCACCGTCGCATCCCTGCAGGCAGGCATCAACTACGGCATTCTTGGCGAGGCGCGGCATTTCATCGGGCTGGTGCTTGAACGGGATCGAACCACAGCGGTGGTCCTAACCGGTGGTGATGCCCTGCACCACGGCCGGGCATTGAAAAGCGGCATCTTTGCCCACCCTTTTCTGACCCTTGAGGGCCTCCGCATCATATTTCATCATGGCCATGGCGCTGGGCTTGCCACAACTGGCGAAGGCTCAGGGCCAGCAGGGTAGCGGCTCACCATACTCAGCTCATGGTTTCGGCGACCTGTTAGGCACGGGCCAGGTGACGTTGGCGGGTCTGGGGGGCTTATCCGTCACCGTGGCCGACCCGTATAGCGTTGCCCGGGCCAATCCGGCCACTTACCCCCGGCTGGCGCACACCGTGTATGAAATGGGCGCCACGACCCGTTGGGTGAGCATGACGCTCGGCGAAAGCACCAGTCAGGGGCGTGCCACCAGGATTCTCGGCTTCTCGCTCGGCGTCCCGTTCGGTCGTGGCAAATGGGGCATGGCGCTTGGCCTGCAGCCCTATACATCCGTGGCCTATCAGATGGATGACCGGGTGGCCACGAGCGAGGGCACCATCAGATATCAATACAGCGGCACGGGAGGGCTCAACCGTGCTTTTGTCGGTATCGGCCGTGTGCTCTGGAATCGAAGCGACACCACCGGCCGGGCCGCGATGCTCACCGCTGGCGCGAACTTCGAGTTCCTCTTCGGCACCGTTGAGGCCAGCCGCAAGGCCTTTTACCCTTCTGGAACTGGGCATTACAACAGCAGTGTGAATTCATCGCTTGTGCTCAGGGCACCGACCGGCACGTTGGGCCTCATGCATGCCGCAGACTTGATCTCGCCAGCGCGCGCCAAGGCCCGGCTCGCCAAGCGGCAAGCGGGCGTGCTCCAGAAGGATAAGCGCTTGGAGATGGAATGGCTGAACGCCGGGAAGGACTCGGCCGATCGCAAGCCGTTGAGGCTGCCGAAACGGAAGGCCGATGGCTGGCGGTGGCGGGCAGGCCTGGGCCTCGACCTTCCGCTCGAGTTCATGGCGCGGCACAGTCAATTGGCCACCACGTTCCGGCTCAATGGCACCATTGAGACCACCATCGACACGGCTTCGATAATCGAGAGCGCGGCCGGGACGCTCACCGTGCCGGTGGGCATAGCGGCTGGCTTCGGCGTGCAGAACCCGCGCTGGAGCATCGGGCTGGAATGGCATCAACGTGATTGGGGCAGCGCGCGCACGGACATCATGGGCTATGCGCTGCGCAGCGAGATGCGCGCGGCCTCCGCCTACATCCTGGGTGCTTCTTACCGTCCAGCCGGCGATGCGGGCGGGAGCTTGCTGCGCCGCACGATCTACCGGGCCGGTGTGCGTTACGCAGAGGACCCCATCGTGGTCCGCAGCCAGGGCATCACCCAACTCGGCATGTCCTTTGGCCTGTCCGTGCCGATCGCAGGAACCACGACGCGCAGCCGGATCAACTTGGCCGTGGAGCACGGTCAGCGCGGAACCGACGCCGAAGGGCTCCTGAGTGAGCGGTACACCAGCCTGCATTTCGGGATAACCATCACCCCCGACCTGCGGGAGCCCTGGTTCAGGAAGAAACGGATCGAATAGATGAAGACCATGAGAACACTGTTGATCGTGACGGCGATTCTGACGGCCACCGGCCTCAGCGCCCAAGGGAAGTACGGTGCCACGCCTGCCGATAGCGCCGATTGCGTGAGAAACCTGTCGCTCTTCCAGGAGTCCATGAAGCAGAACAGCTATGCCGATGCGTACGCGCCCTATCGCGAGCTGCTCCGCCTCTGCCCAGCGTGCAGCAAGGGCCTTTACCAGAACGGCGCCAAGATGCTCACCAGCTTCATCAGCAAGGAGAAGGATGCCGCCCGCAAAGAGCGCCTGATCGACTCGCTCATGCTGAACCACGATCTGCGCATCACGCACTTCGGTGAGCGCGCTTTCGTGTTGGGCCGTAAAGGCGTTGACCTGCAATTCCACCGCTCCAAGGAATGCAAGGACGCGTACGACATCTTGAAGGAGTCCATCGACCTGGGCGGGGCCAAGAGCGAAGCGGGCACCCTGAGCGCATACTATCAAGCGCTCAATTGCCAATTCGCCGCCGGAGCCGCAACGAAGGAGCAGATGCTCTCGGAGTATGTGCGCATCATGGGCTTCATCGAGCAGAATCTGTCGGATCCCGCGCTGAAAGAAGGCGATCGCGAATACTGGATCAAGGCGCGCGACAACGTGAACGGCACCTTCTTCAAGATCGCCGATTGCAAGGACATCGGCGGCATCGTGGAGAAACTGCTGCAGGAGAAGCCTGACGACGTGGACCTGAAGACGCGGCTGCTGAAGGTGCTCAACGGCAAGGATTGCATGGAAGAGAAGGTCTACTTGCAGCTGGCGGAGGATGTCCACCGTGCCAGCCCGACGAGCGAGAGCGCCTACAGTCTGGGCCAGTACCTGGTGAAGAAGGGCGACATGAGCGGCGCGCTCAAGTACATGAAGGAGGCCGCTGAGCTCTGCACCGGCTGCAGCGACCGCGTGAAGTACCTGCTGAAGGCCGGACAGGTGGCCAGCGCTGCCGGTAACCACGGGCAGGCGCGCAGCTACGCCAACCAGGTGCTGCAGTTGGAGCCGAAGAACGGCGAAGCGCTGATCCTGATCGGCAATGCCGTGGCCACGCAGGCCGCCGGCTGCGAGGAGCCCGATCGCTGGGGCGCCTATTGGCTGGCCTACGACTACTACCAGCGTGCGCGCAGCCTCGACCCCAGCGTGGCTGACAAAGCCAGCGAGCGCATGGGCAGCTGCAACTCCCGATTCCCCACCAAGGAGGAGCTCTTCTTCCGCAGCATGAAGGAGGGTGATGCTTACCAGGTAAGCTGCGGCGGCTTGAACGAGAGCACCACCGTGCGCGCCAAGAAATAGTGATCCCGGTGCGCGCGGCACGGATCATCGGCATGCCTGTCCTTCTATGGGCAGGCATGCTGCTTTCGTGCAAGAATGATCTGGATGAAGTGGCCGCCGTGGAGCTGCCCGCCGCCGTGCCCGACCGCATCACCGAGGACGCGGAGTACCTCTACACCGACTCGGGCGTGGTGCGCAACCGGCTGCGCGCAACGCGCATCACCGAATGGGGCGCCCCCGAGAAACGCACTGAGATGGACGGCGGATTGGAGCTGGTGTTCTTCGATACGGCTGGGCAGCAGGGCAGCGTGCTCACGGCGCGGCGCGGCGTCATCCTCCCCGACCTGGAGCGCATGCAGGTGATGGATGACGTGGTCTTCGTGAACGCCAAAGGCGAGCGCCTGGAGACCGAGCTGCTCACCTGGCACCAGGACAGCGCGCGCGTGCGCACCGATCGGGCTGTGCGCATCGCCCGTGGCGCCGACGTGATCCACGGTATGGGCCTCGATGCCGCCGAGGATTTCAGCAGCTACGTGATCAAACGAGTCACCGGCACCCTGCACCTGGGCGATACCTTGGCCGCCTCCCCGCGTTGACCCGCATGTTCCGCCTCGCCCGCCTCATGGAGCACTTCTGGCTCGCGTTGGCCATCGCCACGCTGGCTGCGGCCATCTGGGTGATCGCGGTGGATGGATTCGAGAAGGGCAGCCAATGGCTCTTCTTCCCGGCCATCGCCCTCATCATGTTCTTCTTCCGGCGCTTCGCGCGCGGAAGGATCGAGGCGATGGAGAAGCATAAGGCCGGGAAGGGCGACTGAAGCCCTTCAGGACGGCCCTCTACCTTCGCCCGCCGTCGCCGATGATCGGGCCGTCGGCGCCGCCCCTGGACACCACCGACCTCATCCTCATCATCGCCGCGATCGCGCTCTCCGCTCTTTGCTCGGGTCTGGAGATCGCCTTCGTTAGCGCGAACAAGCTCTACATCGAATTGGAGCGTAAGCGCGGCGCGCTCTGGGCGCGCTTGCTGGGCCTGCTGCAGAAGCAGCCGGCGCGGGTGATCGGCGCTTTGCTGGTGGGCAACAACATCGCACTGGTGGTGTACGGCCTGCTCATGGCGGAGGCGATGGAGCCCTGGCTGGAGCGCTTGGGCATGGGCCCGGCGCTGGTGATGGTGGCACAGACCGTGCTCAGCACAATGCTCATCCTGGTGGTGGCCGAATTCCTCCCAAAGGCGCTCTTCCGCATCGACGCGAACCGATCGCTCGCGCTGTTCGCCTTCCCGCTCGTGCTGCTGTACCTCGTGCTGTGGCCGCCCATGATGCTCTTCACCGGCCTGAGCGAGCTGCTGCTTCGCCTTTTCCGCATCCGTTCCCGGCCCGGTCAGATCGCCTTCGGCCGCATCGACCTGGACGATTTCCTGCGCGAGATGGCCGGTGGCGATGCGCGCGAGCAGAAGCTCGATGCCGAGGTGGAGTACTTCCGCAATACGCTTGAGCTCAGCAGCATCAAGGCGCGCGAGATCATGGTGCCGCGCGCGCGCATGGAGGCGATCGACGCGGAGGATGGCGTGGAGGAGCTGCACCGCCGCTTCGTGGAGACCGGCATGAGCAAGCTGCTGGTGTTCAAATCGGGCATCGACAACGTGATCGGCTATGTGCACGGCTATGAGCTCTTCCGCCATCCGCGGAGCATCCGAGCGGTGATGCGCCCGGTGAACTTCATCCCCGGCACGATGCCGGCCGATGAGGTGCTGCAGCTCTTCATCAAGCAGCGCAGCCATGTGGCCGTGGTGGTGGACGAATTCGGCGGCACCGCCGGTATGCTCACCATGGAGGACGTGGTGGAGACCATCGTGGGTGATATCGAGGATGAGCATGATGCGCCCGAGGACGTGGAGGAGCAGGTCGATGAGCATCAGTACCTCCTGAGCGGGCGACTGGAAGCGGCGCGGATCCGCGAGCGCTTCCACCTCGAGCTCCCCGATGGCGATTACGATACGCTGGCCGGCTTCATCCTCCATCACACCGGCGATCTGCCCGAGCAGGGGCAGTCCATCGATCTGCCGCCGTTCCGCTTCACCATCGCGCAGGTGTCGCATGGCCGCATCGACCTGGTGCGCCTGGAGGTCACGGACCCCGAAGCGGGCTACGCGCACTGAGCCCCGGCCTATCTTGCCGCGCTGCCATCCTGGCCTAGTGCCGGGATGGAATCCGCGCCCGCCATGGCTTTCGTCACGCAGCCCATCATCGACCGCATCCGCGATGGCATCGAGCACGGCCGTGCGTCAACGGTGATCGCGGAGCTCAAAGAGCACCATCCGGCCGACATCGCTGAGGTTCTCGATCAGCTGCGCATCGACGAGGCCGCCCTGGTCTATGAGGCGCTCGAGGAGGAGCTCGCCGCCGAGGTGCTCATGGAGCTGCCCGAGGACAAGCGGGAGGCCATACTGGGTACATACACGGGCAAGGAGATCGCTGAAGAGGTGATCGACCAGCTGGATAGCGACGACGCTGCCGATGTGATCGCCGACCTCTCCGAGGAGATGCAGGAGGAGGTGCTGGCCAACATCGAGGATGCGGGCCAGCGCGAGGAGATCGCGGAGCTGCTCACCTACGACGAGAACACGGCCGGCGGCCTCATGGCCAAGGAGCTCGTGAAGGTGAATGTGGGCGCCAGCATGATCGACTGCGTGCGCGAACTGCGCAAGCACGGCGAGGACATCGACAACGTGTTCCAGATCCACGTGGTGGATGATCACGGCAAGCTCGTGGGCGCCATCCCCCTGAAGAAGCTGATCACCGAGAGCCTGCGCACGCCGGTGAAGGATGTCTACGACCCCGACACGGCTGTGGTGAGCGCGCATACCGACGCGGAAGAGGTGGCCCGCCTCATGGAGAAGTACAACCTGGCGGTGATGCCCGTGGTCGATGACCGTTATCGCCTGGTGGGCCGCATCACGTTCGACGACGTGATGGACACCATCCGGAAGGAGGAGACGGAGGATGTGCAGAAGATGGCGGGCATGGAAGCGCTGGAGGACTCCTACATGAGCAGCAGCTGGTGGGAGATCGTGAAGAAGCGCGTCGGCTGGCTCATCATCCTCTTCATCGGCGAGAGCTTCACCGCGACCGCCATGAGCTTCTTCGAGGGCCAGATCGCCAAGGCCGTGGTGCTCGCGCTCTTCGTGCCGCTCATCATCAGCAGCGGCGGCAACACCGGCTCGCAGGCCAGCACGCTCATCATCCGCGCGCTCGCCCTGGGCGATGTGAGCATGCGCGAGTGGTGGAGCGTGGTGAAGCGCGAATTCACCGTGGGCCTCACGCTGGGCAGCGTGCTGGGCGTCATCGGCTTCCTGCGCGTGGCCGTTTGGAGCCAGTTCGTCGATGTGTACGGCGAGCATTGGTTCGAGGTGGGCCTGGCCGTGGGCTTCTCGCTGCTCGGGGTGGTGCTCTGGGGGAACCTCATCGGTTCATTGTTCCCGCTCGTGCTGAAGCGGCTGGGACGCGACCCGGCGGTCTCCTCCGCGCCCTTCGTGGCCACCGTGGTCGATGTCACCGGACTGCTGATCTACTTCTCCATCGCTTCGCTGCTGCTGGCGGACATCCTTTTCTGAAATGCGCATCGCCCTGATCGATTCCGTGCATACGGCGCTGGCCGAGCGCCTCACGCGCGCAGGTCATGAAGTGATCGCGCTGCAGCACACCGACGATCCGGAACTGGAGGCGATGCTCGCCCAGGCAGAGGGAATCGTGGTACGCAGCCGAAGACTCGATGCCGGCCTGCTATCCAAGGTGAACGGATTGCGCTTCGTCGCTCGTGTCGGCAGCGGTCTGGAGAATATTGACACGGCATGGTGCCTGAAGAACGGCGTGCGCGTGCTCAACAGCCCGGAGGGCAATCGTGATGGCGTGGGCGAAGCCTGCGTGATGATGCTCCTGGCGCTGATGAAAGCGCTGGTCCGGGCGAACAATCAGGTGCACGCGGGGCTGTGGCTGCGCGAAGAGAATCGCGGCACGGACCTGTACGGCAAGAAGGTGGGCATCATCGGCTATGGCAACATGGGGAGCGCTTTCGCGGATAAACTGCGCGGCTTCGGCGTCATGGTGCTCGCGCATGACAAGTACCGCAGCGGCTTCGGGCGTGCGGGCTTGGAGGAGTGCGGGCTGGAGCGCGTGCTCCGCGAGAGCGATGTGATCAGCGTGCATCTTCCGCTCAACGACGAGACCCGCCATTTCGCCAACCGCGACTTCTTCCTGCGCCTGGGCAGGCCGGTCTGGTTCCTCAACACCTCGCGCGGGGCCGTCGTGCATACGGAGGCCTTGCTCAACGCGATCGATCAGGGGCGCGTGATCGCCGCGGGTCTCGATGTGCTGGAATTCGAGCGCGCCGACCTCAGCGGCCTTGATCCCGCGATGGAACCGCATGTGCAGCGCCGCCTGATGGGCCATGAGCGCGTGCTGCTCACCCCGCATGTGGCCGGGGTCACCCACGAAGGCAAGCGCCGCATGGCCGAAGTGCTCGCCGATAAGATCATCAACGCATTCGCGGATGGGAAGGGCTGAATCCGCGCGCTCCGTCCTACACTTGCTCGCCGTCGTTCTTCTGACGGCTTGCGAAATGCCCGTTGCCACCAGCCCGCCCGAAGTGCACGGTCACCGTGGATGCCGCGGCCTGCTGCCGGAGAACACCGTGCCGGCCTTCCTTAAGGCCGCCGAGCTCGGCGTGGATTGGGTGGAGCTCGATGTGGTGATCAGCGCGGACAGCCAGGTCGTGGTGTCGCATGAGCCGTGGATGCATCACCGCATCTGCCTCGATGCGCAAGGCGCGGCCATCGATTCCGCGGTGGAGCGAGGCCTGAACCTCTACCGCATGACGGTGGCTGAGATCCAGCGCTTCGACTGCGGATCGCTGGATCACCCGGGCTTCCCCTCGCAGGATCGCCGACGCGTGCACAAGCCGACCTTGCGCGAAGTGGTGGAGGCCTTGGATGAGGCCGCGCTCATGGGTGGCAGCGGCTCGCCAGGATTCAACATCGAGATCAAGAGCGACCCGGCGCTATATGGGACCCACCAGCCGCGGCCGGCGGAGTTCGCGCAGCGGGTGCTTTCAGCCATTGATTCACTCGGCCTCGGGGAGCGCGTCATCATCCAATCCTTCGACCCTGCCGTGCTGATGGCCATGCACGGTCTCGCAGCGGAGATGCCCATGGCCCTGCTCGTGGAGAACACTGATGGCGTTGACGCCAATCTTCAGCGCCTGTCCTTCAAGCCCGCCATCTACAGTCCGCACTTCAGCATGGCCGATGCGCAGCTTCTGCGCGATCTGCGGGGAAGGGGCATCGCCTTGAACGTGTGGACCGTGAATGAGCCGGCCGACATCCAGCGCATGATCGCGCTCGGCGTGGATGGCATCATCAGCGACTACCCGGACCGCGTGATCAATATCATCGAAGGGAGCTAGCGCATTCCGAGCAGGACCTCGATCGCTGTCGAGAGCGCGTCCGCATCCGAGTTCCATGCAGCGGTGCCGGTGGCGCCGGGTGCCACCAAGCGCGCGCAGAGCGCAGTGAAGCGCTCGTCATCGATGCTCACCAGCGTCGGCTTCAGCGTGTGCACCACGCGCACGGCTTTCTC
>JAEUSX010000103.1 GCA_016788405.1 Flavobacteriales bacterium
CACCATGCCGCCCACGAAGGCGTTGACGATCACCAGCAGGGTGAACTGCTTCCAGTTGGCGCGCAAACCGAGGGTGGTGATCCGAGCCATTGCGGTCCGCGATGCCGGTCAGATGATGCCCGAGGCGAGCATCCCCGAGATGGCGAGGATCATCGCTCCGACAGAGAGTTGCACGCCGCGCATCGTCACCTTCGGGATGAGTTTCTTTCCCCACCATGCTCCGATGAAGGCCGCGAGCGTGGTGGCCAGCAAAAGGGTTCCTTGGTGCTGCGCATTCGTGATCAGCTCGCCCGTCGCATAGGTGGGCAGGCGTGTGAGGTCCACCAGGCAGGCGATGGCCACGCCCGACGCGATGAAGGCTTCCTTGCCCAGCCCGCTGCGAAGCAGGAACATGCTGCGCAGCGCGCCTTGGTGACCGCTGAGCCCACCGAAGAAGCCGCTGGTGAAGCCGCCGGGCATCATCCATCGCGGTGGCAGCGAGAGGGCATTGAGCTTCTTGGAGACCTCGAACAGCCCGAAGACGAGCATCATGCCGGCGATCACCAGGTCAAGCGGGTCCACCGGGTGCAGCAGTCCCTGGTACAAAGGATTACGGGTGCCCAGCAGGAGCATGAGCCGCGCGCCCAAATAGGCGCCCAGGATTCCCGGCACGCCGAAGCGGAAAACGGTGCCCCAGTGGATATTCTTCCAGAGCAGACCGAGCTTGAAGAGGTTGTTGAGCAGGTGCACCACGGCCGTGAGCCCGATGGCAACCTCCAGAGGGAAGAAGAGCGCGAAGACTGGAAGCAGCAATGTGCCCAAGCCGAAGCCGCTGAGCAGGGTAATGAGCGACGCCGCTAGCGCTACGAGAGGGATGAGTGGAATGGAGGCGTCCATGACCGTGCCTCAATCCATGGGTTTCGATGATGCGGATGCTTGAAGCAAGCGCCAGGTGAGCACGGCGAGCAATGCGCCGGAGATGGGGGCCACGATGTAGAGCCACAACGCATTCAATTCACCAGAGACCACAGCAGGCGCGAAGCTGCGTGCCGGATTCATGCTCGCGCCGCAGATCGGTCCGGCGAAGAGCGCTTCAAGCCCCACCATGGCACCGATGGAGATGCCCGCCATGAGTCCGACTTCCCTCGACCCGTGCGCTACGTGCAGGATCACCAGCATGAGGAGATAGGTGAGGATCGTCTCGAGCATGAAGGATTGCATGGCGCTGCCTGTCGGGATGGTGGCACCAAGCTCTGCATTCCCAGGGAACAGGAGGCGCAGCGTGAGCGAAGCCAGGAGCGCGCCTCCGAGCTGCGCGCCGATGTAAGGGAGCGCTTGCGAGGCCGGGAAGCGCTTCGCCGTCAAGAAGCCGATCGTCACTGCCGGATTCAGGTGCGCACCGGATACTTCACCGAACGCATGGATCATGGCCAGCACGACGAGCCCGAAGGTGGCCGCCACACCGAAGTGCCCGAGCGCACCAGTCTGCTCGTTGACCACGATGGCGCCTGTTCCCGCGAATACGAGCGTGTATGTCCCCAGCAGTTCCGCCGCGTAGCGTCTCATGCGTGCTGCGCGATGAAGTTCCTGCAATAGGCCTTGATTTCGTCGCGCACCCTCCTGAACTCGGCCATGATCTCCGCTTCGTTGCCTGTGGCCTTCGCCGGATCGGTGAAGTTGTGATGATGCTTCTGCGCGGTGGTGGGGAACCAGGGGCAGCGCTCCTTCGCGTTGTCGCAAACGGTGATCACATGGTCGAAGGCGAGGTCGCGGTACTCGTCCACGTTGTTGCTCGTGTGGCGGCTGATGTCGATGCCATCCTCCTTCATGATGGCGATCGCGCGCGGGTTCACACCATGCGTCTCCACGCCGGCGCTGTATACCTCGGCGCGCTTGCCGGCGAAGTGCTGCAGGTAGCCTTGGGCCATCTGACTGCGGCAGCTGTTGCCGGTGCACAGGACGAGGATCCGCATCAGCAGCAGGTGCTGTTGATGCCGCAGCCACAGGTCTCGCCCGTGGCCAGCTTCACCTTTTCAGTTCCCTCGGCGTTCGGCGCGCAGCAGGCGTCCTTCTTCGCCTCCGCTGCGGGCTTGTAGGCCGAAACGGTGATGCTGAAGGTGCCTGCGGCGCTGGCCTTGTAGGCGGCGATCTCTTCCGCGCCGAGGTACTTCGCCAGGATGTCGTCCGGCAGGATGATCGGCTTCCGCTTCTGCACGCTCACCTGCTCGAAGCCGAGCTCGTGGATGATGCCGAGGTACTCGCTCTCCGGCAATGCACCGGCAACGCAGCCCGCGTACATCTCGGCGCTTTCCTTCAACCGCGCGGGGATCTCACCGCGCAGCACCACATCGCTGATGCTGAAGTGGCCTCCGGGCTTCAGAACGCGCAGCACCTCGCTGAAGGCCTTGCGTTTGTCGGGCACCAGGTTCAGCACGCAATTGCTCACCACCACGTCCACGATGTTGCTCGTGAGGGGTAGCGCTTCGATATCGCCCTGGCGAAACTCGACGTTCTGGTAGCCCAGCTTCTTCGCGTTCTCCTTCGCCTTGGCCACCATCTCCGGGGTGAAGTCCACGCCGATCACGCGGCCGTCCTCACCGGTCTCGTGGCGCGCCACGAAGCAGTCGTTGCCGGCGCCGGAGCCCAGGTCGAGCACGGTGTCGCCCTTCTTGATCCCAGCGAATTGGGTGGGCAGGCCGCAGCCCAGCCCGAGGTCGGCGTCGGGGTTGTAACCTTCCACCTGGGTGTAGTCATCGGTCATGATGTTGTACACCTCCGCGCTGCAGCCACCGGCGCCACAGCAGCTGCTGGCGTTGGTGCCCTTGTCCTGTTGGGCGATCTCCGCGTACTTGGCGCGGACCATGTCCTTGGTCTCTTGTGCAGTGTTCATTGGTTGCATGTGCTGGGGCGCGTTGTGTAGCGCGCGGACTAACAGCAATTGTTGCTCACGCTCGTGAGCAGTTTGTCCATGTCCTTCTTCAGGGCGTTCCAGCCCTTGGGATCGATGCAATAGCAGATGCTCGTGCCTTCCACCGTGCCTTGGACCAGGCCGGCGTTCTTCAACTCCCAAAGGTGCTGGCTGATGGTGGCCTGCGCCAAGCCGAGCTCCTCGACTAATGAGCCGTTCACGCAGGTCCCTTTCTTGACGAGGTATTGCAGGATGGCGATGCGGGCCGGATGGCCGAGCACCTTCGCCAGTGCGGCCATGCGGTTCTGCTCGGCGGTGAAGAGGTCTGTCTTGACGAGTCCCATGGCGTTCAATAGATCGCAATATTACGATGCAAATGGAATATCGCAATAATGCGATGGAATGAAGTGATGGGACGTTCGCTACTTCGGCGCCGTGCGGTAGATCCAGATGCCGATGAGCGCGTAGCCGATGTTCGGCAGCCAGACGGCGAGGAAGGGGTCCAGGCCCGCGTTGGTGGCGGCCACGGTGGTGAACTGCACCACGAAGAAGTACACGAGCACGAGCATCACGCCCAAGGCGAGGTGCAATCCGGTGCCGCCCCGGACCTTCCGGCTGGCGATGCCCACGCCGATGAGCGTGAAGATGTACGTGGCCAGCGGATAGGCCGTGCGCTGGTGCTTCTCGATCAGGTAGGGGCCCACTTTGCCATCGCCCTGGCGCTGCCGATCGGCGATGTAGGTGTTGAGTTCGGGCGTGGTCAGGGCCATGGCGGTCTCCACGCGCTGGCCCAGGTCGTTGGGCCGCAAGGGCAGCAGGGTGTCCTTCTCCAAGCCTCGGCTCAGCGCATCGCCTTTGTCCCCGATGTCGCGGGCCAGCCAATTGGTGAGGCGCCAGGTGCCCGCCGTGCTGTCGTAGGCGGCGCGCTCGGCGTCGAGCTTGCTCACCAGCACGCCGTTCACCCAGCGCTCGAGCCCGAACGTGTACAGCGTCTGCTCCTTGGCGCTGTATCGTTCGCCGTAAGCGATCAGGCCCGGCGCGATCTCCCGGTGCAGGTGGCGGTCCTTCACGGAGAATTCCACCTCGCGCACGTAGATCTCCTCGAAGGCCAGCCGTCGCTCATTGGCCTTGGGCAGCACCAGGTGGTTCACCACCAGGCTCAGCGCCGCGATCAGCGTGGCTCCGATGGCGTATGGCCGCAGCAGGCGGGGGAAGCTCACCCCTCCGCTGAGCATGGCGATCACCTCGCTGCGGTGGGCCAGGCGGCTGGTGAAGAGCAGCACCGCGAGGAAAGTGAACAGGCCGCTGAAGCGATTGGCGTAGAACACCACGAAGTTCACGTAGTAATCGAGCGTCACGGCGCGGGCGCTGGGCTGCGTGCGCGCGAAGTCCTCGGTCTTCTCGCTCAGGTCGAAGACCACGGCCACCAGCATGATCAGCACCAGCATGAAGAAGAAGGTGCCGAGGAATTTGCGGAGGATGTATCGGTCGAGGATGCGGAGCATGTGCAGGGCTATCGCGCAAGGGCCTGCGCGCAGGCCACGGTCCTCGGGCCGCGGGCTGGATCGGGGGCGAGCCTGCGGCCCGAGGCCCGAAGCTCAACGTCGAGCTGGCGCATCATCATAGTCTCACCTTCAAGTTCGGCAACAACGCGTTCTTCCAGGTGGTGAAGCTACCGTCGATGATGCGTCGGCGCGCCTCGCGCATGAGGCCGATGTAGAAGCCGAGATTGTGCAGGCTGGCGATCTGCTGCCCCAGCATCTCTCCGCTCTGGAACAGATGCCGCACGAAGGCGCGGGAATACGCGGCATCCACCCAACTGTGCGCGCCCGGATCGAGCGGGGAGTGGTCGTCGGCCCATTGCTTGTTCTTGATGTTCACGATGCCATCGCGCGTGAAGAGCATGCCGTTGCGGCCGTTCCGGGTGGGCATCACGCAGTCGAACATATCGATGCCGCGCGCCAGGTTCTCCAACAGGTTCCATGGGGTGCCGACGCCCATGAGGTAGCGCGGCCGGTCCTTCGGGAGAATGGTGCAGCACAGCTCGGCCATGGCGTACATCTCCTCTTCCGGCTCGCCCACGCTGAGGCCGCCGATCGCATTGCCTGCGGCGCCCTTGCCGGCGATGTACTCCGCGGACCGGGTGCGCAGCTCAGGAAACGTGCTGCCCTGCACGATGGGGAAGAGCGCCTGCTCGTGGCCGTACTTCGGATCGGTCTCAGATAGTCGTGCGATGCAGCGGTCGAGCCAGCGGTGCGTCATGCGCATGCTCTTCTCGGCATAGTCCGGCGCGCAAGGCCATGGCGTGCATTCATCGAAGGCCATGATGATATCGGCCCCGATGCTGCGCTGGATGTCCATCACCTTCTCCGGCGTGAACAGGTGCGCGCTGCCATCGATGTGGCTCTGGAACTTCACGCCTTCCTCGGTGATCTTGCGGATGTCGCTGAGGCTGTGCACCTGGAAGCCGCCGCTATCGGTGAGGATGGGGCGGTCCCATCCATTGAACTTGTGCAATCCCCCGGCGTGCTCCAGCACCTCGGTCCCTGGTCGCAGGTAGAGGTGGTAGGTATTGCTCAGCATGATGGGCGCGTCGAGGTCGCTCTTCAGCTCGCGTGGATGCACGGCCTTCACCGCGCCCAATGTTCCAACGGGCATGAAGACCGGGGTGGGGATGGCGCCGTGGGGAGTATGAAGGACTCCGGCCCGTGCAGCGGAATGCGGGTCGTTGGCGATCAGGTCGAAGTGCATCGGGAGGCCGCGAATCTAGGCTGCCGGGCATGCGGTGCTTGGCGCGGATCCGGTGTTCATAACTGCTTTTCACGCCGCCATCCGGCCAATAGCCCCCCCGGTAGTTTCGCCAGCGCTTCAGCGTCCGCGTTGCGGCACTTCCTCATGCTTTCCATCGAGTTCCAGATCATGCTCGGCGCGCTGTTGGTGCTGCTGGTCTACCACGCGCTGATGTTCGCTCGGCTGGCCTTCGGCAAGCGCATGGTCGAGCCCGATCGCGAGCGGCCCATCAGCGTGGTGATCTGCGCGCGCAACGAGGCGCGCACCCTGGAGGAGCTCGTTCCCTTGCTGATGCAGCAGGATCACCGCGCCTTCGAGGTGGTGGTGGTGAACGACCGGAGCGACGACGACACCTGGGAGATCCTTCAATGGATGAAGCCCAGGTACCCGCTCCTGAAGCCGGTGAACATCCAGGCCGACGAGCGCTTCAATTATGGGAAGAAGATCGCCCTCGGCGTGGGCGTGCGATCGGCCTCGCACCCGCATGTGCTCCTCACCGATGCCGATTGCGTGCCCGCGAGCAAGGACTGGATCGCGTTGATGGCCGCAGGATTCCGGGATGGGCGCAGCATCGTGATCGGCCACAGTCCGTATGCTGCATCTCCAGGTTTGGGAAGCGTGCTCGAGCGTTACGACGGGGCCATCAAGGCCATGCAGTTCATGGGCTTCGCGCAGGCCGGCGTGCCTTACATGGGCGTGGGTCGGAATCTGGGCTACGCCGCCGACGTCTTCTTCGGTGCATCGGGCCCCCGCGGCCATAATCGGCTCATGAGCGGCGATGATGACCTGTTGATCAATGAGGCCGCACGCAAGGGGAACACGGCCGTGGTGGCCGATCCTCGAAGCTTCATGACCACACGTCCCACGCCCGACCTGCCCACCTGGATCCGCCGCAAGCGCAGGCACTACACCACGGCCGTGCATTATCGCTTCGGGCATCAGGTGCTGCTCATGCTCCTGCCGCTGGCGCGCATGGCCTTCTGGGCCGCGCTCGCGCTGCTGCTCGTCAAGCAGCGGTGGGTGGAAGCGGCCATCGGCATCGGCGTCCAGCTCGCGTTGCTTCAGCCGGTGGCCATCGCCGCGCTGCGCCGTCTGCAGGCCGGTGCCGTCGCCTGGCTCGCCCTGCCCCTGGAATGGCTGTTCCTACTTTTGGATCCGATGCTGTACGCCAGCACGATCCTCGTAAAGCCCAAACGATGGAAGTGAACGAGAACCTCAGTGAGAAGGCCCGGTACGATTACCTCCTCGTGCGCAGAGCCGTGGACAAGGGCGACCAGAAGGCGTATGCCGAGCTGATGAGCCGCTATCGCGACAGCATCTACTTCATGCTGTTAAAGATGATCAACAACAAGGACGATGCGGAGGACCTCACGATCGAGGCCTTCGGCAAGGCCTTCAACCGCCTGAAGCAGTACACGCCCAATTACGCCTTCAGCACCTGGCTCTTCAAGATCGCCTCCAACAACTGCATCGACTGGATCCGCAAGCAGAAGAAGAAGACCTTCTCCATCGACGCGCCCATCGGCACCGACGACGGCGACGAGATGACCATCGAGCTCAAGGGGCATGGCCTGGATCCCGCCGAAGTGGCCATTCGTGAGCAGAAGAACAGCATCATGCGCGAAGTGGTGGACAAGCTGAAGCCGCGCTACAAGCAGCTGGTGGAGCTCCGCTACTACAAGGAGTACAGCTACGAGGAGATCGCCGAGGAGCTGGACCTGCCCTTGGGCACCGTGAAGGCGCAGCTCTTCCGCGCCCGCGAATTCCTCATGGGCCTGCTCGACGCGCGCAAGGACACGATCTGAATGCCCATGTGAGCATGTGCCCATGCGGACATGTGCCCATGATCGAGTTGCATTCCCATGACCACATGAGCACATGGGAACATGACCCCTGATTCACCGCGGTGGAACTGATCACGAAGTATTTCCCCGAGATCACCGTTGCGCAACGGGATCATTTCGCCCGCCTCGGCCCGCTTTACGCCGAGTGGAACGCGCGCGTCAACCTCATCTCGCGCAAGGACTTCGAGCACCTCTACGAGCGGCATATCCTGCATTCGCTCGGCATCGCCAAGGTGGTGCAATTCAAGAAGGGCAGCCGGATTGTTGATGTAGGCACCGGTGGCGGCTTCCCCTTGGTGCCGCTCGCGATCATGTTCCCGCAATGCACTTTCCACGGCATCGATGGCATCGGCAAGAAGATCGCCGCCGTCCAGGGTGTCATCCAGGGGCTGGGCCTCACCAATTGCACCGCCGAGCAAGTGCGCAGCGAGGACCACCAGCAGCGCTACGATTTCATCGTGAGCCGCGCCGTCACCACCTTGCCGGAGTTCCTGCGCATGACCAAGCACCTGACGGTGAAAGGGGAGGGGAAGCTGTACTACCTCAAGGGCGGCGAGCTCGCCGATGAGCTATTGCCCGTGAAGCAGCGCTACCGCGTGCATGCGCTGAGCGAGTTCTTCGAGGAGGAGTTCTTCGCCACGAAGAAGGTGGTGGAGGTGGAACTATAGCGCTCGGATTACTCCTTCACGAACCGAGTTGTCCGGCTCATTCCAAGCCGATCGTTCAAATGAATCTGGTAAATGCCCGAATCAAACAATCCGATGTCGAGTTCGATCGTGTGAGCGATGGGGGTGAAGCTCCTTTTGAGTACCTGCCTGCCGCTGCTATCCAAGATTCTCACCTGAACTGGACCATTGGATGGCGTGGTGAAACGCAGCTCAGCACGTGTCGGGTTGGGCCACACGTGTAACAGCATTTCAGTTGACTGGCCTTCCTCAGTTCCGGCCCAAAGCCCACAGTTGTCTTCATAGGTAGGCGCTATGAACTTAGCTATGCGCCCCATGAGGTCGCCATTGATCGTCCCATTGAAATTGATCAGCAGGGTATCCTGGAAGAATCCTAAGCAGTTCACCGTGTTGGTAGGGCCGTAGGGTGCAACGGAGCACCATTGGCTGCCATCCCAGCGGGCCACGCCGTGTGCAGGGATGCCCCCTGCATACCGGAAACTGCCGCCAACGAAGAGTTCCCCGTCATGCACCAGCATGTTCTCAACAGTGCCGAAATTGCCGAAGTTGTTGAGCTGTGTTTGCAAGCCGCTGCCTAACGGATGCCATTGGTTGCCATCCCATCGCATGATGTTCTGCCCCACATCGCCGGCCGCCATGGACATACCGCCACCCAAGTACAGATCGCCTTGGTACACGGCTAGGCATTTCCCGAAGCTGTTCCAGCCTACCAGCCCACCGCCCAAGGGGACCCAATCATCGCCCTGGAGCACAAAGACATCATAGCCGTTGATCGTGTTAATGCTACCTGTAATGACCAGTTGACCATTGTAGAGTTCGATGTCGAAGATCCAGGGAGCACCACTTGGCGAATCAGGGGGGGGGAGATCGCCTATGGGATGCCAGCGCCCAGCTTGGCGCAAGCCGACGCCAATCGTGTCAACTCCTGGCTCAACCTCAAAATGCCCGAGGATGAACAATGAGTCGCCAATGGTGCGCAGGTAACCACCATGAGAGGCTTGGGTGAATTGCGGGTCCTGATGCCACGTTCCATCATATAGCGCGAGAAGATTCCCCGGCAGTATCTGCCAATCGACCCCGGTAAAGCCGCCGGACACGAATAATGTGTCACCCCATTTCGCAACTGAAGAAAGCTCTTGGTTGAAGATGCCAAGGGTGTCCCATACGCCATTCATGTTGCACACCAATCCGTTCCGCCAAGGACTTGGCGCATCTTCAGGCACAAAAGTTCGCCCACAGATGCAAAAGACATCTTCTTCACCATTCGTGTAGAACTGCCTGAGTTGTTCCACTACAACAGGCAGGTTGGCTGGTGCCCAGTACTGCGCAACGGCAGGGAAAGGAAGGCATGGCCCGAATGCCATGCACCGCATTAGGGCGCGCAACATGGCTATTCTGGTTCAGCGCGTGAGGTACAGCTTGGCGAACCGGCCCTGCTGCGTCACGCTGATGAAATAGATGCCCTCACTTACCGTAGGCCGCAGCACGTAAGCCACGCGACCATCGCTCGCTGCTCGAGTGCGCTGGACGATGCGGCCCGTTGCATCAAGGATGTTCACCTCATGCATCCCTCTGGGTAATCCGCTCAGCGCAATACGATCACTCTCGAGGAAAGCCCTTAGCTGATCGGAGAACACTCCGGCTCGTTCTGGCATGCTCGTCAGCGCCGAAGCGCAGACGCGTGTGATGAAGGCGTCGGAGGTGCCGTTGCCCTCGAAGTTGGGTACGTCGCCATAGGTGTCTGTGAAATGCACACCGGGGACCTGGGTGTCGTGAAGGGGGAAGTAGCTGGTGAAGTGCAGCCCGTCGAAATGCACGGTATGCTTGCTGGTGAAGCCAGCCATGTAGAGGTCGCCATTTCGGCGCAGCAGGGCATGCGGGAGTTCATGCACGGTGCCCGCCTGCCCGCCGATGTAGCTGCACCAGGCCAGCCAATGGTCAGGTGTGAAGCTCATGACGAACATGTCCGAGGCTTCTACGATGGCCGTCGGCGGCGGGCCTGGGTCCACAGCGAAGACATCCGCCTGAATAAGGTTGGTATAGTACATGTCCGCCAGCGGGGTCAAAGGCAGCGAGAGGTCGCGCGTGCGCCCGGCCACGACCAGGTTGCCCAGCTCATCGAAATACAAGGTTCTGATCTCGTTCATGAAGTTCACGTTCGTACCGGCCAGGTAGGTGCTCCAGGTGAGTGATCGATCAATGGCCGAGAAACGAGCGAGGAAGCTGTTCTGGACGCCAGGCAAAGCGGTGTTGTCATACCAACCTGGCCCCTCCACGATGAGCAATCCTTGTGAGAACAAGCCGCCACCGATCACAATGTCCTGCGTAACCGGATCAATCGCCAGGCCCTTGCCGAGCATGTCCATAATCGTAGGGCTTCCATCCTGGTCCGCTGCGAAGCAAGTGCCCCATTGCTGGTTGCCGCTCAGGTTGAATTCGGCCACAAAGCATTCGCGGATCTCCCCGGCGAATTCGCGGTCCCAGGCGTTGCTGCCACCATCCACCGTGATCATGTCGGCGCTCTCCGTGTCACCCGCGATCACCACTTTGCCAGCACCCACAACTACTTCCTTGGCCTTGTCGGTGTCGCTGCCGCCGTAGGTCGTAACCCACAGCGTGCGGTCGTCCTCGTTCAGTAGGATAACGAAGGCATCGAGCCCGCCACCGTAAGGGTAATGCTCGCTGCCGCTAGGTGCGGTCTCCTGTTCGGGCGGCAGGGAGCCCATGGTTTGCCCGGTGAGGAAGAGCCGCTCGTCCTGATCCTTGGCCATGCCATGGATTTGCACATCGGAATCGCCGATGTAGGTGGTCCAGCTGCGCGTGCCATGTTCAGCATCATTGGGGTCGTTATTGAAAGCTGCAGTGAATCCCTTGAAGGTGCTGTTCGTGTTCGTGCCGTTGAAATAGGCCACCCCATTGTCCCAGGTACTTAGAGTATTTGAATTCGTACTCCCTGCGATGTACAGCATAGGGGTGCTGGCATTGTCCTTTGCCACCACCGCGTTGGCTATGGTGATATCGCTGCCTTGTCCGCCTAGGAAGGCGCGCCACAGCATGCGGTCCTGGTCGTCCATCTTCACCACGAAGGCGAGGTTGCCGCCCGTATTCGGGTAGGCGAAGGTGCCGGGTGCGGCGGGGAACTCCAGTTCACCGCTGCCTGTTCGTCCGGCCACGAAGTAGTTGCCGTCGGCGTCCTGGGTGCTGCTGGTGATCACATCGCTTTGGTCACCACCGAAATAGGTGCTCCAGCAGAGGCCGGGCGTTTCAATGGGGCCACCGCCGCCGCCAGGTGGAGGTCCGATCTGCAGCACCAAAGGCAAATCGGGGTCGAACGTGTCGAATGTGAAGTTCGAGATGGAGAGCAGGCTGTCAAGACCGTAGCTGGCGTTCCAACCGAGTTGCGAGACATTATTGCCAGCGTCGTACTGGTATGCAATGGCCTCATTGAATTTGATCCACTGGCCGTTGAAGAGCAGTTTCAAAGCGCCGTCCCAATCAAGCGCTATATCGTCATGCCCGGCGAACTGCAGTTTGATGTTGTCAGGACTACTTCCGGGATGGCACACGAAGGCCATCTTCTGGCCATACGGTCCGGTGTAGAAGTGCAGGTCGATCCCAGGATAGATGTCCTCGTAAACCAAGCGGCTATAACCGTTGACGTTCGACACGCCAGCTCCGGTCCATGCGGTGTAGAAGCTCTGGGTATATGGTTTCACGATGTACGCCGTGGGCGCGACGTCTTGGACATTGAGTCCCACGCATTTCATGTCAAGCCGGTACAGCGTGTCCGGTACAGCCATGCTGGTGTCGCGCTTCGCGAGAACGTACGAGACCACGCCCTTCCGTTGGAAGTAGGCGCGCGGCTTCGCGCCCTGAGTATAGAAGAGCACGTTGGGCGCCAGCGCCTCGTTCGTATTCTTCACCTGGCCCCGATTCTCGATGTAGCCGATTGCGTCTTTCAAGGCTTCACCGAAATAGTCCGGATGGAAATCGGGTTGCGCGAGGACAGATGTCCCAAGGAGCATCAGGACCAGGACTAGGCTGGGGCGTTGGGCGTTGGGCGTTGGGCGTCATGGCAAAGGGATTGGAAGCGTGAAAGTAAACGCCCAGCTCAGGAAAGCAAAAACCGGCAGGTGGACCGTTAAGCTGCGCTCATCTGCAATCTGCTCAAGCTGTGGTACAAGCCATCAGCATCCGCAATCAGCTCCTCGTGCGTGCCGCTCTCCGCCACCACGCCCTTGTCCAGCACCAGGATGCGGTCGGCATCGCGAATGGTGCTCAACCGATGCGCGATCACGAGGCTCGTGCGGCCCTTCATCAATTGCTCCAAGGCCTCCTGCACCAGGCGCTCGCTCTCGCTGTCCAGCGCGCTGGTGGCCTCGTCG
>JAEUSX010000135.1 GCA_016788405.1 Flavobacteriales bacterium
CGCGCATAGTCGATGATTCCGCCGTGCAACTGGCTCACGTTGGTGAAGCCTTGATGCTTGAGGTAGGCGCTGGCCTTCTCGCAACGGATGCCGCCGGTGCAATACATCAGTACTTCCGCATCCTTCTTCCCCTTGAACGCCTCCACCACTTCCTCGATCGCGCCACGGAAGTTGTCGGCCTTGGGCAGGTAGGCCCCTTCGAAATGCCCGATCAGGCACTCGTAATTGTTGCGCATGTCGATGACCAATGCGCCTTCCTCCATCTTCCGGTTGAAGGTCATTGCGTCGAGGTGCTCACCCACGTTGGTCACGTCGAAGGCATCGTCGGTCAGGCCATCGGCCACGATCTTCTTCTTCACCTTGATGGCGAGCTTGAGGAAGCTCTTGCCGTCGTCTTCGACCGCGATCTTCCATGGCACGTTCGCGAAGGCTTCGCGTGCATCCAGCGCCTTACGGAAGTGTTCGAGGTTGTTCGTGGGCACGCTCACCTGGGCGTTGATGCCCTCCGGTGCGATGTAGATGCGGCCGAGCACCCCCAGCGCCTCCCATTCCTGGTAGAGCGCGTGGCGCAGAACCTCCACTTCGCGCAAACGCACGTAGCGATAGAAGGAAAGCGTGGTGCGCGGCGCCCCCTCATGCTCCAGACGAGCCCTGAGCACATCGGGCCGGTGCAGGTTCCGCAGGCGATGCGCGTCCATGTGGCGAAAGTACGGCGGTCGGTCCGGCCGTTCCGCCTGACGAAATAGCTTCGCCGCATGACCAAGAAGATCCTCGTCATCGGCTCCAGTGGCCAGATCGGCACCGAGCTCGTAGAGGGCTTGCGTGCCCGCTTCGGCAATGAGAACGTGGTGGCCAGCGACATCAAGCAGCCGCAGGTCGAGCAGGCCGGTCCGTTCGCCATGGTCGATGCGATGGACCGTCGAGGCATCGAGCGCATCATCGACAAGCACGGCATCACCGAGGTGTACCTCCTGGCCGCCCTGTTGAGCGCCACGGCGGAGAAGGACCCCGCCTTCGCGTGGAAACTGAACATGGAGAGCCTCTTCATCGTGCTGGAGCTGGCGCGCGAGGGCAAACTGAAGAAGGTCTACTGGCCCAGTAGCATCGCCGTTTTCGGCCCCACCACGCCGAAGGACGGCACGCCGCAGCGCACCATCGCCGAGCCCACCACGGTGTATGGCATCAGCAAATTGGCCGGCGAAGGCTGGTGCCATTACTACCACAAGCGTTACGGCGTGGATGTGCGCAGCATCCGCTACCCCGGCCTCATCGGCTGGAAGAGCGCGCCCGGCGGCGGCACCACGGATTATGCGGTGCACATCTTCCATGAAGCCATCAAGCATGGCAAGTACACCAGTTTCCTGGGGCCGAAGACGACCCTGCCCATGATGTACATGCCGGATGCCATCCGCGCCACCATTGACCTGATGGAAGCGCCCGCCGAGCAGGTGAGGGTGCGGAACAGCTACAACCTCGCGGGCTTCAGCTTCGACCCGGAGCAGATCGCCGCCGAGGTGCGCCGCCACATCCCCGGCTTCACCATCGATTACGCCCCGGACCACCGCCAGGCCATTGCCGATAGCTGGCCGCGCAGCATCGATGACAGCGCGGCGCGTGCCGACTGGGGCTGGCGGCCGCAATATGACCTCTCGGCCATGGTGGACGAGATGATGGTGAATCTGAAGCGATTGATTGGTGGCTGAGGGTTGGCGTTCGCGAGCCGGATGCGCCGAGCCTTCGAACCAGCCGACCTGAAACCTTCATCAGCTCAGCATCGTTTCGCGCCTCGCGAAGCCCACCACGCCATGTTCCGTCACTCCTTCCTTTTTCTGCTCCTTCTCGCCGCCACCCGTGTCGCCGCCGTGGCTCAGGATACCCTCAACGTGGTGGATGAGATGGGCCGCAAGCAGGGCTATTGGAAAGTGCTCGCCCCGAGGGCTGAGAAACCGGAGTACGACGATGGCCAGCTGATCGAGGAGGGCCGTTACAGCAACAGCAAGCGTGTAGGCAAATGGAAGCGCTACTGGCCCAACGGCAATGTGATGAGCGAGATCAACTACCAGATGGGCCGTCCGAAGGGGGAATACGTGACCTACTATCCGAATGGCAAGACCGAGGAGCTCGGGAATTGGGACCTGGACCGCAATACCGGCAAGTTCCAGCGCTGGCACCCCAACGGCAAGCTCGCGCAGGAATTCGTCTTCAATGCTTTTGGCGTTCGTGACGGCGAGCAGAAGTACTACCACGAGAATGGGCAGCTCGCCGTTCAGGTGAGCGTTGATGAAGGCAAGGAGGATGGCGCGCTGAAGCGTTACGATGCCAGTGGCCAGGTCACGCAGGTGGCGCAGTTCAACGAAGGGGTGATCAATGAGGCCAACAGCAAGTGGATCAAGCCGGTGAAGAAGGCGGATGACGTGAAGCCCGACCCGAAAGCGGAGCCCGCGCCGGCACCTGCGCCCACGGAGCGCACCAATGCCATGGTGTTCCGCGAGAACGGCTACAACACGCTCTACGACAAGCAGCTCCGGCTCTCGCAGCAGGGCGAGTTCAAGGAGGGCCGCCTGTGGGACGGCAAGCGCTACGAGTATGACAGCGACGGCATGCTGCAGCGCATCAAGATGTACAAGCAGGGCCGGTACCTGGGTGATGCCGTGATCACCGAGGAGGACCTGAAGTAGCGGTCGCGCCAGGGAGCGCCCTTCTATCTTCGGCGCTCAATCATCTCGCATGAACAAGGTGGTGGCCGGGCCCGATGCGGCGCTCGATGGCCTGCAGGACAACATGACGCTCATGGTGGGCGGCTTCGGGCTCTGCGGAATCCCGGAGAACTTGATCGCCGCGCTCGTGCGCCGCGGAACGAAAGGGCTCACGTGCATCAGCAACAATGCCGGGGTCGATGATTTCGGCTTGGGCCTGCTGCTGAAGACGCGCCAGATCAGGAAGATGATCAGCAGCTATGTCGGCGAGAATGATGAATTCGAGCGGCAGATGCTCAGCGGCGAATTGGAGGTGGAGCTGATCCCGCAGGGATCGCTCGCCGAGCGTTGCCGTGCGGGCGGCGCCGGCATCCCCGCGTTCTTCACGCCAGCGGGCTATGGCACCGAGGTGGGCGAAGGGAAGGAGGCGCGCGAGTTCAACGGGAAGATGCACGTGCTCGAGAGCTGGCTCCGCGCCGATTTCGCGCTGGTGAAGGCCTGGAAGGGCGACCGGTTCGGCAACCTCGTGTACAAGCGCACGGCCCGGAACTTCAACCCGATGATGGCGATGGCGGGTAAGATCACCATCGCCGAAGTGGAGCAGCTGGTCGAACCCGGAGAATTGGATCCAGACCTCATCCACACGCCGGGCATCTTCGTGCAGCGCATCTTCCAAGGCAGCGCCTATGAGAAGCGCATCGAGCAGCGCACCGTGCGGAAGCGTGCGTGAAGCATGCCACAGATCGCACGTGCCGAGCGATGGGCCTTCGTGGCCCTCACGGTGCTGGTGCTGACGTACGTCCTTCTGCGCGCGCTGCAAGTTCCGTTGGTGCATGATGAAGCGGTATCGTTCATCGCCTACGTCCAGACGGGCGCCTTTCTGCCCTTTCATTCGATGTGGGATGCGAACAACCACTTCCTCAACAGCCTCTGCGGCGTCGTCGGCCACCGCCTCTTCGGATTCCATCCATTGGCGCTGCGCTGGGCCAGTGTGCTGAGCTTCGTGCTGCATGCCTGGTGCGTGTGGCGGTTGGGCGCACGCCTCCATCACTGCTTCATCCGTTGGATGTTCTGGGGGGCGATGCTCCTGTGCCCTTTCCTGCTCGACTTCTTCTCGCTGTTCCGAGGCTATGGCCCCGCCATGGCCCTGCTGCTCGTGTCCGTGCGCCACGCCGCGATCTTCCTGGAGACCGGCCCGGCGCGCAGCTTGATCGTGAGCCTCTTGTCCATGAGCCTGGCCATGGGATTCGTGCTGAGCTTCCTGCCCGTGGCGATCGTCTTGACAGCGTTGCTATTGCCGGGAGCTCGTCGCGCGCGTCAGCCATTCATCGCATGGCTGGTGTTCGGGCTCGTGCCGCTCACCTTGTTCGCCCTGCTCGCGTGGCACATGGCTGAGCTGGGCTTGCTCTATCAAGGCGACACGGAAGGCTATGCCGCCACCACCATCGGGTCGCTGCTCAAGGTCGCATTCGGTGCGGATGCTGCAGTCTGGCGCGTCGCGCCCGTGCTCTTCTTGGCGCTCGTCTCGGCCGGCCTCGCACTGATGCATCGGCGTGCGAGGCTGCCGCAGGGGGTCATCATCGTCGGCGCGCTGCTCTGGGGCGAATGGGCCCTGCGCTGGCTGCTGGCCGAGACGATCGGCCTGAACTACGCCGAGGACCGAACGGCCCTGCACGTGCTCGCGCTCTTCATCGCTTTCGCCGCCTTCGCTGCCGATGCCCTGCGCCGCACGCATGCCGCCGCATGGCTGCTTGCGCTTCCCCTGGTGGTATTCCCCTTGCGCTCAGCGACCATGGCGAACCTTGACCGCACGGCCCTCTGGCCCGAGCAGTCCATCCCGGATCGCTTCATCGATCGCATCGAGTCGCTCGAGCAGGAGCTGGGCCGCCCGAGCGTAGTGGGCATGCACCGATTGGCCGGACTGCCTTATGGCCTTCAGCGGCGATCGCGCTTCGGCGAGGGCGATGGCACGGCAACGAACTGGCCGGACACGCCAGCCGATGCGCGCATTGAGATCAAAGGTGTTCGCTTCGATGCTGATCCACGGTACGTCCTCGCGGATAGCGCTGGGAACGGCTTGATGCTCTACGTAAGAAGGGACCCGTGGGAATGCCGTCCGATCATGGATACGCTCTTCGAGTTGCAATCCGTTGGATTGGAGCGCTCGCTGGGCCTGTCGATCCCTGTGGAGCGCGTGCGTGCTGGCGAGGTGATCGCCGTCGCGCATGGAGCGCTGCGCGGCCCTGATCCGCTGGATCTGCGCGTGTGCGTGGGCGTCTTCGATTCGGCGGGTCATGTGCTGCATGGCGACCACGCCGTGCTGGCCACTCGCCGGGCGCTCTGGAGCGGCGAGCCGTGGCGCACGGCATTGCTCATTCCGCGCATTCCGGAAGCGGCGCGCGCGGAGCTCTTCTTCTGGGAGCCGCGGCGCAAGGCGTTCAGCGTGGAGCATGGGAGGCTTCGCGCGTTATCGATGGATTGAGCAGCGCATGGCATCTTCGCCGATGCACCATGAGCGCACAGGGAACTGGTCGGCGTTGGAGGCACGAGCGGACGGCGTTCCGGGCCTTGGCTGTTCCGCTTTTCGCATACGTCGCATGGCGCGCTGCCACCATGCCTTGGGTGCACGATGAGTGCGCATCGTTGTTCTGGTACGTGGAGCGTGGCGAGTGGCTGCCCGGCCTGGCGCATTGGGATGCGAATAACCACCTGCTCTCCACGGTCATCGGCCTGATGAGCTACAAGCTCGTGGGCCTGTCGCTGCTCGGTTCGCGCATCGGCAGCGTGCTCGCATTCGGGCTCTACGCATGGGCCGCATGGCGCATCGGCGGTCGCGCCGAAAGGATCATGGTCCGCTGGGCGCTGCTCTTCGCCTTGCTGCTCTGCCCCTTCGTGCTCGATTTCTTCTCGCTGTTCCGAGGCTATGGCTTGCAGATGGCCTTCTGGCTCGTGGCGCTCGATGGCGCGCTGCGGTATGCTGAGAATTGCGGCTCGCGCGCGCTCGCGCAGGCTCTTGCAGGACTCCTGCTCGCCAACGCTGCCGTGCTCTCGCTGGCACCCTTGTGGGCGGCGATGTTGGCCTTCTGCTGCTTGATCGTCCTGTGGCAAAGGCCCTTGCGTTGGAGAGGACAGACGCTGCTGGTTATCGTGCTTGGTGCGGTCCCGCTCGCGCTGGCTGCGTGGCTCTCTTTTGAGCTGAAGGAGCGCGGACTTCTCTACCATGGCGCGCTCGATGGCTTTGTGGAGGTGAGCATCGGTTCACTCTGCCGATACGTGCTTGGCACGGAGGGCTCCTTGATCGAATGGGGCATGATGGGCCTGATGGCTGGGACTTTGGCGATCGGCGCATGGTTGAAGCGAAGGGATGTACTCCTCTTCTCCGCGTTGTTCTGGGTCGATGCCGTGCTGCGCATCGCCATGGCCCTTGCGCTGGGCGTGAATTACCCGGAGGACCGAGCGGCGTTGCACCTGGTGCCGCTCATGATCCTCTCGGCAGCGTTCACGGCGGATGCGCTGAGTTCGCGTTGGAAACACGCGGCGTGGTTGATCCTGCCGTTGTCATTCCTGCCCATGCGATCCATGACCCACTGGTTCCTCGGCCGGGATGACCGCACCTTGCTCTGGCCAGAGCAGCAGATCGGCAAGGCAACGGCGCTCGCGCTGCATGACCATGGGGTTCATGAAGGCCGCCCGATCGTGGTCGGCGCATACCATCAGACATTCCTATCCGTGCCCTACGCCATGCGCGTGAACGGACTGGAGGCTGTGGTGCCGGTGTCCGAGGGTTTCCCTGGCGGTGATCAGGACCTGCGCCTCGCGGATGACCGCTTCATCGAGCAAGCAAGCATCGGCTACACGGAGACGGATTCGCGGGACGGGTCTCCCAGCCTGCTGCAACGCGATGATTCCATTTCGCTGCGGCCCCTTTGGGAGCAGGAGCTGTTCATTGGCGACAACGATGCCGAGTACATCGAGCTGCTCCACCCCGACACGCTCATGCCAGGCGTGGCCCATGCCATTGAACTGGATGCCGCCGTGATCTCCGATGGATACCTCGACCTTCATCTGGTCGTTGAGCTCGGCGAGGAGGAAGGTCTTTCGGGTTACCGCGATGATGTGCCTTTCGCGCTTCACCGGCCGCGATGGAATGGCGAGCGGCTGCACGTGATGCGCAACTTCACCGCACGTTCGACTTCCACGCGCCAGGTGATCTACCTCTGGAATCCTGCGAAGAAGCCGGTGAGGCAGCTTCGCGGCAACTTGCGCGTGCTCCGCATCAATGGGTGATGCGCAGTCTCTGCTTCGTGCCATGAATCTGCGACCGAGCATCTCACCGACCGAGCGCAGGCTCTTCCTGCTCCTCGCGGCCGTCACCTGGGCCTACATCATTGCGAGAGCGGTCCTCGTGCCTTGGGTGAACGATGAGGCGCTCACGTACATGCTCTATGTAGAGCCCGGCCGATTCCTGCCGTACGCATCGCCTTGGGACGCGAACAACCACTTCCTGAACAGTGCGCTGATGAGTCTGGCGTACGAGTGGACCGGGCTGAACCATCTGGGATCGCGGCTTGGCAATGTGCTCGCATTCGTCGCCTATGCCTGGGCGGTGTTCAGGCTGGGCGAGCGCATCAGCTCGCGACTGGTGCGCTGGTGTTTCTGGGCTTCGTTGATGCTCTGTCCGTTGCTGATCGAGCTGTTCTCCCTGGCGCGCGGCTACGGCATGGCGGTGGCGTTCTGGCTGGCTGCCACGGCATGGCTTGTTCGATTCGCCGAACAGCCGCGCCTGGGCGGGATGCTCTGGGCGCTCGGGTCGCTGCTCCTGGCGGATCTCGCCGTGATGATGGCGGTGCCGGTGTACGGCGTCGCGCTCAGTATCGTGTTGGTAATCGGCGTACGACGGATGCGGGGCTGGCAGCGCATGGCGGGCGTCCTGTCCTGGTTGGTCCTTGGTGCAGCCCCCTTCCTCTTCTCGGTCCAGTATGGCTTGGAACTGCGTGAAAGAGGCGGCTATTTCATCGGCGGCCTCGACGGTTTCGTTCCCATCACCGTTTCTTCTCTTATGCAGCAGCTGGTCGGTTCCGACGCAATGGGCATTTCGTGGGTGTCCGCCATCCTCGTGGGAGCGAGTGCGGCATATGCGGCGATCAGCTGCCGGCGTAAGTGGGCGATCACCATCCCGATCCTGCTCCTCGGCGCGGACGTCGCGTCGCGGGTGTGCATGGCGCGGATACTCGAGGTGAATTACCCGATCGACCGCGCAGCAGCGCACCTGGTGCCTTGGGCGCTGGTCTCGATCGCTTATGCGATCGACGCGGTCGCTTCAAGCCGCCACCTTGCAGCACTCGCCGCTGTTCCGCTGTTGGCCTTGCCGGTTCGCACTGCGCTGTGCGCCAATCTGAATGAGACGGCCCTGTGGACCTATCAATCTCCACCGGAGCACATGGTGCGGCGTGTGGCATCCGCTCTGAAGGACCGCATGGACCTGATGAGCAGCCCTCCGCACATGCACCTGTCGATGGCGCTGGAGTCCCGACGCCTCGGTCTCGAAGCACCAAGGGTGGAAGGCGATGAACCGCTCTCCCCTTGGCTGGGGCTGCGCATCGTGCAGGGGCGGGAGGCGGCGTCGACGGCCGCAGGATTCCACATCATCGACAGCGTGGCGCACAACGGCCTCTATCTTATTGAGCGCGATGCGCCAGTGCCCTTGGTGGCGGAGCTGCGGAGCACCATAGGACCCTGGAGCGGCACAAAAGAGTTCAAGGAATTCTTGAATTCCGACACGCTCATGGACGCGCATGACAGGATCATGGACATCACAGGACCGATCGATAGTGACGGGGAATATGTGGACCTGACGGTGAACGTGACGATTCAAGGCCCGGATGGCGGCGATGTCTATTACGAGCGGTACAACGTCAGCCTGCTCCGTCCGAGATGGAACGGCGAATCCCTGCGGCTGAGGCTGCACATCCCCCCTGTGCCCCATGGCGTGAACCGCAAAATCTACATTTGGAACATCGGTCGGCAGCCGCTGCGTGCGGGCCCTTTCACGGTCACGCTGCAACGGTTGGCGCAATAGATCAAGAGCATGGGCCTCACCAAGGAGCAGATGGCGAAGCGCATCGCGCGCGAATTGCGCGATGGCTATTACGTGAACCTCGGGATCGGCATCCCCACGTTGGTGGCCAACTACATCCCCGAAGGGATGAACGTGGTGCTGCAGAGCGAGAACGGGATCCTGGGCATGGGTCCTTTCCCCTATGAGGGCGAGGAGGACGCCGACCTCATCAACGCCGGCAAGCAGACCGTGACGCTGCTCCCGGGCAGCAGCATCTTCGACAGCGCCACCAGCTTCGCCATGATTCGCGGGCAGCACGTGCAGCTCACCGTGCTCGGCGCGATGGAAGTGTCCGACAATGGCGATATCGCCAACTGGAAGATCCCCGGCAAGATGGTGAAGGGCATGGGCGGCGCCATGGATCTGGTGGCCAGCGCGGACAACATCATCGTGTGCATGATGCACGCCAACAAGGCAGGCGAGAGCAAGCTTCTGAAGCAGTGCAGCCTGCCGCTCACTGGAGTGGGCTGCGTGAAGAAAGTGGTCACCGACCTCGGGGTGTTCGACATAACTCCCGACGGCTTCAAGCTCCTCGAGCGCGCACCTGGCGTGAGCGTGGAAGAGATCAAGGCGAAGACGGAGGGCCGGTTGGCGGTGCAGGGGGAGATTCCGGAGATGGTGGTTTGAGCCCCTTAGCGTATGCGCGAGCGGGTTGCGGCACGCAGTAGCGATTCCCGGATAGAGCGCGTCATCTTCATCGGCCTCGTCGTAACGGCCTTCGTCCACGTGCTCCTGCGGGCGATTCA
>JAEUSX010000150.1 GCA_016788405.1 Flavobacteriales bacterium
TGCCGGAGCGTTCGCACACCGGTTTGCGCGACGAACTGGGCTGGTCGCAACACGATACCGTACTGGTGTACTCCGGAACCGCCGTGGGTTGGCAATCGCTGGAGCTGGCGGAGCGTGTCGTCGCGCCTTGGCTCGCCGCCGATCCATCGCGCCGCATGCTGTTCTTGAGCACTCCGCACGCCGTGATCCAACGGATGGCCCAGCGATTCCCGGGCAGGGTCGAGCGCCGATGGGTCGAGCATCAGCATGTGCGCGCCATCCTTCAGGATTGCGACATCGGACTGCTGCTCCGCGAGGACCGGATCACCAACCGGGTGGCCTCGCCCACCAAGTTCGCGGAGTACCTCAGCGCAGGTCTGCCCGTGGCCGTTTCCGCTCACGTCGGCGACTTCAGCGCGATGGTGCGCGGGGAGGGCCTGGGCCAGGTGCTCGCTGAAGGGGAGGAGCTGATCCTGTCGAAGCCCGATGCCGCCGAGGTTGATCGGCTCATGGCCTTCGCTCGCGAGCACTTCACCAAAGAGGCCTTCAACCCGGGATACCGACTGGTGAAGGATTGCATGGTGCGGGAGCCGATGCTGCCGGTTCCCTCGCCGTTCGCAACAGGCGCTTCGCGAGGACCGGCGGTCAGCATCGTCGTGCCCAGTTTCAACAAGCGCGGCTTCATCGGCGACATGGTCCGCTCGGTCCAGGAGCAGACGGATGATCGTTGGGAGCTCATCATCGTGGACGATGCCTCCACGGACGGCACCGTGAAGATGCTTCAAGAGCTGGCCTCGGAAGACCCGCGCATCAAGGTCATCGCGCTCCCTGCGAACCATGGCGCGAACCATTGCCGCAACCTGGGCATCGCGGAGGCGAGCAGCGAGCTGATCATCTTCCTGGATGCGGATGACCTGCTGGCACCGCATTGCGTGGCGCGCCGGCTCTCGGTCATGGAGGGCAGCGGACTGCAGTTCTCCGTCTCTACCATGGAGGTGTTCCGCGAGCAGCCGGGCGACCATGGGCAGCGCTGGGTCCCGCTCACGCGCGACGCGCTCGGCGATTTCTTCAAGCACCGGCTGCCCTGGCAGACCATGCAGCCCATCTGGGACCGCGGTTTCCTGCTCGCGCTCGGCGGATTCGACGAAGCCTTCAGCCGGCACCAGGATGTGGAACTGCACACGCGCGCGCTGCTGAGCCCGGCGGTGCGTTACCGCTTGCGCGATACCGAGCCCGATTGCCATTACCGGATCGCAGAGGAGAGGAAAGTGCTCGATCCACGACGCTTGCTGCGCGGATTCGCTGAATCAGCGGTTCGGTACCGATCGAAGTTCCTCGCTGATGCCGAGCGCCTTCACCGGTCGGGCCTCCTGCTCGGCATCGTTCATCGGACCTACCTCCAGATGCTGCTGCATGCCAAGCTGGGCAGCATCGATGCGGCCACCCTGCGCGATCTGGAGAGCACCTTGTTCCCGGAAGAGCTGACGAGCCGTCTGCCGCGCTTGAAACGATTCCTGTTCCGCATCACACGGTGGTACAATCTGCTTCCCGTGCGTCTTCCGGGGGTCAATCTGCTGCTCTTCCGACTGATCACCGCCGGCCACTGAGCGCGCGGCGCGCGCGGTTGGCCAGATCGAAGCCGAGGATCAGGTGCAGGAACAGATAGCCGCGCCCCGTGGCGCTTGAACGCGTCGGCCGGAAACCATTCGGGAAGTGGGCATGGTACAGTTCCACTGCGCGTGCCGGAGCGTAGGGGTAGAGGGTGCGAATGGCGTCGAAGAGCACCTGCTCGAAAGGATGCTTGTCCAAGTCAGGCTGCGTGCTTCGAAGATGGGCGAGGATCCGCGCGCGCAGCGCGATGAAGCGCGTGTAGGTCATGTCGAGCCGCTTGGTGGAGATGCTGTCGCCCGGCTGCCGGTAGATCACCGTCAGCGGTTCAGGCGCATAGGCCACGCGCGCGCCGTGCTGCATCATGCGGAACATGAGGTCGTACTCCTGACTGCTGCCCATGGCAGGGTCCCATCCGTGACAAGCCTCCACGTCATCGCGCTTCCAAAGGTTCGACGACGTCTGTCCGAGCCCATGGCTCATCAGGTCAAGCCAAGCGTCTCCATGGCCGACGCGCTCGATTCGCGCCTGGGCCTCGTCGCCATTCGGCGGGATGGTGCGAACGCTGCCAGCGACGATGCCCGGCAAGCCTTGATCCGTGGCGATGCGCACCTGCGCCGCGATCTTGGTTGGATGCAGGGCGTCATCGGCATCCATGAACTGGATGTACGCCCCGGTGGCGAGCGCCAGGCCTGCATTGCGCGCCGCGCATGCGCCGGCATTCGACTGCTTCACCACCCGCATGGCGAATGGCGCCCGCGCAGCCGCTTGCTCGAGCAGAGCCGCGGTGCCGTCCGCGCTCCCATCATCCACCGCGATCAGCTCGATGGGCCTGTGCGTCTGCGCGAAGCAGCTGTCGAGGCAGCGGCCGATGAATCGCTCCGCATTGTGGCACGGGATCACGATGCTCACCTGCATGGCCGGCGAATGTAGCCGGGTGGGGCGCGCCTCAGCGCTCGCCAGCGTCCGCCTACTTTCGCGCCATGGCAGAGCGCGTGCTCATCACCGGCGGCGCCGGTTTCATCGGATCGGCGGTCGCGAACAGGCTTGCGGCCACCGGCAAGGAGATCTGGGTGCTGGATGACCTGAGCTTCGGGGTGCGCGAGCTGGCCCCCGTGCCGGATGAGCGCTTCCTCCGCATCGACATCCGTGACCAGCGCTCGGTCGAGGACGCCATCGCGCGCATCGCACCGGCGCAGGTGCTTCACCTGGCAGCCGTCCATTTCATACCCTACTGCAACGCGCATCCGGTGGAGGCCGCGGACATCAACATCAACGGCACGATCCACGTGCTCGATGCATGCGCGATCGTCGGCGACGTGAGGCAGGTCTTCGTGGCCAGCACCGCTGCGGTGTACCCGATCGCGAATGAGGCGATGAGCGAAGAGCATCCGACAGGCCCGCTCGATATCTACGGGACCACCAAGCTGGCCACGGAACGATTCGCGTCCGACTTCGCGCTGCGCACCGGCATCGCCACCATCGTTGGGCGCTTCTTCAACGCGTTCGGGCCGAATGAGACCAATCCGCATTTGATCCCCGAGATCCAGCGGCAGGTGCGCGCGGGCCAGCGCGTGCTCCGCTTGGGGAACTTGGAGCCGAAGCGCGATTTCATCCACACCAGCGACATGGCCAATGCCATGGATGCGCTGCTGGGCGCGGGACTGCGCGGCTACCATGTGTTCAATATCGGTCGCGGCATCGAGTACAGCGTGCGCGAGGTGGTGGAAGCCTTCGAGCGCCAGTTGGGCGAGCCCTTGCGCATCGAGGTGGAGGAGAAGCGCGTGCGCAAGGTGGAGCGCCTGCATCTGCTGGCCGATGTGGGCAAGCTCAAGCGCGCGACCGGCTGGGAGCCGCAGTGGAGCATCGATGAAGGCATTGCCACGTTGCTGAACGAGCCCTTGCTGGCCTGGAAAGGCGAGCATGCCTGACGCACGGATGCCTTCGACCGAGATCCGCATCGCACTATGCACGGATGGGGTCTTCCCGCATGCGATGGGCGGCATGCAGCGTCATTCGCGCCTGCTCGCCGAGCATCTTTCCACCATCCCGGGCATCCGGCTCATCGTCATCCATCCGCATCCCCCGGGGATCTTCCATTCAGGACTTCGGATCGAAGAGGTCCCCGTCGCGCCCATCGATGAGCAGCGGTTCTATTTAAAGGAGCTGTGGCGCTACAGCGGGCGCGTCGCTGCCGAATTGGATCGGCTTCAGCCGGATGTGGTCCTGTCGCAGGGATTCTGCGTGTGGCAGGACATCGAGCGATACACTTCGCGCCTGATCACGATGCCGCATGGTCTGGAGATGTTCCAAGGGCTCACGCTCAAGGACCGGCTGCTTGGCCTTCCTTTCCGGATGCTGGTGCGGCACGTGACGAGGCGCTCCGCGCGCGCGGTCTCCCTGGGCGG
>JAEUSX010000190.1 GCA_016788405.1 Flavobacteriales bacterium
TTCATCTGCCGCGAGATCTACCGCTTCTTCGTGCATGGCGAGATCGATGCGAGCGCCGAGGCCAACGTCATCGAGCCGCTCGCCGAGATCTTCCGCGACAACGCGGCAGCGCCCGACCAGATGCGCATCGTGATGCAGGCCCTGCTCACCAGCGATCACTTCTTCAGCGCCCAGGTGCGCGCATGCATGATCATGAGCCCCGCGGATTGGGTGGTGGGCAGCATCCGCAAGCTCGGCATGCCCATGCCCACGGCTGCGCAGCTCGAGGCGAAGGATATCGTCTGCCGCGACGCCTACTACCTCATGGCCTACTGCGGCCAGCAGATCCACAATCCGCCCAACGTGGCGGGATGGTCCGCTTACTACCAGTTCCCGGCCTTCGACGACATCTGGCTGGATACCGCCACCTACCCGGCAAGGAACAACACGCTGGCGGCGCTCCTGTTCAACGGCTTCTCGACGCCTGCCGGGACCTATCAGCCCATCAGCGCCAACCAGGTGTTCAAGGTGAATTTCGTGGACCTGGTGGGCCAGTTCACCGACCCGTACAACCCCAACACGCTGGTGGTGGATGCCGTGGACCTGCTCTTCCCCATCCCGGTCAGCATCCTGGTGCGCACGCAGCTCAAGATCAGCTACCTGCTGCTCGGCCAGCTCACCGACAGCTATTGGACCGATGCTTACGAGATCTACGTGAACGACCCGAACACCACCGACATGACCGCGCAGCTGGTTCCGAGCATGCTGCTCTACCTCTTCCTCGACATGGCCAAGGCCGCTGAGACGCAAATGCACTGAACCGCCAAACCGCTAACCCATGGACCGCAGACATTTCCTACGCACCTCCTCGGCAGCCACCATCGGCGGGTTCACCGTTCAGGGCTTCAGCAGTCCGCTCATGCAGGCGCTCTGGAAGAGCCGCAGCGCGGAGGATCGCGTGCTCGTGATCGTGCAGCTCTATGGCGGCAACGACGGCCTGAACACGGTGATCCCGCTGGATCAGTACGGCGTGCTCGCCACGAAGCGCCCGTACGTGCTGATCCCGCAGGTGCAGGTGCTGCCGCTCGCTGGCCTTGGCGGCACAGGGCTGCACCCTGCCATGACCGGCTTCCAGGATCTCTGGCAGGACGGCAAGCTGGCCATCGTGCAGGGCGTGGGATATCCGGAACCGAATTACTCGCACTTCCGCGCCACGGACATCTACGAGACCGGCGCCAACGCCGACCAGCTCCTGAATTCGGGCTGGACCGGCCGCTACCTCAACTACGAGTACCCGAACTACCCGGCGGGCTATCCGAATGACGACATGCCCGACCCGCTGGCGATCCGCGTGGGCGGAGCCGTGGGCCCCGGCCTGCAGTTCCAAGGGGTCAGCATGGGCGTCTCCATCAACAACACGAGCGATCCGCTCAACCTGGCCGGCAACATCTACCAGGATCCGGTGACCGCCGCATGCAGCGGCGGGAAACTCGATTTCGTGCGGCAAGTGCAGCGGCAGACCGATCTGTATGGCGATGTGATCGAAGCGGCCGCCACATCAGGCTGCAACCAGAGCACCTTGTACCCCACCGGCAACGAGCCCGGCGCCGAGCTCGCGCAAGCGCTCAAGATCGTGGCGCAGTTGATCTGCGGCGGACTGAAGACCAAGATCTACTGGGTGAGCACCGGCGGCTTCGACACGCATGCGCAGCAGGTGCAGCAGGATGATCATTCCATCGGCACGCACGCCGACCTGCTCAAAGGCCTCAGCGATGCGATCCACGCCTTCCAGGACGACCTGAACCTGCTCGGCTTGGAGGACCGTGTGATGGGCATGACCTTCAGCGAATTCGGCCGGCGCATCGTGGACAATGCCTCGCTGGGCACCGATCACGGCAGCGCGCAGCCCATGTTCCTCTTCGGCAGCAAGGTGATCCCGGGCATGCTCGGCACCAACCCGGCGATCCCCGCCAGCGCCACCTACCAGACCAACCTGGCTATGCAGTACGATTTCCGCAGTGTGTACGCCAGCGTGCTGAAGGATTGGTTCTGCCTGGAGCAGGCCGACATCGATTCGGTGCTGCTGAACACCTACCAGCCCCTCGCGCTGATCGATCCAGCAGGCTGCCTCGGCTCCGATGTGCATGAAGTGAATCAGCGCGCCGGATCGGATCTCATGAGCGCCTACCCGAACCCGTTCACCGAGCGCACCACGTTGAGCTATGTGAGCAACGGTGGCCGCGTGCTCATCCAGGTCTTCAACGAGCAGGGCCAGTTGCTGCAGACGGTGATGAATCAGCCCATGCCGGCTGGTTCGTACCGCGCGGACGTGGATCTCGGCGACCTGCCGGCGGGGGTGTACTACGCGCGCATGCAGAACGAAGGGAGCCAGCAGGTGCGCAACCTGCTCAAAGTGCGCTGAACAGGGCCTCGGCAGAGGCGGTCATCGGGCGCTGTTAATGTCCTGTTAAGCATGCCGAAGGTGGGGGAACGAGGCGCACTTTTGGCGTTGCAACACCGAAAACGAAACACCCTCAACCCGATGAAGAAGCTTCTCCTCTCCCTGGGCCTCGGCCTCGCCGCTATCAGCGGTTTCGCGCAACCCAACAGCAAGCCTGTGGGCGGCAGCGGCCCCATGATCAGCGTCGATAAAGAGTCGCACGACTATGGCACCATCCAGCAAGGCGCCAACGGCACGTGCGAGTTCATCGTGACCAACACCGGCGATGCCCCGCTGATCATCACCCAGTGCCAGGGCAGCTGCGGCTGCACGGTGCCCAAGTGCGACACCGCCCCCATCAAGCCCGGCGAGAAGAGCGCCATCACCGTGAAGTACGACACCAACCGTCCCGGCGCCATCAACAAGAGCGTCACCATCACCAGCAACGCCACCAACGCCCCCAGCAAAGTGGTGACCATCCGTGGCATGGTGGAGGCGACCGCTGCGACGCCCACTTCGCCCGTGAAGGAGGCCAGCCCCATGGCTCCGGTCGAGAAACAGTGATCGCGCAGCACCCGAACCGATGATGCGCCCTCTGCTTCTCTCCTTCGCTGTGCTCTGCTCGGTGCTGGCCGCCGCGCAGAAAGGCCCCATGATCCAGGTGGACAAGGATGTGCATGACTACGGAACCATCGCGCAAGGCGCCAACGGCGAATGCGCGTTCGTGGTCACCAACATCGGCGATGCGCCGTTGATCATCACGAACTGCAAGGGATCCTGCGGATGCACGGTGCCCAAGTGCGACACCACGCCGATCGCCCCAGGTCAGAAGAGCACGGTCTCCGTGCGATACGACACGAAGAAGACCGGCCCCATCAACAAGAGCGTCACCATCACCAGCAATGCCGTGAACGAGCCCGACAAGATCGTGCGCGTGAAAGGCATGGTGCAGGGACAGGCCGATGGGGCAGCTGCGCCGCACTGATCGGAACAAGCAATACGGCGAAGCCCTTCCCACGCGGAAGGGCTTCGTGCTTCCAGCCCCTTCACCAACTTCGCGCCCACAACCGCACCACCCATGCCCGCCATCTCCACGAAGGGACGCTTGATGCCGCCCTCGCCCATCCGCAAGCTGGTACCCTTCGCCGAGGCGGCCAAGAAGCGCGGCACGCAGGTGATCCACCTGAACATCGGCCAACCGGACATCGCCACGCCGCAAGTGGCCCTGGATGCCATGCGGCGCCTGGACCGCACCGTGATCGAGTACAGCCATAGCGCGGGCTACGAGAGCTATCGCAAGGGCCTGTCCGAGTACTATGCCCAGCATCGGATCGCCGTGACGCCGGAGCAGATCATCGTCACCAACGGCGGGAGCGAGGCGCTGCTCTTCGGCATGATGAGCTGCTTCGAGCCGGGCGATGAGATCATCATTCCCGAACCCTACTACGCCAACTACAACAGCTTCGCGATGAGCGC
>JAEUSX010000198.1 GCA_016788405.1 Flavobacteriales bacterium
GCCTGAGCCCGGGATCAAGGCCACGGCCGGCATCGCTCGCTGGTGCGCGCGCATCGCCGCGCTCGGAGTGGTGCTCTTCTTCGTCCTCTTCGCCATTCGGCCGGAGCAAGGCTCTGAGGGGTTCATCGGGCGATTCATGCAGCTGCTCCCGGCGCTCATCTGCACCGCGCTGCTCGTGCTCTCCTGGAAGCGGCCATTGATCGGAATGCTCGGTTTCCTTGCGCTGGCGCTGATCTATGCGTTGTGGGCCCGTGACCGTTGGGATTGGGTGCTGGTGATCAGCGGCCCGCTGCTCTTGGTGGCCGGATTCCATGCCTGGGCGTGGATCGCGGGCCGCAAGGGATAGCTTCGCCGCATGACAGAGCGCGCCACCAAGCAGCAGCGCATGGACCTTGCGTTCGCTGCGCTCCTCAATGACGATGATGCCGCCGCCCTCACCGCGCTGACCAGGATCGAACAGCAGGGGGATGCCCGGGCCATCCCGCACCTGCTGAGAGCGCACATCGCCAATGCCTCGCCTGCGGTGCAGTCGCGCATATCCGCGCTGCTCAATCAAGTGAAGGCGCCCGATGCGATGAGCACGCTGATGGCGGCCATCGCCGATCCGACGCTCCGTAAGGCCCGCCGCATAGCCATCGCGGCCATCTGGAGCGCGGGCCTCGATGCGCGCGAGCATCTGGAGCCCATCATCGCGCTGGCCATCGAGGGCGATGATGAAGAGTGCTTCGAATGCCTGACCGTGATCGAGAACCAGGAGGTCTGGCCTGAAAGGACGACGCGGTTGGGCCTTGCTCGCGTGCGCAAAGCATTGGAGGCCTCGTCCAGCGATTATCGCAGGGCGATGCTCAACGACATCGTGATGAACCTGGAGCACAGGCTCGGATAAGCGCATCAGCGCTGCCAGAGACGGCGCACGAAGAAGCCGAGCAACAGCGCGCATGCGGCGCCCCACCAGAATTCGTTCCGGGTCAGCGTCTTCTTCACCAGATAAGGCAGCAGGCGCCAGTTGAAGTCCTCCTCCTTCCCCACCCGCTCGCGCCACCAAGCGGCATCATAGGTATCAGGCGCTTCGAGCTTCTGCCCGGTGAGCGAGAGCGCGCTCCACTTCACCGTGTCGGGGTGAACATCCGCGATGAGCAGGGCATCGCGCGGCTCATCGCGGATGGCGCATTGGATGTAGGTGATGTTGGGCGCGTGCCGCTGGAAGAAGATGCTGCTCGGCGCCTGCCCGCCCAAGCTGCCGCTGATCCAATAGACCTGAGCATGCTTCGCGATCTGCTCCAGGATCGGATAAACTTCCGTCTTGAAGTTGGTGCCGGTGAGCGAGCGGGTGTTGTCCTTGAAGAGGTCGGAGTACGCTGGATCATCTTCGGACCAGATGGGCCGGTGCGACACAACGAACAGATTGCGCAACCCCGGAGAATCCGACAGCTCGTTCAACCGACCCAGCTGATCGTCGATCAGCGAGCCATCGTTCAGCTCCGTGTTCAGCAGCAGGACTCGATCATGGAAGATGGTGTCGCCACTCCTGCCAGGGTTGAAAGGGATATCAAACTCGAACGGGTCCCTGGAGCCCGCTCCGAAATCATCGTGGTTGCCAGGTGAATTGAATAAGGGCACATTCAACTTCCTGAGGAACGCACGTGCATACCTGTCACGGTCATTCTCAGCATCCATGAATAGATCGCCGGTGCTGAGAAAGAGGTTTGCCCCAAGCGCGTTGATCGTATCCAGGTTCGCGAGCAGGGTGCTGGCCGGATACCCGCTGCGGTTGGTGCTCTCGCCGTGGAAGTGCCCGCCGATGAGGATGCGGTAGTGGCCGGTGCTATCGGCAGGAAGGACCTCCAACCCGTTGAAAGGAGAGCGCTGAGCAACAGTGGTGAGTCCGTGCAGCGCCGCACCGATGACCATGAGCCAGAGTCGCCGAGCGCTCACTTTCCCTGCTTGGGTTTCGCAGTCACCGCGGCCTTCCCATCGCGCTTGATCACGCTTCCCTCGCCGCATTCGAATTCGGCCTTCGCCTCTGTGATCGCCAACTTGTTCAGCTCGATCACCACCGGACCGTAGCGCATCTCCTTCTTCTTCGCCAGCGCCACAAGTCCTACGGTCCGCACATCCGCTTTGGTCACCGTCAGGCGGGCGCCTTCCCGTCCCTCGAAGGCGGTGGCCATCACGTCCATGTCCAGATCGCTTACCGTCACGCGCGCCGACTTGGAGGCCTTCACGCCGACACCGGAGTCGTCCCACCCGCCGATGGCGATGCCCTTCAAGTCGGCGCTACCGCCCTCCACGCTGATGGCATCATCGCCTGCCAGCTCCATCAGCAAGTCCTCGGCGCGCAGCTGGGCATAGTGCGACTCGATCTGATCCGATCCGTGCGTGAACCGGCAGTTCTTCAGATCGGCCTCACAGACGGAAAGGTCGAGCAGCGTGGCGCCATATCCCGTGAACAGGCAACGCTGCAAGGTCACGTTGCTGCGGTGGAAGGAGACGTCGCCGCTCCGCTCCTGATCGTGCTTGTAGCGCGTGAGGTCGGCGAAGGCCACATGGCTCAGGCGCGAACGGCCCTCGGCCTCGATGACATGCACGCCGTGCGAGGAGCTGTCGGCGCTGAAGATCACGATGGGCATCTCCTCCTGCCCTTCCCATTCCAGCGGGGAACGGCTGATGAGCTCCGCGCCGTTGATGATGTTCAGTTTCAGCGGCGCGATGGCTTTGCAGCGATAGCCGCTGGGCAGGACCACCGTCTGGTCGAGCGTCCATGCACCGGGTGTGATGGTGATCGTCTTCGCTTCCTCATCGAACTTGAAGAAGGGCAGCAGGTGCGGATCGATGCGGGGGCCGGAGCCCAGTCTCACATCCAGCCCGTTGCGCAGCGCGTAAGGGAACACTTCCACCTCGCGCTTCGTGGAAGCCCCGAGCACGGAGCATTCGAGCTTCATGCCATCCAATGACGAAGCCCGCACCTCGAACCGCAGTTCCATGGGCTGACCCATTCTCCCCGGCTTGCGGCAAGGAATGACACGTCCGGCCATCGGCTTCACCTTGCGGCCATCGGGAAGCACGAGCCCGAACACCTCCATCGGCAGGCCCTCGATGGGCAGCGCGGTGATGCGCACCACCTGGTGCGCGGTGTCCTCCACGAATGCGTGGAAAGGCTTGGGGCCGTGGAGCAGCTTGCGGATGACCTGCTGGTTCCTGTAGTACACGCTACGGTCGAGCTCCTTGTAGGGGAACTCGCGGTAGAGCGTGGCGCTGGCGCTGTCCAAGGCCGGCTTCACAGCTACGAACGTGCTATCGAGCCAGCTCTTCCGGCTCACGCGCTCCAAGTGCTTCACGTAGGCGCGGAAGATGACCTCGTCGTTGAAGTAGCGGTCGTGGAGGTCCATCTCCGGATCCCCTCGGCCGATGAATCGGTCGCTGCCTGCCAGCGTGCGCAAGGGAAAGGCGCTGAAGCTCTCGTAGCTCACCGGCTCCAGGCGCTTCGCCACCGGATCGTAGTAGAACTTCACATCGCTCCAGTCCATGCTGTGGTGACCGCCGATGAGGTCGAGGATGGCGTGCCGCCGGGCGATGCGGTCCGCGTCGAAGACCTCGCTCGCCCCCAGTTCCCCTCGCCGGAAGCCATCGAGCAGCGCCACGGCTTCCTCGAACTGGGCACGCGCCTGCTCGTCCTTCACCAGCTCGCTGCTTCCGAAGGCATCGACCGCTGCCGCCTGGTAGGCTGCGAAAGGCTCATCGAAGCGCAGCTTGGCCATCTCGTTGAGTCGGTGCTCCCAGAAGAGCGCCGGATCGAAGCGCAGCAGCGGGCCGGGCAACCGGTCGTTGTGCTCCAGCAATTCAGGGCCGAAATGCTCCTCGTACGCGTAGATGCCCAGGTCGTCATCGTTGAAGCGCACGTTCACGAAGCCGTAGCGCAATGCGATCACCCCCTCGGCGGCCATGAGGCGGTGGTAGAGCCAATCGCAGAGGTAATTGCGCGTGCCCGGGTGCTGCAGGGAGAAGCGGCGCATCCCGAGGAACCCGCCATCCTTCTTCGCCACGACGCGGAAGCTCCACTTGCGTCCCTCGACATGATCGGTGAGCTTGCCCTTGATCCGCAGCTTCGCTTTGAATTCCGCCCCTGCATGCTCCAGTCGGGCAGGCACGTAGCTGTTCCCTTCCGGAAGGATCACGCCCCGCTCACGGGCCTCCACGACCACGCGCTCCAATTCAGCCATGTCCTCTTCGGCGACGGATACGGATAGCTGCTCAGGCTCCACGGCGAAGCTCGCCGGGTAGTTGCGGGCCACTTGCTTGATGAAGGTCGGCAGGCCGGGATGCCCCTTCGACTTCAGCGCACGATCGCCACCGATGCCGGCCACGGTCAGCAGGAGCACGGTGCCGCCCAGGATCAGCGGCCAACGGCGATTGCTCTTGCTACGCTTGGCGGTGGTCATTGAAGGGCGGCGAAGGTAGGCCAGCCTGCTCAGGCGGGCTGGGCAACGGGCGTCAGGCCCTGCTCGCCGCCTTCTTCGCGCGGCGATCCTTGCAACTCGCGCCAGTTCGCGATCTCCGGCTCGGTGACCACGGTCATGATCATGAGCAGCACGATGGTGTAAGGGTTCAGCGATCCCACGAGCCAGCTCTCGTACATGAGGCTGAAGAGCACGCTGAACATGATGGCCAGGCTCATCGGCACCAGCTTGCTGGCCTTGAAGAAGAGCAGGAAGAGGCTACGCAGGAAGATGAGCAGCCCCACGATGCCCACGTTGAGCCACATGCTGAGGTAGGTGTTGTGCACGCCGCCCTGGTGGCCTTGCTGCTCAAGGTACACGCGGTAGCGGCGCATGATGTTCTCGTCGTTGGCGAAGCCGCCGCCGAAAACGAAGAAGCGCTGCACGTGGCCCCAGGCGAATTCCCAGGCGAAATAGCGGCCGCTGCCCTCTTCGAGCGTCTCCAGCCGGAAGTACTGCTCCAGCCCGAGCGCGCCGATGAGCGCTTCCAGGTTGCTGCTCACCACCTCCACCGCCAGGATCATGAACACCAGGCCCACGAGGCCGAGCAACGCGGAATAGGCGAAGAAGCGGTGGAAGATCAGGAACATGGCCGAGGAGGCCAGCGATGCCCGCGACCCGCTCATGATGAGGAAATAGATGATGGTGCCGAAGACCACGAGGCGTTCCCGGAAGCTGAAGAGGTCCTTGTTGAGCGCGTTCACCACGGATGCGAGCATGAGCAGCAGATAGCAATAGATGGCCATGCCGTTGGGGTTGCCGAAAAGGCCCCGGAAGCGCCCCGCCACGTGCGCGAATTCGTAGTCGATCGCGTTCACCACGAAGCCGAAGAGCAGGATGAGCGTCATGAAGAAGACCAGGTTGCGCAGGAACACCCATCCTTGCCGCCGGAATCCATAGAGGACGAAATTGGGCACGATCAGGAACATGAGCCCGTAGCTCACGGTCTTCTGGATCGACGTGAACAGGGCGTTGCTGAACACCAGCGGCACCAAGGCATACACGAAGAACGGCAGGAAGATGTTGAACACGCTGGAGAGCGGGGCGAAGCGCTTCGTCTCGAGCAGCAGCAGCATGGAGATGGCCAGGACGTAGAAGTTCTTGGCGTCCTTGAACACCTTCATCACCGGGAACATGTCCTTCTCCATGTCCGAGAGCACCAGCACCAGCAGCATCCCGAAGAGCAGCTCCGGCCACAGGTCGCGCGATTTGAAGTAGAAGAC
>JAEUSX010000194.1 GCA_016788405.1 Flavobacteriales bacterium
GTTCGTGATCTGCGGCGTGGCCGTGATCGCGAATTCGTCGGCGCGGTAAGGCGCTTGCGTGCTCAGCAGCGCGCCGATGTCGTTCACCGCGTACTTGGACACATCGGCGAGGCTCACGAAGAACTCCACCGCGTAGGTGCCACCGGGCATCAGCGGCGCGTCCAGCGCATGGGTCACGTACTCGTGGTCGTTGTCCGGGGCGGTGGTGATGGCCGTGGTGGAGTAGAAGCAGTAGAGGCCCGCGTACCCGTTGCCGCTGCGGGCCGGCTCGTACCCCGATTGGTTATCCGGCACATTCATGCTGAAAGGCACCCCCAGGCAGGCGTTGAAGTAGTCGCTGGTGCCGTCGGTCGGGCGCGACCACCCGACCGCGCGATCGATCTGGCTCACGTAATCGGGGCATTGCGAGAACGTCTCGAAGTCCCCGTTCGACAGGAGCTCCTGCGCCTGCGCGCACGACGCGAGGAGCAGGCAGGGCACCAGGGCATGCGGCTTCACATGCGGAAGATGCCGCGGTCCGTCGCGCTGTTGCCCCGTGAGTGACCACCGGTGCATGGAACGAGGAACGGTTGGGCTTCTTCGCCGCCGGCACCTCGGGTCCGCGCATGGCGGACCTCCGACGGGAAGGACCGTGCGCCTCGGAGCCGGGCAGCCTTTGCGCCCAAGGCCGCCGGCCCCACGCCCGAGCACATGGAGTTCCACCGGAGCGCGTTACGCGGGAACGGGTCGGCGTGCACTATCCTCTGCGTCTCGGCGTTGATTGGGATGAATCCCGTTCGCCGGTTGCTCGTTCAAGCCCGCGATCCATGATCGTTCCCTCACATAGCCCGGAAGAAGTGGTGCGCGAGGCCTTTCGTGACCTGCCGGCCATGTGGAACAAGATGAAGGAGCCCATCGCGCGCCTGCAGCGCGGCATGCGCAAGGACAAGCGCCTGCGCCTGCAGCCCCAGCTCTACGAGTACCGCTCGCATGCCGGGAACAACTGGCTCATCGCCATCCTGCCCACCAAGAAGGCACTGAAGATCGCTCCTTTCGTGTGGTATCGGGGCACCGATGGCTACTACCGGGCGGCGCGCATCGTGCAGGATGGGGTGTGCTACCACATCAGCCATCATGTGCTGGAGCAGTACGCGGAACGCTTCAACCGTACCGGCGACGCGCTCGCCCGCCTGAAGGAGTTCATCCGCGAGAACATGTCCTTCGGCAGCGAGCACAATATCCATGGCGACGAGGTGCGCGTGGGCATCACCCACGGCTACATCATCGGCACCTGGGTGGTGCCGCACCAAGTGGCGCAGCTCATCACCTTCGTGGACCACGGCAAGCTGTACGCCGACCAGCTCGAGCAGATGGACCGTTTGGATCAACAGCGTGCCGAGAACCTGCGCCCCACGCGCAAGCCCGGCGGCCACGTGCTGCCGTGGGACCTTCCGCGCTCGGCGGCCTAGCCGCACGCGTGGCTCGACGATTCCCGCATCCCGCTTCCTTGTGCCACGCCATCCGCCGGTGTTGAGCGGATGGTTGTAGCACTGCGCCGTGCCACGTGTTCTGCGCCGGCCATTCGTCGTACGCGCCTCTGCAGCAAAGGACGCGGCTACATTCACGGCCCAATCCCGATCACGATGCGCGCACCATCACTCGCCCTTGCCCTGCTCCCGGCCGTGCTCGCTCACGCGCAAGTGGTCATCACCGCTTCCGGTCCTTTCGTGGTTCCGGCGGGCGTCACGCAGATCACCGTGGAGCTGATCGGTGCCGGCGGCAACGGCGCGAGCAATGGCGGCGGAGGGGGCGGTGGCGGCGGCTATGTGCGCGGCACCGTGAACGTCACGCCGGGCCAGAGCATCCCCATCGTGGTGGGCGCTGGCGGGAGCGAGATGGCCAGCATCGCCGGCGGACTGGGCCTCATCGCCAATGCGGGCGCCAACGCCACCACGGTGCCCAATCCGAACCTCGGCGGCGGCGGCACCGGCGGCTCCAGCCTGGGCGGACAAGTGAACCGCTTCGGCGGCACGGGCGGCGGCGGCTACTGGACCTACTTCGGGGGCGGCGGCGGCGGCGCGGCGGGCTCCGTGAGCAACGGCGCCAACGGCGGCAACACCATCGTGTGGAACGGCGCGAACTGCCTGACGCCGGGAGGAGCGGGAGGCACGGGCGGCGGCGGCATGGCGGGCAGCGGCGGCAAGGGCGCGGGCTTCACGGACAACAACTGCACGGTGACCGATCCCGTGGGCAATGGCGGCAACTACGGCGCGGGCGGCGGCGGCGGCAACGGCATCGGCTCACCCGTCGGCATCGGCGGCGGCGGCGTCTGCATCATCACCTGGAACGGCATGATGGGCGTCGAGACGATGAGCGACGCAACGCTTGACGTGAGCACCGTGTTCGAGGACCGCATCACCATCCGCGACGCCAGCAGCGCGAGCCGCTACCAGCTCTTCGACGGCGCGGGCCGCAGCATCTGGAGCGGCGCGCGCATCGAGCAGGAGGACTTCTCGCGGCTCACCGCCGGCCAGTACGTGCTGATCGCATCGGATGGACGCGCGGTCTCCCGCCATCGCTTGATGAAGCTGCCCGCAAGATGACGCGCGGTGCGTTGGGCGCAGGGCCGGGCACGCGATCGGCGTATCCGGTGCTGACGCGTCGTTGATTCGCATCGTCCCTCTTCCCATGTGCTATTCCACCTCCCTCGACCGCGATGTGAAAGCGCTGGAGAAGCGCATGCACAAGCAGATGCTCGAGGAGAGCCGTCGCGTGGAGCTTCCGCACCAGATGGAATTGCCGCTGGGGCAGACCAGCGCCTTCGCGCGTCCGCTCTGGCCGGTGGTCACCAGCAAGGAGCCCGATCGCATCAGCATCCAGCGCTGGGGCTTGCTGCCGCGCTTCATCCGCACCGACGAGGAGGCGAAGGATTTCCTGCGGAAGACGCCCACCTTCAACGCCATCAGCGAAGAGGTGGAGGCGAAGCGCACCTTCAAGCACGCGTTCGCGAACGGCCAGCGCTGCCTCATCCCCGTGACGAGCTTCTACGAGTGGCGGCACGAGGGGAAGAAGAAGATCCCCTACCGCATCGGTGTGAAGGGCGGCGATGTGTTCTGCCTCGGCGGACTGTGGGAGGAGCACGACGGCGTGGACACCTACACCGTGCTCACCACGCGCGCCAACCCGTTGATGGCGCACATCCACAACAGCAAGCAGCGCATGCCGGTGATCATCCCCGAGGCGCAGTGGGAGGCGTGGCTCGCGCCGGACCTCACGCCCGCCGAGGTGAAGCAGCTCTGCGAGCCGGTGCCCGACGAGGCCTTGGAAGCGGTGCTGAACGAGGCGCCACCGGCGCAGGGCAGCTTGTTCTGAGCGGCGCGCATCACCGATCATCGTAGCTTCTTCGCGCCTTGATCGACGGCAATGGCGTCAACGCGCATCAATCCTTTTCCCTTGAACGGCCTGGTTCCTTACCGGGGCGCGCTCTACTGCATCACGCACCAGGAGGTCTTCAGCCAGGGAAGGCTCTACCGCATCGGCCGTTACGTGGGCGATCGCTACGACGAGCGGGTGATGATCAATCACTGGGACCTGCTCGAGAACATCGAACGGCTGGCGCGCTTCAAGCCCGGCGATCGGGCCCTTCACGCGACCCTCGGCCAAGTGGTGGTGGTGAAGCGGGCGTGGCGCTTCGATACCGGCAGGGTGATGTACGCGGTGAGCGGCGCGGGCAAGGATGACCTGGTGGCGCGGGTGTGCGATGCGGACCTGCAGCCGGCAGCGGTGCAGGCAGCATGCTGATCTCAGCGATGTGCCGCGTCTGCGCAGGCCCACCCGCCTCCCTCAAGGGCGATCCTAGCCGACGGAGCCTGGAATGAAACGCTTACTTGTTCAGCAGCGCCTGGTTCACGTAGTTGGTCAGGCTGCCGCAGATGGTCGGGCATGGATCTCCTGAGTTCTTCATGAACCCCTCGCCATCGCCCAACTTCTTCATGCGGCCCTCTTCGCTGGAGTAAGCGGAAAGGACGAAGCCGGATTCGGTCACCGAGACGCCGATGCCTGCACATCGGTCCAGGTCGAGCAGCGCGATGGCATCGGCAGCGGAGATGCTGGCGGAGAAACTGGTTTGCCCGCTTGAAGCCACCCGGCTGCAGGCCTGGGCAGCGTCCTGTTTGGACAACCACTGTGCAGCCGCTGGATTGTCGGTGGTTCCGCCATTGGTGGCGTACGGCTTCTCAATCCCGTTGGTCAACTCCTTGCCATCCGCGAGGATGCCGACCACCAGGACGGTTCCGCCGCTTCCTTCCGAGGGTAGTGCATTGTAGAAACGCAGGCCCGCGCAATCGGCGGCGCTCAGGATCTGACGCAAGGTGGCTGCTTCGAAGGCTGCTTCGGCAGAGCCAGGCGCATTGTTAGGCGGCGCCGAGGACGTTGTGAACAGCAGGACTGGCAGAAGGGAGAGGAGGGCATTCATGAGGTTCAGGTTGATCGTGTGAAGGTAGGATTCCCCTCCGGATGGATATCCGGATGCTTCTGGCGCCGCACGATATCTTGCCCGAGCGTCATGGATACCAAGCGGCGATGGATGGGGAAGGCGCGCTCGCTGCATGACCGTTGCTTGCGCAGTTGCGTCACCAGCCTGCTGGTCGTTGCCGCATCCGGAATGTTCGCGCAAACGCCTGTATCGGCTCGGCGTAACACCGTCGAAGAGCAACTGAAGCGGGCCATGGAAGCCGATCGCGCAGACCTCATCAAGAACGCCTTGGTGCTGCTCGACTCAGCCGTGGTGGGGGCGGAGGAACTGAAGGACGATACCCTTGTGGCGCGGATCCTGGTGCAGCGGGGCGCCCTGCAACAGAAGGTCGGCTTCCAGGACCGCGCGCTCACGGATCTGCTGCGCGCGCTGGACCTGAGGGAACAGATGGAGGATGAGCCGGGAATCGCGGAAGCGCTCAACAGCATCGGCTCGGTGCATCACATGCAGGGTGACCACGAACAGGCGCTCGCGTACTACACGCGCAGCGCGACCCGCTTCGAGGCGCTGGGCCTGCAGCGGGAACTGGGCAAGCTGAAGAACAATTTCGGCGCCTTGTACGAGGACATGGGCCAGCCCGAGACGGCCCTGACCTATCACCGCCAGAGCCTCGCCATCTGGGAGGAACTCGGTGAGCCGGGCTGGATGGCCGTGAGCTTCATGCACATGGGCACTTGCCTGGGGCGAACGCAGCGGACCGATTCGGCGCTGCACTATCTGCAGTTGAGCCACCGGTTGGTGGAAGCTGGAGACAACGCGTACATGCAATGCTATGTGCTTCTCGAGTTAGGCGACCTCTATCTTGATCTGGGCAGGGCATCGGATGCGCGCCGCGATTGCGATCGTGCGCTCCGGAAGGCTTCCGCCTTCGGCGCGCTGAATCACGAGAAGCGCGCCTGCAATTGCCTGTACCGTGCCAACGAGGCCCTGGGGCGCGTGGCGGACGCGCTCGCCTACCACAAGCGCTTCGTGACCCTGCGCGACTCGGTCGATGGCCGCGAGACCGCCCGTCAGCTCATGCGCATCGAGCTGGGCCACCGGTTCGCGCAGCAGCAGCTGGCGGACAGCCTGGCCAATGCCGCCGCACGCATGGAGGCGGAGCTCCGCCATCTCGAGCAGGTGGCGCGCCAGCGCGAGCAGCGCAACCTCTCGCTCTTCGCGGGCCTCGGCGTCTTCGTGGTGGCCATCGGGCTATGGAGCAGGTCGCGCCAGCTGCGCCGCTCGCGCGCGGCCATCCAGGAAGAGAAGGACCGCAGCGAGGAATTGCTGCTCAACATCCTTCCCGCCGCTGTGGCCGAGGAGCTGAAGGCCAAGGGGGAGGCCGAAGCGAAGCACCTCGATCAGGTCACCGTGCTCTTCACCGACTTCAAGGGCTTCACGGCCCTCAGCGAGCTGGTCACGCCGAAGGAGCTCGTGCGCGACCTGCACGAGTGCTTCAGCGCCTTCGATGCGATCTGCGCGCGTCACGGCCTGGAGAAGATCAAGACCATCGGCGATGCGTACATGGCCGCTGGCGGGCTGCCGGTGCCCAACGCGACGCATGCCCTGGATGTGATCCGCGCCGCGCTGGAAATGCGCGATCTGATCGCTGAGAGCAAGTCGCGGAAGCTCGCTGCCGGCAGGCCTTTCTTCGAAGTACGGATCGGCATCCACACGGGCCCGGTGGTGGCGGGCATCGTGGGCGTGAAGAAGTTCCAGTACGACATCTGGGGCGATACGGTGAACACGGCCTCTCGAATGGAGAGCAGCGGTGAGGTTGGCCAGGCGAACATCAGCGAGGCGACCTATGCGCTGGTGAAGAATGAGCCGGGACTCATGTTCACCTCGCGTGGCAAGGTGCAAGCGAAGGGCAAGGGGGAGATGGAGATGTACTTCGTGGGCCGCACCGGGGAGGTCGCGCAGGCTTGAGAGCGTGCGTCGATCACGAAAGGTGCTTCGGTCGTGCGTAGGAACTTTCACCCTCCCGGCTATTGCCCATTCCAAGGAAGTTCCCCTTCTTGGGTCCATGCAAACCACTTCTCGTCTGCGCACCGGAGGCGTGCTGACCGCTCTGCTCCTGTCTTGCTGTGCGTCGGTGATCCGGGCACAGGACGACACAGACTCTCTGCGAAGGGTCCTGGCCGCGTCCGCACCGGACACCACCCGCGTGAACACACTGAACACCTTGGCGCAGGCGTACATGGACGTGGAACCCGACAGCTCGATCAGTTACGCATCGCAGGCGCAACGGCTTGCCGAGGAACTCGCTTTTGAACCCGGACTGGGCGAGGCTTTGCGCATTGTCGGGACCGGCCACATGCGCCGGCAGGAATACGGCATCGCCAGCAGCCATCTTCAGCGTGCCTTGGCGCTCTGTGCCAAATTGGGCGATGCCGAAAAGCAGAAGAAGATCCACTTCGCACTCGCTCATATCGCAGAGCAACAAAGCGACTTCCCCGAAGCGCTCAAGCAGCACCTCATCAGCCTGAAGCTCGCTGAGCAACTAGGGGACAGCGCGGCGGTGGTGGACGGGCGCATGGACATCGGCGTGGTGTATGGCCATATGGGCGAGCATGCGAAGGCGACCGCCTTGCTGGAGCAGGTGCTGCAGGCCTATGAGCGCACTGGGGACAGCTTGAGCATTGCCAGGACCTGCAACAACCTGGGCAATGTGCTGGACGACGAAGGCCGCTCCGACGAAGCGCGGACCTACCTGAACAGGGCGGTGGCCTTGGCGCGAACCTTGGGGCATCCGATGGGCGAGGCCATCACCCTCGGTTCCCTGGCCAACCACTATCAGCGCCTGGAGCAGTTCGATACGGCACTGGTATACAATGAACGCATCCTGGCCCTCCTCGAGCGGATCGGCGACCCGTTCAGGCTCGCAGCGGCCTCCATCAACGCGGGCGAGATCCTCACACGGATGAAGCGCTACGACGAAGCGGAAGAGTACCTCAACAGGGGCATCGGATACGCGCGGTCGGTGGGTGCGAAGCAATGGTTGTCCAACGCGCACGCGGGCTTGTACGACATCGCGAACGCGCAAGGCGAGGCCGCGAAGGCTCTGGAGCAATTCAAGCTGCACATCGCCTACCAGGACAGCATCACCAACGAGGCGAACACGCGCAAGGCCGTCCAAGTGCAGATGCAGTACGACTTCGACAAGAAGGAAGCTGCCACCCGGGCCGAGCAGGAGAAAAAGGATGCGTTGAGCGCCGAGGAACTTCGGCGCAAGGGACTGCAGCGCAATGCCTTGCTGGGCTTCGCCGTGTTCGGGATCGTGTTCGCCGTGGTGGACATGCGCCGTCGCCGCCGCATCAAGCAGGAGCATGCACGCAGCGAAGCACTGCTGCTGAACATCCTGCCGGAAGAAGTCGCTGAGGAATTGAAGGCCAAGGGTTCGGCTGAGGCTGTGCACATCGACCAGGTCACCGTGCTCTTCACCGACTTCAAGGGCTTCACGGCGATGAGCGAAACACTGAGCCCGCAGGAACTGGTCCGCGACCTCAACGAGTGCTTCAGCGCCTTCGATCACATCACCGCCAAGTACGGCATCGAGAAGATCAAGACCATCGGGGACGCCTACATGGCGGCTGGTGGATTACCGACGCCGAACACCACGCACGCCACCGATGTGATCAAGGCTGCCTTCGAGATGCGCGATTTCATCGCCGTAGGCAAGGCCCGAAAGATCGCGGCGGGGTTGCCGTATTTCGAGATCCGCATCGGCATCCATACCGGACCCGTTGTCGCGGGCATCGTAGGTGTGAAGAAGTTCAGCTACGACATCTGGGGCGATACGGTGAACACGGCCAGCCGCATGGAGAGCAGCGGCGAGGTGGGGCAGGTCAATATCAGCGAGGCGACTTACGCGTTTGTGAAGAGCGAGCCGGGTCTCACCTTCACCCCGCGCGGCAAAGTCCAGGCGAAGGGCAAGGGGGAGATGGAGATGTACTTCGTGGAGCGCGCGTCCAGCGTCCCTGCTCAATAGCGC
>JAEUSX010000195.1 GCA_016788405.1 Flavobacteriales bacterium
CACGGCGCGATGTTAGTCCCCGGCCCAGCGGCAGGGCTGATATCCTATCGCGCGAAGCCAACCATCCGGTGTGGATGGGGAAGTCCCGCGCGAGCCCACGACTACCTTCGACCGCGCATGGAACAAGTGCTCAATCTCATCGGCGGTGAACTGCGCCCGGCCATTGGCGGCGGATGGCTCGATGACCATGAACCAGCGACCGGAAAGGTGTACGCCGCCATCGCCGACAGCGACGCACGCGATGTGCAGGCGGCCGTGGAAGCAGCCGAGGCCGCGGGCGTTGACTGGCGCGCGTTGGGCCGCGAAGGGCGGAGCAAAGCGATGCTCAGGCTCGCCGACCTCATCGAGCGCGACCTGGAGCTCTTCGCGCAGGCCGAGAGCCGCGACAACGGCAAACCAGTGCACCTGGCCAGGAAAGTGGATATCCCACGGGCCATCGCCAACCTGCGCTTCTTCGCCACCGCCATCCTTCATTTCAGCACCGAGGCGCACCAGATGGACGGCGTGGCGATCAACTATACCGAGCGTGAGCCCATCGGGGTCGTTGGCTGCATCAGCCCGTGGAACCTGCCTCTGTACCTCTTCACCTGGAAAATCGCTCCGGCGTTGGCTGCGGGCAATACAGTCGTCGCGAAGCCCAGCGAAGTGACGCCGATGACCGCCGGCTTGCTGAGCGAGCGCTGCATCGAGGCGGGTTTCCCGCCCGGCGCGCTCAACATCGTGCACGGCCTCGGACCCACAGTGGGCGCTGCCATTTCCGAGCATCCGCGGATCAGCGCCATCTCATTCACCGGAGGCACGCGGACAGGAGCAGAAATCGCGCGCGTGGCGGCGCCGATGTTCAAGAAGCTGAGCCTCGAATTGGGAGGCAAGAACCCGGTGCTGGTCTTCGCCGATTGCGACTTCGAGGAGATGCTGCGCACCACCGTGCTCAGCTCCTTCCGCAATCAAGGCCAGATCTGCCTGTGCGGCTCGCGCATCCTGGTGGAGCGTAGTCTCTATGAGCGCTTCAAGTCAGCCTTCGTGGAGCGCGTGAAGGCTTTGCGCGTGGGCGACCCGAAAGATCCCGCGAGCGACCTGGGCGCCGTGGTTTCCGGGCAGCACTTGGAGAAAGTGCTCGGGCACATCGCACTGGCCAAGGAGGAGGGCGGGACTGTTCTCTGCGGCGGTGAGCGCGTGCGCTTGACCGGGGATCTGGCCGGTGGCTGGTATCTGCAGCCCACGGTGATCGAGGGCCTGGGCCCCGCGTGCCGCACCAATCAGGAGGAGATCTTCGGGCCGGTGGTCACCCTGCAGCCCTTCGACGACGAAGCGCATGCGCTGCAGCTGGCGAATGATTCGGTCTATGGCCTTGCCAGCGTGGTATGGACCAATGACCTGAAGCGCGCGCACCGTGCGGCGAGGGCGCTGCGCACCGGCATCGTCTGGGTGAATTGCTGGATGGTGCGTGATCTGCGCACGCCGTTCGGTGGCATGAAGCAAAGCGGTGTAGGACGGGAAGGCGGTGAAGAGGCCTTGCGCTTCTTCACCGAGCCGAAGAACATCTGCATCCGGCTCTAGCCGCTCAACGGTTCTTCATGCCGTTGGTGAAGAACCAGCCGAAGCGACGATCGAACCAGGCCGAGAAACGCTCGAGGAGGCCTGTGGCGCGGATGAAGAGGGCGGGCATACAGGTGCTTTTGAGCGTAGAACCGGATCGCGTGCCGATCGTTGCCTTGCAATCGTGAATGATCGCCAAAAGGTTGCGCTGAGCCAGGGAACGGAGCCTGGCGTCAGAGCGTCACGCGGAGCGAATCGCACGCACCAGCCGGTGCGCGCGAGTACGACATGGGCTCGGTCCCGATGCGTGCCAGTTCGATCAGACCTTCATCCGGATGCACAGCGTCGCTTGCGCCGCGCACCGCCAGCCGATAGCGCCGATCAAGCTCGAACGGTGAAAGTCCGCAAACGGCGCGCACGCGGTCGCCGATTTCCTCCACTGCATTCCCAGAAGGGCTCCAGCAGATCTCGACCCAACGATCGCGCGGCCCGCCACCGACAAGGATCAACGAGCCCGGCATGAGGCCTGTAGCCTTCAACCACGAGAAGGCGGCCAGCATCGCACGTTTGGCCCGATGCAGGACGGTGGCATCACCGGCCAATTCGCGATCCAGCACCCGCAAGGCGGCATCCTGGGCCAGGAGCGACCCTCCGCAACGAAGCCCGATGATCACATGATCGGCGCGCGCGGTGCGATGGATCTCGAGGCACTCCTCGAACGCGCCGTCGATCGGATCGCCCAACGGCACGTGAAGCGCGAACTGCGCGTGGCCCGGGCCTAAAGCCTGCACGCGATGGCGGATGCCGTTCCCCGACCTTCGGGCCATCTCGATCAGTCCCAGCCCCGCTCCGCCTTTGGCCGAATGCCCCCCGTCACGAAGTCGGGACAGGAACATGGACTTCAGGCTCCCAGCGCCCGTGCTGTTCAAGCGGGCGATGGCTTGTTCGAGCGGGGCCACTTCCTCGGCACGTACCGGATTCACAGCGAGCACGTCCTCGCCCACCGCCGTGGCACGCAAGCCGAAGAAGCAATCCGCGTCATCCGCCTCGGAGCGATGCCGGGTGATGTTCTGGAAAGCCTCCACCATGATGAAGGCCAGCCGCTGGCGATGGGCCTTGCCGTGACCGGCCTGTTCCGCTGCAGCCTCGCCCAAGACGATGAGCTCGGGAGCAAGGCTCTCATGGAAAGTGCCGCGGTAGAGGAAGGCGAAGCGCGCATCGGCCAGCAACCGGTACAGGCTATGCGCGCCGTTTGCTGCCATGCGTTCGCGGCCAAGATAGGCGCCGGGTACTTTCGCGGCCGGAAGCATGACCGCCATCGATCAAGCACTTGTGGAGCGGGCCCGTCTGCATGTCAGGCGCTGGTTCGCACGGCGCATGCCCAGGCACCTGGTATTCCACGACCTCGGCCACACGGAGAATGTGGCCCGCACTGTAGTCGCGCTGGCCCGCGCATCGGGGCTCAAGGAGTCGGACCGATGCCTGCTCGAGATCGCGGCGCTGTTCCACGACACCGGGTACGCCCTCTCCTACAACGACCACGAGGAGCACGGCGCACGCCTGGCCGACGCTTTCCTTGCGCAACAAGGCGTCGCGCAGCGCGGCCGGAGCGCGGTGCGCTCGTTGATCCTCGCCACGCGGGCAGGCGCTCGTCCGAGCCGAGCGCTGCATGAACTGTTGCGCGATGCCGATTCGGCCAACGCCGGACAAGCCGATTTCGAGGCGCGCAGCATGCTGCTGAGGAAGGAGCGCGAGGATCAGCGTGGCAAGCGGATCAAGGATGGGGATTGGCTCCAAGCGAATCTCGACTATCTGCTCGCGCACCGCTTCTACAGCCGGGAGGCGCAGAAGCGCTATGCGGCGCAGAAGCGGATCAACCTCGACCGGATCCAAGGCCGGAAAGCCCGCGCTGAGCGCGTCTCAGCCGTTGCGCCGCGTTCCGCTTTCATCGATCGGGACATCAGCTGGCTCGCGTTCAACGACCGCGTGCTCCAAGAGGCGAAGGACCGGAGCAACCCCTTGCTCGAGCGCGTCCGCTTCCTGGCGATCCACTCCAGCAACCTCGATGAGTTCTACCGCGTTCGTGTGGCCTCCTTGCGCAGCCTGGCCCGGCTGGGCCGTTCCACGCGGGCCGCGCTAGAGGTGCCTCCGGAGAAGCGCATCGCCCGCATCAACGCGCTGGCATTGGCGCAGCAGCAGGAGTTCGGGCGGCTCTGGCGCGGTGAGTTGCTGCCCGCGCTGAAACGAAAGGGGATCCGCATCCTCGATGAGCAACAGCTAAATCCTGTGCAACGGCGCTTCACCGAGCGATTCGCGCAACGGACCATCATGCCGCTGCTGGGGACGGCTTCTGTCCGTGAAGGCACGGATTCCTTCATCGAGGATCGCAAGCTCTATTTCGTATGCCGCCTTTCGCCCCAGCTGAAGGGCGGAAAGGAGAGGCTGGTCCTAGTGAACATCCCAAGCGATGCCCTCGGCCGCTTCGTCTCGCTTCCTTCGGCGCGCGGCGAACAGGACATCCTCTTCCTGGATGATGCGGTGCGCCTGTGCCTCCCGAAGCTCTTCGGTGGCCACAAGGTGCTGAGCTGCCACGCCATCAAGCTGTCGCGCGACGCGGAGCTCCACCTCGACGAGGAATTCACCGGGACCGTGAAAGAGAAGGTGCGCAAGAGCCTCGGCAAGCGGATCACCGGCATGCCGGCGCGGCTCCTGTATGATGCAGCCATGCCGAAGCGTGTGGCGAAAGCCCTGCGGCAGATCCTTGCGTTGGGCAAGGATGACCTGATGCAGGGGGGGCGCTATCATCACTTCAGCGATCTGCACACGCTGCCTATCCGAGGCCATGCGGAGCTGCGCCACCGACCCTGGCGGCCCTTGAAGCACCAAGCGCTAGCCCGTGGCAAGAGCCTGTTCCGTGCGGCAGAGCAGGGCGGCCTCCTGTTCCACTTCCCCTACCACGACTTCGGTCAGATCACGCAATGGCTGCAGAAGGCCGCGCGCGACCCGGGGGTGAAGCGGATCTGGATCACCCTGTACAGAGTGGCGCCGGAGAGCGCTGTTTGCGAAGCTCTCCTCCTGGCCTTGAAGCAAGGCAAGCAAGTGCATGCGTTCGTAGAGGTGCAGGCGCGCTTCGACGAAGGCCACAACCTGACGTGGGGAGAGCGGCTGGAGCAGGCCGGGGCGCAAGTGAACTACGGCTACGAGGGATTGAAGGTGCACGCCAAGCTCTGTTTGATCGAACGCGTTGCTCGGGGACATCTTAAGCGGTACGCCTACTTGGGCACCGGGAATTTCAACGAACGCACGGCGCGCCTTTACACCGATACCTGCCTGATCACCACCGACCCAGCCCTGTGCGCGGAGGTCAACGAGGTGTTCCGCCACCTGACTGATCGCCGTCATCCCCCTCGAACGCGCCATCTCCTGGTGGCGCCCCTGTCGCTGCGCGACTCTCTTGAACGATTGATTGATGCAGAGATCCGGAACGCCGCAATGGGACTGCCGGCGGGCATCACACTGAAGCTGAACAGCCTGGAGGACCGCGCGCTGATCAACAAGCTGTACAGCGCTTCGCAGGCCGGCGTGCCCATCAGACTCATCGTAAGAGGCATCTGCTGTCTGATTCCCGGCGTCCCGGGGCTCAGTGAGAATATCGAGGCCATCAGCATCGTGGACCGCTTCCTGGAGCATGCTCGCGCCTACGTCTTCACCAATGGCGGCGACCCACTCGTTTACCTCTCCAGCGCTGATTGGATGGGGCGCAACTTGGATCGCCGGGTCGAGGTCGCGTTCCCGATAACCGACCGAAGGCTCCGCGATGAGGTCCTCCGGCTCATTGAGATCCAGTGGAGCGACCGGGCGAAAGCGCGCGTCATCGACGCCAAGCAGACGAATCAGAAGAGGCGTGCACTGGGTGGACATCCCAAGCCGAACGCGCAGCGCGGCACTTACCTCTTCCTGAGGCGCGGCGCATAAGATCGGATCTCGAGCGCGTGGCGAAGGGGGGGAGAAGGATTACCCTACCTACCATTGATGCTGCCCTTGCAGGTTACATCAATCCAAAACCTCCTCCTCCCGCCCCCTCAAGTCGTTCCACGCGTTCCGGCGCACGGTGATTGGGCCGGGGCGCCGAAGATGCGTCCTCACGATAGCCGTCCGTCACATGATGCGACTCGGTTTTTCCACAGGACCGATTCAACCAGCTGGCGGATCGTTTCCGCTTCGGCGCTTTCACGGAGGAATCGCTTAAACTTGCAGCCCCGTTCACTGAACGGATTGACATGATGGGGAATTAGCTCAGCTGGCTAGAGCGCTTGCATGGCATGCAAGAGGTCACCGGTTCGACTCCGGTATTCTCCACTTGAAGGCGGTCCGTTGGGGCCGCCTTCTTCATTGATGCTCTTGTACGGCTCCCTCATAGAGCGCTGCGCCGAGCACCTCAGCGAGTACATCGGCCAACGAGTCGACGTCAGGCGTGAGGCGGTAGTGGGCGGAGGAGGCATCAACGACGGTCATGTGCTGGAGACGACCGCCGGCCGCTTCTTCGTGAAGACGAACGCTGCCGACCGCTACCCGTCGATGTTCGAGGCTGAGGCCGATGGCTTGAAGCGGCTGGCTACCACCGGCGCCGTGCGGGTGCCGGAGGTGATCGCGTTCGGTGAAGAACAGGATGTCAGCTACCTGTTGTTGGAGCACATCGACCTGGGGGTGATGAGTGAACGCTTCTGGGAGGCTTCCGGGCAGCGGCTGGCCGCCTTGCACCGCCATACAGCGAGCACCTTCGGACTTGACCGCGACAATTACATCGGTTCCTTGAAGCAACCGAACAGCCCCGCGGCGGACTGGCCCTCGTTCTTCATGCACCAACGATTGGAGCCGCAACTGAGAATGGCGCGCGATGCCAACCGCCTGGATGCTGGCGCGGCCTTCCGATTCGAGCGGCTCTTCGCGAAACTCGAGCATCTCATTCCGAAGGATACCCCAGCCCTGCTTCATGGCGATCTGTGGAGCGGCAATCTCCTCTGCGACCGCGCGGAGCAGCCGGTGCTGATCGATCCGGCCGTGCATTACGGCCATCGCGAGATGGACATCGCCATGACACGGCTCTTCGGAGGCTTTGATGCACGCTTCTATTCATCGTACCATTCCGCCTATCCGCTGATGAGCGGTTGGGAGGAGCGCATCGGCCTGTGCAACCTCTATCCGCTGCTGGTGCACGTGAACCTGTTCGGGGGTCGATACGCCGCGCAAGTCGACGCCGTCCTGCGGCGCTACGTTTGAGCCCCATCGCATGGATCTTGTCCGCCGCACCATCGAGCGCTACGTGCCGCTGACCGACGCGGAATGGTCGCGCATCGCCCCGAACTGGCAGGAGTTCGCGTTCACGCGCGGCGCAAGGATCTGCGGGATCGGCCAGGTCGAGCAGCGCTTCTACATCGTGAAGAGCGGCGTGCAGAGACTCTCCTTCCCGCATGATGGCAATGACCTGTGCATTGGATTCGCCTACGATGGCAGCTGGTGCGGCGAGTTCGCCTCGTTCCTGTCTCGCAAGCCCGCACGGTTCGAGGTGACGGCGGTGACCGATAGCGCACTGCTGGGGATCCAGTACGATGATCTGCAGCAGCTGTACCGGGAGATGCCCATCATGGAACGCTGGGGCCGCTTGCTCGTGGAGGAACTGATCCTTGGCCGCGCGGTGCGCGAGGTGGAACAGCTGAGCCTGAGCGCTGAAGAGCGCTATGATCGACTGATGGCCCGCAGTCCGCATCTGCTGCAGCTGGTGCCGCAGAAGGACATAGCCAGCTATCTGCGGATGACACCGGAGACATTCAGCCGTTTGCGCAAGCGGAAGTAGTTCTTGACCCACATCAAGCGTGATCCCCGCGGCATCGCACTTGCTTCGCAGCATGAACGCGCAAGACCTCATCGACGAGTTGCAGGAGACCGTGCTCGGCCAGATCGCGCGCGCGAACAAGGTCGCGGCCATGTCACCGGAGCGGTTGATGAAGCGCCCGGCTCCCCAACAATGGAACGTGCTGGAGGTATTCGAGCACATGAATCTGAGCAGCGGCATCTATGTGCGCGGGCTGAGGAAGGTGTTCGATGCCAAGGCTGCAGCATTGAAGCCCAACAGCATCTATCGCCCTGGCCTGCTCGGCGACTACTTCACCACAGGCATGCTGCCCAAGGACGATGGCAGCATCCGGAACCGGATGAGGACCATGCGCATGTTCGACCCACAGCGCAACCAGGGCGCATCGCTGCAGAGCATCAGTGCGTTCATCGGCATGTGCGAGGAACAGTTGCAACTGCTGGAGCGCGCGCGCAGTACCGATTTGAATGGCATGAGGGTGACCAGCTCACTCGGGCCGATCATCCGCTTCAAAGCGGGCGACGCGTTCCGGTTCCCTATCGCGCATCAAGCACGGCACATGTTGCAGGTCGAGCGCCTGCTGGCTTGAACCTTAAGCGCTTCGCGCGTGGCTGGTCACGATCGCCTATGGCTTCCTCCGCGAATGCGCTCTCTCATCGCGAACGCAGCGCATACCTGAAAGCGCGGCCCACAGGAATCCGCACATCGCCCAGCAAGTCCTCGCGCTCGCGGAGCGCGGTGATGCACCGCGCTCAGGCTAGTCAACTCCGGCGGATGCGAGAGGTGAATTCATCCAATGCGCGGTTGCTTTCCTGTGAAGCATGGCTGCACGATGCGCTCCGGCCGCGATCCGTGGCCGACCATTCTACCATGTGCTCAACTTCTCGCCTTCCAGCACCTTCTCCACCTGCGCCATCAACTCGTCAGTCAGCATATCCTGCGCTTCCACGGCCTTCAGGTTCTCATCCAGCTGCGCCAACTTGCTCGCGCCGAGGATCACGGTGCTGACACGGGGGTTCTTCAGGCACCACGCAATGGCGAGAACGGGGAGGGAGAGGCCAAGGCCAGCGGCGATCGGCTTGAGCTTCTCCACGGCTTGCAGGCGTGATGCGTTCAGCTCGCGCTCGCGGAGCCAATCGAGCCCGGCCGCGCGCAGGCGCGAGGAAGCGTCTCCTTCGAGGGTGTGCTTGCCGGAGAGCACGCCGCTGGCCAGCGGGCTCCAGATGGTGGTGCCGAGACCAACGGTTTCGTACAGCGGCGCGAATTCCTTCTCCACCTTCTCGCGGTGGAAGAGGTTGTACTGCGGCTGCTCCATCACCGGACCGATGAGGTGGTGCTTCTCCGCGACCCCATGCGCTTCCTTGATCTGATCAACGCTCCATTCGCTGGTGCCCCAGTACATCACCTTGCCTTGCATGATCAGCGAGTGCATGCTCCACACCGTTTCGTCGATGGGCGTGCTGGGATCCGGGCGGTGGCAGAAGTAAAGGTCAAGGTAGTCCGCCTGCAAGCGCTTGAGTGCATCGTGGCAGGCCTCGACCACGTGCTTGCGATGCAGACCCAGTTGGGTGGGCAGCTTCCCTCCCGCGCCGAAGAAGACCTTGCTGCTCACGATCCATGTATCGCGAGGCCATTCCATCTTCTTCAGGATGCGGCCCATGACGCGCTCACTTTCACCGCGCGAATAGATCTCGGCGTTGTCGAAGAAGTTGATGCCGCTGTCGTAGGCGAGCTTCATCAGCTCGGCGGCGGTGTCATCGGTGATGAGCTTGCCGAAGGTGAGCCAGGACCCCAGCGATACTTCAGAGACTTGGAGGCCGGAGCGGCCGAGGCGACGGTAGCGCATGTGCATGAAATAAACCCGCTGCACGGGGCCGCAAAGCTCGCATCGCGAGGCGCAGCCGCGGCAACCGT
>JAEUSX010000239.1 GCA_016788405.1 Flavobacteriales bacterium
ATTCTGACCGGCCTGGGATATGAATTGCTTCCCGAGCCCCGGGTCGACCTCGAACGGTACATCGGGGTGCAGGGGGGCAGTCATCTGTGGATCGGGGACCCCTGCGATGGCATACCGCTCTTCGCGGTATTCAGCGTGTTCGTTCTGGCCTTTCCGGGCCCCCTGCGACACAAGGCCTGGTTCATTCCCGTGGGCATCGCCGTGGTGCACCTGCTCAATGGACTGCGCGTGGCCGCCCTATGCATCGTGGTCACCCAGGGGTACAGGTGGCTCGAATTCAACCACGACTACACCTTCTACGTGGTGGTGTACGGAGCGGTATTCGCGCTGATGTGGCTTTGGGTGCGCAGGTTCAGCGGTTGGAAGCGCCCGGCCGAATGAAAAGAGCCGATCTCCTGAGCATCCTGCTCCTCAGCGCGGCCATCGGGCTTGGCGCGGCGCGCGAGTTCATCTTCGTCAACCTCAATTACCAGCTCGACTTCCTGTTGAATCAGCGAACGGTCAACTACGCGCATTCCGTATTCCGTGCGTGGGCCGACCACCAGAGCGCCGACCAGCTCCTGCGGGCCAAGTGGGCGATCGCCGCTGGGTTCGTGCTCCTGACGATGGCGCTCACGATCGCGCTCGCGTGGGTGCGCTTGGGCGGGTACCGTTGGACAAGGACCATCCTCCTCTCCTTCCTTGCCCTTGGCGCATTGGCCCTCACCCTTCATGCGCTGAGCACCATCCTGCCGGCCATGTACCACGTCTCCATCGCGCTCCTGCATGGGTTGCAGTACCCGGTGCCCCTGTTGATCGTCTGGATGATGAGCTGGCTCCATTCCGCCTCGCGCCGCTGACCCGCGCCATCGCACGGCTACCTTGGCCGCGCCGCACGACATCCCCTGCGCAATGCCGAAGCAAACCACACTGATATTCATCGCTTGGAACCTCGTCCTTTCCGGGGCGCTCGCTTGGAGCCTCTTCCGCAGTGATGGGGCCCAGGTCGCGGAGCCCGCCTCGAACAGCCAGGACACGGTCACGACCGCTTTCGTTCCGCACCAACGCGATTCGGGAGCGCTCAAAGAGGCCCGGATCGCCTTCTTCCGCATGGACAGCCTTCGCGATGGCTATGAGCTGATCAAGGAGCGCGATTCACGCTTCATCTCCGAAGGAAGGAGGCTCGAAGCCGGCCTGCAAGCCGAACAGGAGCGGGCCCGACAGCGCTACCAGGAGCTCATGGCCAAAGATCAGACATACAGCACCAAGGCGGAAGTGGAGCGCGATGAGGCGGAGCTGCGCAACCTCATGGAGAAGCTGCAAGGCATGCAAGCCGATGGCGAAGAGCGCCTGGCCCGCATGGAAGCAGAGATGCTCAAGGAGATCGCGAAGGAGCTGGACGACTACTTGAAGGAGTACAACACCGTTGCCGGGTACGATTACATCCTCAGCGTGCAAGGCGGCGGGCAGGTATGGGTGGGCAATGAGGGGCTGGACATCACCAAGGAGCTGGTGGCCGGGCTCAACGCCCGCCATCGCGCCCGCAAGACGACCCAGAAGTGACCGTCATGGACCCGTTGGCGAGGCGCAAGCAAGAGAACATCGCCAGCTACGTGCTCGGCATGTGGCAAGTCGAGGACCTCATGCGCGCCCTCCGGTTCGACATCGAGCGCGTGCGGCAGCAGCTCATCGCCGACGCGGACACCGGAAGCTCGACCGATCTGCTCGGCTGGTATGCCGGCGTGATGGCGCGCATGCGCGAACAGGGCATTGAACGGGTGGGCCACTTGAGCGAGGTGGAGGAAGTGGTGAATGAGCTCGAATACCTGCACAAAGCGCTGGTGGAAGTGCTCAACGATCCGGACTACGATGCCCTGCTGGCCAAGGCTGACGAAGGGATCAAGACCGTGCAGCAGCATGCCGGCGGCGACCCTGAAGGCCCCATCACCAGCGCCCTGACGGCGGTCTATGGCGTGATGATGCTGCGTTCGCAAGGCAAGACCATCAGTGCGGAGACGCTCGCGTCGGATAAGGCCTTGCGCGATCTGCTGGATCACCTCAGCAAGCATTACCGCCAGATGCGCCGCCTTCCCGGCGTATCGATGAACTGATGCATCGGCCTGAACTACCGGCCACGGCACGCGCCTTGACCGCGCGTTCGATCATGCGCTTCGTCCTTCTCCTCCTTCTGATCGCGCGGATGATCCACGCTGATGCCCAATCGCAAGCGGGGAGCAGCGACGGCCGTGTGGAGATCCTGAACGCCGACGAGTGGCTGTTCGGCGGGCCGTCCGGCGCCCAGCGCTTGAAAGGCAACGTCCGCTTCAAGCATGCCGATGCCCTCATGCGCTGCGACAGCGCGCACCTCTTCGAGGACCAGCGCGTGGATGCGTTCAGCAGCGTGGCGATCGAGCAGGGTGACAGCCTGCGCGCTTATGCCGATCTGCTGCGCTACAATGGCCAGCAGCGCATCGCGCGCCTCTCCGGAAATGTGCGCCTGAACGACGGCACCATGGAGCTGATCACACCGTCGCTCGATTACGACCTGCGCGCACGTCGCGCCGCCTATGCGCAAGGCGGCCGGATCGTGAGTGCCCGTGATTCAAGCGTCCTCACGAGCCAGGTCGGCGCTTATGATGCCGATCGGCGCGCCTTCCTCTTCGGCAAGGATGTCGTGCTGGAGCACCCGGAGCGGCGCATCCGCACGGATACCATGCACTATGTAACTTCCACGGGCATCAGCACCTTTTTCAGCGGAACGGTGATCGAACAGGGACAGACCTTGATCCGCACGCTCGGCGGCCATTACGACACCCGCTCTGGCCGGGCGCGCTTCACGCGGCGCACCAGCGTGCTGAGCAAGGGCAGGATCCTGGAGGGCGACAGCCTGCATTACGACCGGAAGGATGGTCACGGTCTGGCCTGGGGCCATGTCACCATCGCCGACAGCAGCGGAGAGATGCGGGTGCTCGGGGACCAGGGGGCTTACAGCGAAACGGATGACCGCAGCATGGTGACCGGGCACGCGGAGCTGCACCTGCGCATGGGCGCGGATACGCTCTACCTCCACGGCGACACGCTCTTCGCTCACCCGGAAGCGAACGGCCGCCGCATCACCGCCCGCCAGGGCGTGCGCTTCTTCAAGTCCGATCTGCAAGGCGCTTGCGACACGCTCACCTTCAGCGATGCGGACAGCCTGATCCGCATGCGCCACCGCCCCGTGCTCTGGAACGGCCCCGACCAGATCACCGGCGATACCATCCGCATCGTGCTGAAGGACGGACGGGCGCACCGCCTCCATGTCCACGGGAACGCGTTCCTGCTATCGCACGCCGACAGTGTTCGTTTGGACCAGGTCACCGGATCCACGATGACGGGCTATTTCAGCGGCGATGCGCTGGAGCGCCTTGATGTGGAAGGGAACGCGCGAACGGTGTACTTCACCAAGGAGAAGAAGGAGAACGCCGAAGAGATCTTCGCGGTGAACCGGGCCGACTGCAGCCGCATCCGTGTGCGCATGAAGGACGGCGGGATCGCGAGCGTGACCTTCCTCGACCGTCCCGATGCCGTGCTGCATCCGATCGCCAAGGCGCCGAAGGAGGAATTGCTCCTGCCTGGCGCGCAGGACCGCGGCTCAGAGCGACCGACGAGCCGCGCGGGGATCTTCACGCGCTGATCATTGCAGACCGAACATGCGACGCACCTTCTCGTCGAGGCCTGAGGCTTCCACGATCGCGCTCAGCTCGTCGGCTTGCTGCTCCTGCGCGTTCGCGTCGAGCAGGTTCCGATAGCGCACCACGCGCGCGCCGCCGTAGATCGGCTTCTTCCGGTAGGCGGCGAACACGGTCCGGTTGCCGATGAAAGCGTTGTCGGAGGCATAGGCGATGCTGAGGTCCTTGGCCACCAGCGCGGAACCGTTCGCCTGGAAGCGCGAGCCCATCACCAGCAGCTGGCTCGCTTCCCCTACGCTGATGCCTTTGTCCCGCAATGCGGAGAAGGCGCAGTCCTGGACGAGGATGCGCGAGCCGCTCACATCGAGGCCGTCGCCGTTGGCATCGTCTCTTCCGTTCCGGAACACGCAGGACGAGACCGATCCCGTGCATCGGTCCAGATCCACCAGGTCGGCGTGACCATCCTCGAACGTGCATCCTCGAAGCTCCGCTCGCCCCCCTTTGATGTTCAGCAGGTCCTCGCCGAACGAGCCGCGGATGATGCAATCCGACAACGTCGTGCTCATGGCGCCATGCACGGCGAGCATGCCGCTGAAATACACGCCATCGATGCGTGCTTCTCGGCCGCCGCTCATCTGCAGTCCAGTGATGCTCACGGTAGTCTCCCCTTCGCCAAGAACCGCGAAAGAGCCGAAAGGCGCTGAATCATCCTTTGCGCGGATGAAGACGGGATTCCGGCTCGTGCCGAGCACACGCAGGCCGCCATTGACCACCACGCTGACATTGGCGGCCAACTCGATGCGCGCGCCCTGTTCAAGCACCACCGCCAGCCTATGCGGGAACACGAGGTCGCCATCGATCGCATAGCGTCCTCGGGGAAAGAAGATCGTATCGTCGACGCGATGCGCTTTCGTGCGTGACAGCAGTCCCGCCAGTACGGAAGCGCTGTCGCTCGATGAAGACACGCTGGGAATCCCCACTGAGAACGCCTCCGCGCCGGCGTAGCGCTTCAACGCGACATCGAGGCCTGCGAGCGGATCCATCTTCAAACGGGCGTCACCGATCAGATCCTCGTGCATCCGCGCGGCGCGCGCCCGGCTCAATGCGGTGCTTCGGCCTTCAGCGAGCAAAGGCAGCCACGCACGGTCCATCACGGAGAAGCGCTCACGCAAGCGCCAGGCCTCCTCGCCCAGGCGGAGCCAACGCTCGGCGATCATCGCGCGCACCGCCTCATCATTCAGCCCGGCGGTGAGGGGATCGAGCATGCGCGTCGTGCATTGCAGGCTTTCATCGGTGCGCATTCCCCGATGCAACGGGACCATGCGCCCCATGGACCAATCGTAGGCGAGCAAGTGCTCGTGGGTGAACGCGTCATCGCCGTGCTCGACCCATGCCATGATCAGCGCCGCAGCGAGCTTCTCCGCATCCATGATCGCACCCTCGTCATCCTCCCCCCTGCTTCCGCGCGCTCTGAAAGCCCTCGAGAGACGGGCGCTGATCAGCCGCGGAGCAAGACTATCCTCCTCGAACGCCGGGAACAGATGATCCGGCCGGCCAGCATCGTGGCCTTGCGTGGCCAGCGCCGCCCCCGGAAGTCCCCGTTTCTCCAGGAAATCCGCGTCGATGCGCTCCTCCTTCAGGTAAAGGCCCAGGTCGCGGCCACAGGCGATCAAACGGATGAAGCTCACCTCGGGCACGATGAGTCCGAGTTCCTGCGCGAGGATCTCGATGTACTTCGCGCGCAGGCTCGACGGGTCAGCTGGCGTGAGCACGATGTGCCGCTGCGAGCGGAAGGGCTCTTCCCGCCCGAATCGGATCACGTAGCCGCCCTCCCTCGTGCGCAGGCGCCGCACTTTCACGGAATCGCCGAAGCCTTCCGCTTCGAACCAGTGGCGGCTCCACCTGGTGCCGCGTTCATCCTCGATGCACGCGCCGACCGCACTGCTGATGAGATAACGCTCCGCGCTGCCGGAGGAGGTATCGCCTCTCCATTCGAGCAGGTCGGCGTACGCATCGACCTCTTGATCCCCGATCCCCAAGGGCCAATCGCCTGCCAGCCGTTCCGGATCGACGAAATGGAAAAGCGCGAGCAGCATCGCGAGGACGACCGTGGCCGCGATCAGCCAGGAGCGCAGCCCCATGCTCCGTCGATCACTGGATCGGGTCATCGGTAATGGCATTGCTGATGACCAAGGAGGGCGGGATCGGCCCTCCGAAAGAGACGAGCGCGTCGAGCGGATCAGTCGTCAAACGCTGCTTGTCCGCGAGCGGATGATCCTTGCCGCTCAACGAACGAAGGCGGTGATGCAGGACGATGCTCCAGCCTTGGCCATCCTCCTCGGCGCGCACCTCCGATCCGTCCACGCGCAACAGGCCAGTGCCACCTTGCCAACGCAGGCGTATGGGCGCCTCGGAATGCGCGCGCACCCGCAGGACGGTGTCACGCTCGACCGACACGGAATCGCGCTCCATCCGCGCGAGGGTCCTTTCCCAATGCGCCGCGCATGACGCTCGGAGCCCGGCGATGGAACCGATGACATGCAGCACGGAAACGCGATGCACATCCGCCGGCTCCATGGAGACGTTGCCGAACTTGTTGCGGTCCGCGAGGACCGAAGGCCGCATGCGCGCGGTCACTTCATCCAGCCTTTGCTCGAACTCGCCCTCGCGCTGCAGGCGCACCATGGCCTCATAGGCGTACCGATCGCGCTTGAGCCGCCACTCGGGGATCCGCAAGGTCCACCAGGTCATGGCATCATTCACATAGTACAGCGGCTCGCCCGGCGGCGCGAACATCAGCAGAGCGTCCCACAGCACCGGGTAGAAGCGGCCCGTGCGCGGATTGAGCACGAGCCATTGGTTGTGGTATTGATCGATGTGCGTGCTGTTGATCACGAGCAGCGCCGCTTCATAGCGCAGCCAGGTGTCCACATCGACCAACGCAGCGATGGAATCCCGGTGCGCGCTGAGGGAGGCCGTATCCTTCCGCAGCGCGCTCACCAAGCGCATCAGCTTGCCGTGCGCCTCCGAACTGTCGGAATCGCTCGCGTACTCCCAATGCGCGGCATCGGCCCAGAGCGTGCGGCCCTTGGGCAGCTCACGCCGCGTGATGGCCGGGTAGTCTCCCTTGTAAACGGGAACTTCCGTGACGCCAAGGTGGCGGTTGCGCTCGAAATCGCCATCCACCTGCTCGAAGAGCTCCATCACGCCGATGTCCTCATCATTGATCCGCACGAAGACCATCTCATCCATCGGCACAGGCACCCCCATGCTGCCCGCCACCCATGCCGCCATGTGGTTGTTCACCAGATTGTGCGCCTTCGGATTGACCACGTTCACGCGGCGGTACGGTGACCAGGGATTACCGCGCTTCAGGCTTAAGCGGAACGATTTCTTACCGCCCAGGAAATGCGACGGCGTATAGGCCCCCCTATAGCGGAAGCGCGCTTTGTGCTCGACCCCGTGCTCAAGCAGGAGCGCTTTCACCGCCTCACCCCCGCTCCATGGCAGATCCGCTTGCAAGCTGTCGAGGTCCTGCGGGGCAACACGCAATTCGAGCACAGGGATGCGATGATGGACCGGGCGCTCCGCAAAACCGTCGATGAGCACATTGGCAGCCGCTGCGCCAGCGATCCGGGCCGCTCGCGAGGGACCGAGCGCGATGGCGAATCCGAGCAGCGAGAAGAGCACGATCGCGATGCCAGCGATGCGCAGCAGCACGATGGGCGTCTTCCGCTTGCTCATCGCTGCCTGCCTGCGCTGAACAGCAGCGCAAGCACCGTGACGAGCAGGAGCACCAATGCGCTGAGGTTGAATCCGATGCCGAGCAGCGCGCTGAAGGCGACAGTCGGGAGCCAGAGCCCGATGGGTTGAATGCTCCTGCTGAGCAGGCCAGCGGCAAGCAGGCCAGATGCGATGATGCCAGCGGCAGCAATCTCATTCCCGGTTGCACGGAGCAGCAGGATGAGCGCGAAGCCAGCGATCAGCTGGGGCGCACTCACCCAAGCGCGACGGTCCGATGGGCGCACGCCGCGATTCCATGCCCACCCCATGAGGAACAGCGCGACGACCAGCATGGACAGCAGCGTGAGCAGTTCCACCCATCCGTGGAACAGGGCGCCCAACCAGCGGTCGGCCTCGGTGCGCATGGCGTGAAGATGCGTCTCGCATGCATGCGATCCAGCGCCCGAATGACCGACTTTTCAAACAGCCAGCGGTAAGACCTCAGAGGAAGCGCTGCATCCAGCTACTGTTCAAGGGCACACGGAACCGATCATGCAGCTCGCCCACAGTGCTCACCAGGTCGTCGTACACGACGGTCGCACTGGAAATGGCACCGCTCTTCAGCAGGGTCGGGAGGTCCTGCAACCTGCAGCTCGTGATCCCATTCGCCCCCTCGTACACCACCACCATGCGATCGGTGAGCATGAGGTTGAGGTCGTGCTCCAACTGCTTGATGAACGCAACGCTCTTGTCGATGCTGCACCCGCTGGCCTCTGCCTGGGCCTCATCCACAGCGATGACCACGAAACGATTGAACAGCACTTCCACGCATGCATCGAGCGGGGCGCCATGCGCCGCCCATGCAGCGGTGAACATGGCGCCACGCTCGTGCACGAGCTTCTGCTCGGCCTGGCCCAGATCGCGCGCCGCCTTGTAGACCCAGGCACGCGCGTGCGCTGGCATGCTGTCGAGGGTGCGGATGGGCGCTGCGGCGGTGATGCTCATGGTTGCGGGGTTATGCTGAAGACGCGTCGCTCGGCGAAGATGATGCCTGAACGGGAACGG
>JAEUSX010000007.1 GCA_016788405.1 Flavobacteriales bacterium
GCCGCCTACCACGCGGGCCTCGGCACTGAAGAACGGGACCGGATCCAGGGCGGATGGACTTCAGGGAGCATCCGATGCGTGGCGGCCACGAACGCCTTCGGCATGGGCATCGACAAGGCGGACGTGCGCGCCGTGATCCACTTGGAACCCCCGCCGGACCTTGAGAGCTATTACCAGGAAGCCGGACGCGCCGGACGCGATGGAGTTTCCTCCTGGGCCTTCCTGCTGACCGGCCCCGGTGATGGCGAGCGCGCGAGGGAGCGGCTTCGTGAGGGATTTCCCACCCTGGACCAGGTGAGGAAGGTTCATCAGGCCTTCGCCGATCAGCATGGCATCGCTCTGGGCTCCGGCCTCCATGAGACTTATGCCGTTGATGTCAACGCGCTGATGAAGCGCACAAGCCTTCGGGCTGGAATCGTGACCAATGCGCTCAAGGCCCTGGAGCTCGATGAGCAGCTCGTCCTGAGCGACGGCGCGCATAGCCCTTCGCGTGCCATGCTCATCACCGACTCCGCGAGCGTTCATCATCTCCGGGTGAGCGATGCGCGCCTCGGCCGCGTGCTGGAAGCATTGCTTCGGGCGCATGGCGGGCTTTTCGAGGTGCCCACAGTGATCGATGAAGCACGGCTCGCCCGCCTGGCTGACATGCCGGCAACGAAGTTCACGGCCTCGTTGCGGGAGTTGGATGACCTGGGCGTGCTTTCCTATCGACCTCGGACCGATTCGCCGCAGGCCACGTTGCTTCGTCCACGTGCCGACTCGGCGCGCATGACGCTTGACCCCACCGCTCTGCGCGACAGGCAACGGCGCGCCGAAGATCGTTTGGAGGCGCTCCTCCGGTTCATCGGGGATTCCAGGACCTGCCGGATGAAGGCCGTGCTGCAATACTTCGGCGAGACCCTTGAGGACAATTGCGGGAATTGCGATGCGTGCAAGCGCGGCCGCACGGGGGGCGGCCCAGGCTCCATCGGACAGGCCTCGGAACCATTGGCTCACTACGAACGCGACGTTTCCTCTGCCCGCATGCTCAAGGATGAGTACGGCGATCAATTCGGCCGTGCATGAGCCACCGGCTGCCGCGATCCTTCTACACAAGGACCGATGTGGTGCTGCTCGCGCAGGAATTGCTGGGCAAGGTGCTTGTCACGGAATTCGATACGCGCACAAGTGGCATCATCACGGAGACCGAGGCCTATGCAGGCGTCACGGACCGTGCCTCTCATGCGTTCGGGAACCGCAGGACGAACCGCACCGAAGTGATGTACGCGCGCGGAGGCACAGCGTACGTTTACCTGTGCTACGGCATGCATCATTTGTTCAATGTGGTCACTCACGAAGAGGGGACGCCGCATGCGGTGCTCATCAGAGCCATTCGCCCGTTGGAAGGAATCGACCGCATGCGCCTTCGCAGGAAGGGGCGGCCACTGCGCACCGATGGGCCAGCGCTGGTCAGCCTGGCCCTTGGCATCACCACCAGGCATACCGGCATGGATCTGCTGGGCGGACCGATCAGCGTGGAGGATCTCGGATATCGTCCGCGACGCGGCACCATCATCGCTGGCCCGCGGGTCGGGGTTGCCTATGCTGGCGCCGATGCGATGCTCCCCTATCGCTTCCGCATCGCACCTTCGACGCCCCAATCGTGGGAACGCGCATGAGCAAGGGTCGCATCGTCTTCATGGGCACGCCCGAGTTCGCTGTAGCGAGCCTGGAGGCGCTCATTGCCACGGGCATTGAAGTAGCAGCCGTGGTCACAGCGCCGGATAAGCCTGCGGGACGCGGCCGTCAGCTGCGGATGAGCGCGGTCAAGGAAGCGGCGGTCAAGCACGGCCTGAGGATCCTTCAACCTGAGCGCTTGAGGGATCCGGTATTCCTGGATGAACTGGATGCGATCTCCGCTGAGTTGTTCGTGGTGGTGGCGTTCCGGATGCTGCCGGAAGCGGTGTGGCGCAAGCCTGCGCTGGGAACGATCAATTTGCATGCATCGCTTCTTCCGGCGTACCGGGGAGCCGCCCCGATCAATTGGGCGATCATCGATGGTGAATCGCGCACCGGGGCCACGACCTTCTTCATTCAAGAGAAGATCGACACCGGTGACATCCTGGATGCCGTTGAACTCGACATCGGTCCCGAGGAGAATGCCGGCGAACTTCACGACCGCCTCATGCACGCGGGCGCGTACCTGCTCGTGGGCACGGTGCTGCGCGTGCTGAGGGGTGATCGGAGCAGCGTGCCCCAGCCGGCCATTGCAGACGGCCTCCCCGTGGCGCCGAAGCTCACCCCTGAAGCTTGCCGGATCGATTGGAATGGACGAGCACGGAAGGTTCATGACTTCGTCCGTGGTCTGTCCCCAGTGCCTGGTGCTTGGACGATGATGGAGCGAAGCGGCGCGCCGCTTGAGCGCTTCAAGATCCTCTCAGCGCGCGAGCAACTCGCTGATCGGGATGCTGGCGCACCGGGCGAGTTACGGATCGAAGGCGATGCGCTGCTGGTGGCATGCGGCGGCGGATGGATCACCGTCCTCGAACTGCAGCCTGAAGGGAGGAAGCGCATGAAGGCAGCTGATTTCCTGCGAGGCGCGGACCCTATGAGCCTGATCCGATTCGTGTGATGGAGCGCTGCATCGTGACCATCGTCGTTTTGTCGTTCTGTGGATTCCTGTCCGCGCAGGATGTGAGCCATCCGTTGGCTCCATGCGATCCGCAAGGAGGGAATGAGGTGCGGCCATTGCACCACGACAGCCTTTCCTCCTCGTTCCTGATCTGCGTGCCGCACGAGGTGAAGCCACACTATCACAGGCTGCACACGGAGCATGTGGTGGTGCTTGATGGGCAGGCGGAGATGCTGCTCGGAGACTCGATCTTCCAGATCGGGCCTGGGGATGTCATCGCCATCCCCCGTGGCACCGTGCATGCGGTCACCACCCGATCGGAGCGGCCGTTGCGCGTGGCGAGCATCCAATCACCACGCTTCGATGGCAGCGACCGCGTGCCTGCCGGGCGTTGAATCAACGCTTGCGGGGGTGTTCCAGAATTGCGCCGGAACGATTCTCTGAAACCCTTACTGGGAGCGGGATGCAGGAGGACTTATGAACAAACCCCCTGATTTTTCAACATTCTCCGGATAGACCGCCGGAAACCGTTGACAGGCGCGGCTTTGCGGATAGATTTGTGCGCGAGTTCACAAACCAACAACTCACCAAACACACAACGGACATGGGTAACAAAGCAGAATTGATCGAGAGCATCGCCAACGACGCGAAGATCTCCAAGGCTGATGCGAAGCGCGCGCTCGACGCCTTCGTGACCACCACCACCAAGGCCCTCAAGAAGGGTGAGCGCGTGGCGCTGGTGGGCTTCGGCACCTTCAGCATCACCAAGCGCGCTGCCCGCAAAGGCCGCAACCCGCAGACGGGCAAGGAGATCAAGATCGCTGCCAAGAAGGTGGTGAAGTTCAAGGCCGGCGCCGACCTCGCCAGCAAGGTGAAGTAATCACCTCCCTCACCTGGGAAGCCCCTTGCTCCGGCGGGGGGCTTTTCTTTTGCTCCCGAAATGACCGACACCGAGATCTACGAGCGCCTCTGCGAATTCATCACATCGCACAAGCGTGCGCTCTTCGAGCGCATCGCGCTGGAGCGCACGCGGCATGTGACCTGCGTTCTGGAGGACATCTACCAGCCGCACAATGCCAGTGCCGTGGTGCGGACCTGCGACCTGCTGGGCATCCAGGACCTGCACATCATCGAGAACCGGAACAAGTACACGGTGAACCCCGATGTCACGCTCGGCTCGTCGAAATGGGTCGACATGCATCGGTGGCGCGGGGAATCGGACAACACGGCGCGCTGCGTCGCGCACCTGAAGCGCAGCGGATATGCCATCGTCACCACCTCACCGCACGCACAGGACACCACGCCGTCCACCATCGCGCTGGACCGACCGCTCGCCTTCTGCTTCGGAACGGAACTCACCGGTGTGAGCAAGGCATTGCTCGACCAGTCCGACATCGCGCTAAGGATACCCATGCACGGATTCACCGAGAGCTACAACATCAGCGTTTCCGCCGCGATCACGCTGTACACCGTGATGGAACGGTTGCGCGCCTCCGAAGTGCGTTGGCGGCTCGATGACGCCGCCCTTGCCGCGCTCAAGCTCTCGTGGGCGCGCAAGGTGGTGCATAGCGCATCGCACCTGGAGGAGCGCCTGCGTGGCGAGAAGAGTGCTTGAAGGCGCTTATCGACACGCACGGGTTCACAAGGGAGTGCGAAGCGTACATTCATCACGAGGCCCGGGAATACCTTAGCCGCGAAACCATCAACCATCCAGACATGGGAAAAGGCGACAGAAAATCGAAGAAAGGCAAACGCCGCTTGGGCAGTTCCGGCAAGAGCCGTCCGAGTGTCCGCAACGCGCGCCGCGCCGCGCGCAAAGCCGCAGGTGCGGCTAAACCCGCCAAGAAAGCCGCCCCGAAGAAAGCTGCCGCCAAGAAGGCTGCGCCGAAGAAGGCTGCTGCAAAGAAGGCTGCGAAGAAGGACTGATCGCAGGACTGCGATCGCAAAGGGGCCCCCGATCTTCGGGGGCCTCTTGCTTTTCAAGGCTGCAGCCGCATGCGAAGCCAGGTGCCATCGCTCATCCGCTCAAAGGCGATGCGGTCATGAAGTCGGCTCGGCCTGCCTTGCCAGAACTCGATTCGCACTGGCCGGACCCGATAGCCGCCCCAATGCAGCGGACGCGGCACCTGATCCTCGGTCTTGAAACGATCGATCCACCGTGCATAGCGCTCATCCAGCGCTGCACGATCGGCGACAGGACGGCTCTGGTCACTGCTCCATGCGCCGATCTGGCTCTCTCTCGGTCGTGTGCCGAAATAGGCGTCGCTCTCCTCAGCGCTCACATGCTCCGCTCGTCCCTCGATGCGCACCTGCCGCTCGTGCTGAGGCCAGAAGAAGGTGAGCGCCGCCCTCGGATCGCGCTCCAGATCCATGGCTTTCCGGCTGTTGTGGTTGGTGAAGAACACGAATCCGCCCTCGTCGAAGGAACGCAGCAGAACGATGCGGCAACTGATCGTGAAGGCACCCATGCTCGCCAACGACATCGCATGCGGCTCCGGCAGTCCGTCGGATACCGCGTCCTCGAGCCAGCGACCGAACAGCTCCATGGGGTTCGCACCGGCCTGTTCCTCTGTGAGCGTTGCCTTCCCGTACTCGACGCGATGATGATGCGACTGGCTCATGCTCCGATGTTATCGGGGCGAAGATATCCGTGCTCGCCACGAGCCGTTCTCAACTTCGGTCCGCAGTCGGCTTAACTTCCGGGCCGCATGGCAGGCCTGCTCGACTTCAAACCAGAGAACAACTTCCAACCGGCGCGCGGGCGCCTGCTGGTGAGTGAACCTTATCTCCCCGATCCCTACTTCCGGCGCACGGTGGTGCTGCTCTGCGACCACAATGAAGAAGGTTCATTCGGCTTCGTGCTGAACAGGCGGATGGACATCACCATCAACGAGCTGATGGAGGATTTCCCGCCCGTGCATGCGCAAGTGGGCATCGGCGGTCCGGTGCAGAGCGGTGAATTGTACTACCTGCACACCTTGGGAGCCGGAGTGAGCGGAAGCGTCGAGGTCGTCGATGGGATACACATGGGCGGGGATTATGAGCAGCTGCGCGCCCTCCTGGCCACCGACCCCCGGCTCTGCAAACAGGTGCGGTTCTTCGTGGGATACAGCGGCTGGGGTCCGGACCAGCTCGCCAAGGAGTTCGGAGAGCGGTCATGGCTCGTCGCACCCGCGCGCAAGCGCACCGTGATGGACCTTCGGGTCGAGACGCTTTGGCGTAACACCCTGCGGGGCATGGGCAAAGCTTTCGCGCCGTTGGCCAATTTCCCCGAGGACCCTTCGCTTAATTAGAGGTCAGGTTCGCGAGCAGGTCCGTGAGGATGCCTGCCAGCTTGTGCGCATAGCGCTTGGTGCGGTAACCGCCTGCCCAGCGCAGTCCTTGAATCGCGTTCGTGAAGAAGAGCTCGTCGGCGGCCAGCAGGTTCTGCGGGTTCAATGAGCATTCGTACACCTTGATCCCATTGGCCAGCGCCAGATTGATGACTTGAGCGCGCATCACGCCGCCTAGGCAGCCATCGCTCAACGACGGCGTGTACAGCACCCCATTGCTCACGATGAAGAGGTTTCCGGCGCTGCTCTCAATGATATTGCCGCGATCGTTCTGGAGAAGGCAGTCATCCAGGCCACGTGAGCGGCTCCAGAGCGCCGCCATGATGTAGTACTGGCAATTGAGCGTCTTGTGCCTGGAGAGCTCGTTCACCGGCTTGCGCATCTCGGGCCAGATGTCCACCAGCAGACCATTCGGGTTCAGCACATAGCGTTCCTCCTGGATGGCCTTCAATTCAATGGTGTAGCGGCCCTGGTCGGTCTGTGGCCGGTAGTAACCTTCGCCCCCGCGGTACAGGGTGAAGCGCAAACGACCGCTCTGCATGCCGGAGCGCTGAATGATGGCTTGCAGGGCATCTCCGAACCGTTGCCGGTCGAACCCAGACGGAAGCGTGATGCGCAGCAGGTCGGCACCCGTGGAGAGCCTTGCCCAATGCGCATCCACGAAACGGGCCTTGCCACCGAGCACGCGGATGCTCTCGAACAGGCCATCGCCGAAATGGAATGCCCGGTTATCCAACCGCAGCACCGGCTCATCGGCCGGACGCAGCTCACCGTTCACATCGACCCATTCACTCATGCGGTGCGAAGTTCGCGCTTCACCGTGTTCATCAGCGCTGCGTTGGATTCCACGATCACGCCTCGGACGCCGGCTGCTTCGGCCGCCTGCACGTCCCGTTCACGATCACCGATCATGATCGAGCGGGCCGGGTCGATGCCATGACGGGCGATCGCGCGCTCCAAGAGCAAACTGCCGGGCTTCCGGCACAGGCAACGGCCGCCGCTCGGGTGGTGGGGGCAGTAATAAATGCCGTCCAATCGGACTCCGGCCGTCGCGAGCTCCCGGGCCAGCACTTCATGAAGTGCTTGCACCTCCTCATGACCGTACAGGCCGAGACCGATTCCGCTCTGATTGGTGATGACCACCAGGGCGAAACCAGCATCACGTGCGTGAACCAGCGCGTCTGCCACGTCCGGCAGCACCTCGAAATCCGCCGGACGCCAGGTATGCTCACCGCGCTCACGGTTGATCACGCCGTCGCGATCCAGGAACAGGCACGGCCTTCCGCTCATGCGCCGGTGAGTTGTTCAATGAATCGACCGAGGATGCCAGGGTCGAGGATCACCATGAAAGCGAGCCCGAACAGGGCGCCGTAGAAGTGCGCATCATGCGCCACGTTGTCCGATCTCTTCTTGTCCATGTACCAGCTGTAAAGCAGATATAGACCGCCGAACATCCATGCGGGTAATCCGACCGGGAACAGCATCAGACTGATCTTGTTCGCAGGCGTCATGAGGATGTATGCGAAAAGGACGGAGGACACCGCGCCGCTGGCACCCACGGCGCGATAGTCCGGGTCGTGCATGTGGCGCTTGTATGCGGCAAGCGAGGAGAAGAGGATACCGCCGATGTAGAGCGACAGATAGACCATGGACGGCGCAGCGGGCGCATAGAGCGCGAACTCGCCCTCGACGTGCTGCCCGAAGCCGAAGAGCACCATGGCATTCACCAGCAGATGCGGCCATCCGGAATG
>JAEUSX010000010.1 GCA_016788405.1 Flavobacteriales bacterium
GCGACCATGTATTCGCCGGTCACCGCATCGCTCTTGAACCGTGCGACCAGTGATGCGTCATCGAGGTCCATGAGCTCAATGTCCGCCTCCATCCCATTGAGGTATCGAAGCGACATGATCTTGCCCTTCACCAGCACCGTCGAAGGCACCGGCTTCGCAACGGGCGCTCCCGCCGCACTGGCCACGGGCTCTCCCGCAGCTTCCTCCGGCAGGAACTCCACGGCGTACAGGTCGTCCTCGCCCAGGCCTTCGGCGCGGTACGAGCTCAGGAAGCCGTGACGTCCATCGGCGCTCAGCACGAAGAAGAGGTCATCATCCGGCGAGCTCACCGGCCAACCCATGTTCTCCGGCTTGGTCCAACGCCCGTTCTCGAGCCTCGAGCGGAACACATCGTAGCCGCCCATGCTGTTGTGGCCCTTGCTGCTGAAGTAGATCGTCCTTCCATCGGGATGCACGAAGACACCCTCCTCATCATGGATCGAATTCACCGTGGGACCCAGGTTCTGCGCAGGCCCCCATGCGTTGAGCGACGCGTCCCATTGGCTGCGGTAGATGTCCTGCCCGCCAACGTTGTCGTCGGCGCGCTCACTCACGAAGTAGAGCCATTGGCGGTCGAAGCTGTACCAAGCGCTGCTCTCGTGCGCCGGCGTGTTCACATTCGCGCCGATCGGGGCAGGTGCGGACCAGAGATCGCCTGACCGGCGGCACTCGAACAGGTCGCCGGTGCCATCCAGGTCGCGATAGATCAGCATGGTGCGGCCATCGTTGAAGAGGCCTACGCTCGCGTCGTTCCCTGGTGTGTTCACGGGCTCGGGCAGTCGCTGCGCAGCGCTCCAGCCTTCCGGGGTGAGGTGGCTGGTGTACACATCCTCGAAATAATCCCCATTCACGCGGTTCACCTTGCTGTCCGCACCCGAAGGGCGGCGCGACGTGAAGAAGAGCTGCTCGCCATCAGCAGAGATGGCCGCGCCGTAGTCGGCTTGCTCACTATTGATGCTGGGCCCCATGCCGACCACCTTTGCGCGGACGGGACGTGCTTGAAGATTCTTGCCTGCGCGGCATTGGGCGATGTGATCGTCGGCGGTATTGAAGAGCGGGTCCGGGTCCTGGAACGGGTTCTGCGCCTTGTGCTTCTGGAACGCGGCCGTGGCCTCGTCCCACCGCGCATTGATCTGCAGCGCGTACCCGAGCAGGAACTGCAGACGGGGGAAGAGCGGATCAAGGGACGCGGCTTTCTCCAAATAGAGCAAGGCCTTGTGCCGATGCGGGCCGTTGAGCTGGCAGAGCCCCATGCGCACATTGGCCTCCACATGCTCGGGGGCAAGCGCAAGGGCCTCTTCATACAAGGTCTCCGCGTGGACGAATTGCGTGCTGCCAGCGCGTTCCGCTTTCTCAGCGCGCTTGAGCAGGTCGGCCACGGCCTTGTTCGGAGCCGGATCCTGGGCGAGCAGCATCCCCCCCGACACCAGGATCAAGGCGATGAGCAGTATGATGATGCGCTTGGCCATGGGCTTGGTGCTTTTCAAAGCGCTATTCATACGCTCTTTCCTCCGGAAGGTTTGGGCCTTGGGGCCCCTCCTATGTTTGCCGGCCGATCACCAGATCGAAACCACCGACCATGGCCAAGAAGAAATCCGCCAAGTCGCACGACAAGAAGCCGGGCAAGAGCATCCTGACGAAGGACTCACTCGCCTTCCTGGAGCGATACCTGAACAACCCCTCGCCCACCGGCTTCGAGAGCGAGGGACAGCGCATCTGGCTCGACTACATCAAGCCGTACGTCGATACCCACCTGGTCGACAATTATGGCACCGTGGTAGGCATCATCAACCCCGAAGCGGAATGGAAGGTGGTGATCGAGGCGCACGCTGATGAGATCAGCTGGTTCGTGCATTACATCACCAAGGAAGGCTTCATCTACGTGCGGCGCAATGGCGGGAGCGACCATATGATCGCGCCCAGCAAACGCGTGAACATCCACACCGACAAGGGCATCGTGAAAGCGGTGTTCGGCTGGCCGGCCATCCACGTGCGCACCGCGAAGAACGATCCTGTTCCCACCACCGAGAACATCTTCCTGGACTGCGGATGCGCGAGCAAGGAAGAAGTGGAGAAGCTCGGCGTTCACGTGGGCTGCGTTGTCACTTTCGAGGATGAATTCATGGTGCTGAACGGCCGTCACTTCACCGGTCGCGCGCTCGACAATCGCATGGGGGGGTTCATGATCGCCGAAGTGGCGCGCCTGCTGAAGGAGGAGAAGCGCCGACTGCCCTTCGGCCTTTACATCACCAACAGCGTGCAGGAGGAAGTGGGCCTGCGCGGCGCGGAGATGATCGTGGAGCGCATCCGGCCGGATGTGGCCATCGTGACGGATGTGACCCACGACACGCAGACCCCGATGATGAGCAAGGTGCAGAACGGGGACATCGCCTGCGGGAAGGGCCCTGTGCTGAGCTATGCGCCAGCGGTGCATAACAATGTGCTGCGCCACATCGTGAAGGCCGCCGAGGAGAGGAAGATCGCCTTTCAGCGACTAGCCGCCAGCCGCGCCACGGGCACCGATACGGATGCATTCGCCTACGGTGCTGCCGGGGTCCCCAGCGCGCTGATCAGCCTGCCATTGCGGTACATGCACACGACCGTTGAAACCGTGAGCCGCCAGGATGTGGAGGATGTGATCCGCTTGATCCACGCCTGCGTGAGGTCACTGAAGCCTGGCCAGGACCTGCGCTATTTCAAGTGATCACAAGTCGCTGCGTCCAACGCGCGCGGAGCGTTTCTATTGCTCCCGGCAACGTCCTGCTGGCGTGATCGTCTTCCTTTTGAATGGATATCGAACGCATCACCTCAGAGGAAACCTATCCGCTCCGTTTGCTGGTGCTGCGGCCCGGCGGCCAGTTGAAGGACGTGCAATGGCCGCATGACAACGACGAGAGCGCGATCCACTTCGGCGTGCGGAACGGGGCAGGCCTGATCGGGGTGGGCACGCTCTACCCCGAGAAGCACAAAGGCTTGAAGGGGCCCCGCCAATTCAGGCTCCGGGGCATGGCCACGCATCCCGACCATCAAGGCCGGGGCGCTGGCGGTCTGATCGTGCGCCAGGCGTTGGAAGAACTCCGCAAACGCGATTCCGCCCTGGTATGGTGCAACGCGCGGATCAAGGCGGTTCCGTTCTATGAGCGCGAGGGATTCGAGACCCATGGCGAAGCCTTCGAACTCCCGGTGATCGGCATGCATTACGTGATGTGGCGCCGGCCCTGAGCTTCAGGCCTTCTGGCGAGGCTTAATGGGCGCAGCCGGGTAAACTTGCGATTCATCCGAAGCAATTGGGTCCTCGCTTCTCCATCGCGGCGCTGTTGGGCCTCAACCTGGCCGTGAAGCTGCTCTGGCTGGGGGTCAACGATCTTTCCGGTGACGAGCCTTTGACGGTGTATTGGTCGCAACGGCCTTGGTCCGACCTCAAGGACATGCTGCTGACGGTGGGCCGCCCGCCGCTGCATTTCCTTGTCACCCGGGCATGGAGCGATTGGGTGCCCTTCGAAGCGGCGTGGCTCCGTTTGCCCTCAGCGATATGGAGCTCCCTCGCGGTGTGGCCGCTCTTCCTGACCGCCCGAAAGCTGGGCAATGACCGGATGGCGTGGGTGTGCGCCTTGCTGTTCACATTCAGTAATTACCAATTCGGGTGCGCGCATGAGGTATCGCCGCACGCGCTTTTCACCCTGCTGGCCATTTGCAGCATGTGGTTCGTGGTGCGTGAACGTGGATTACCGGTGGCGGGTTGGTCGGGTATCATGGTCCTGGCGCTTGTGAATGCCCTGTTGACCTGGGTGAATCCCATCGGCTGGTTCCTGGTTGCGACGCAAAGCGCATGCATGCTGGTGCTTCCCGAACTACGGGCTTGGCGCCGCGCGCACCTGCTGAGCGCGCTCATCACTGCGGCGCTGTTCGCTCCTATTGCGATCATCCGCTTCACGCAGACTGTGAGCCCTACTGCCGGCAAAGTGACCGCTTCCGCGCCTGCCTCCGATGCAGTCGAGGATGTCCTTCGGGGATGGTTCAACTCACCCTACGTGGCTGTTCTTTTCCTCCTCATTTTAGCCGTTGCTGGGTTTCACTCGCGACTTCGGCATTCAGGGCTCCGCATGGGGGTGGCTTGGTCTATCGTCCCGGTCCTTTTGCTGTACGCGGCAAATCTTTGGACTCCGGTTCCATTGGACTGGCTCCTGGCATGCTCAGCGCCCGGTTTCGCGCTGGTCATGGCGGCTTCATGTGAGGCACTCAGGATCCCGGTACCCGCTCATCGTTCTGCCTTCGCCTTGGCAGTGCTGTTGATGCTCATCACCTTTCATCCTTGGAAGGCCGGTGAAATGAGGCCCGGCATCGTCGCCGAGCAAGTCTCCGCCTGGTGCGGGAACGATTGTCATATCGAGGTGGTTCCGACATCGTATTGGCTCGATTACCTGGCGGCGGAGGACATCAACCTGCTACGTCAGGATCAAGAAGCACTGCTCAATTCCGCGCCATTGATGCCCGATAGCAGTCAAGCAGCGGCAATCGGCAACTACGTCCTTATCGACGCCAGCGCTGAAGGCGAGGGTGAAGAATTGCTGAATCGCCTCCGCACGCACTTCCCAAGGGAGGAGATGAAATCGCCGGACGGTGCGGTCCATGTCCACCGTTTCCGTTTCTGACCGGATCCTGCTAGAGGCAACGAAAGAAAGCGGCCGGCCGTCCTAGGGAGGTGTTAATCCTGTTCGACCTCAGCATTTTGCGAGAGTTTCGACATCCCTACCTTTCCCGTCCCAACCCCAGCCCAAAACGATGAGTTCCAGGATCCTGGCGCTGACCATTGCGTCCGTATTTCTCGGCAACGCCGCCGCGCAAGTGGTGATCAATGAGGTGAGCGCCGCCAACTGGACCGGCCCGACCGATGGATTCGGTGAACGGGAGGACTGGATCGAACTGTACAACACGACAGGAGCGGTCGTGGACTTGAGCGGCTGGTACCTGAGTGATAGCCAGACCAACAACACGAAGTACCAGATTCCGCCCGGGACCACCATCGCAGCGAATGGCCGATTGATGGCCTGGTGCAGCGGAAGGGGATCCACCGCAGCCCCGATCCACACCAATTTCAAGATCACCCAGTCCGCTGGCGAACGAGCCGTGCTGAGCAACGCGAGCGGAACCATTGTGGACAATTTCCAATTCAGCAATACCACGCAGGCAGACCATAGTTGGGGCCGCACCACCGATGGGGCCGCGAATTGGAGCCTCTTCCTCACGCCAACGCCCAATGCCGCCAATGCCGGGGCGAGCCCATCCTACTATGCGCCCAAGCCCACCATGAGCGTGCCTCCGGGCTATCATGCCACTCCGATCAACGTGACGCTGGCCGCGCCCGGAGCCGGGCTCACCATCCGCTACACCACCGATGGCACGACGCCCACGGCCACGAGCCCTGCGGCAGCGGGTCCCATCGCCATCAATGCGACCACGGTGCTCAAGGCTCGATCCTTCAGCAGCACAGCGGGCGTGCCACCCAGCTTCGTGGAGACCAACACCTATTTCATCAACACCACCCATACCCTGCCGATCCTCAGTTGCAGCGGGGATCAGGTCATCACGCTGCTGAATGGCAATGGAGGGATCGAACCGGCGGGCATCATGGAGTACTTCGGTGCCGATGGGGTGCTCCGTGACAAGACCGGCTGCACCTTCGATGAGCACGGACAGGACAGTTGGGCCTATGCGCACCGCGGATTCGACTTCGTGGCGCGCGATCAATTCGGGGAGAATGATGGCATCCACTACCCAGTGTTCCGCACCAAGGACCGCGACCATTTCCAGCGCATGATCGTGAAGGCCTCCGCTGGCGACAACTACGATTATGGCCCTGGCCAGCCGGCGCATATCCGTGATCAATACGTGCAGGCCCTCAGCCAGGTGGGCGACCTGAAGGTGGATGAGCGCAGCTACGAGCCTTGCGTTGTTTACGCCAATGGGCAGTACTGGGGCGTGTATGACTTGCGCGAGAAAGTGGATGACCACGACTACACGAGCTATTACTACGGTCAGGACGAATACGACATCCAGTTCATCAAGACCTGGGGCGGGACCTGGAGCGAGTACGGCGGACCGCAGGCGCAGACGGATTGGGATGCGCTGGTCGCGTACATTATGGCGAACGACATGGGCGTGCAGGCCAACTTCGATTATGTCGACAGTCAGCTCAACTGGAAGAGCCTCATCGACTACTTCTGCCTGAACAGCTATACGGTCTGCGCTGATTGGCTGAACTGGAACACCGGATGGTGGCGCGGATTCAACCCCGCTGGAGAGCATAAGAAGTGGGGCTATATCCTCTGGGACATGGATGCCACCTTCGGGCACTACACGAACTTCACCGGCATTCCCGACCAGACGGCCAATGCCGATCCCTGCAACGTGGAGAACCTGCCGAATCCTGGGGGCCAGGGCCACACGGACATCCTCGAGAAGCTCCTGCAGGAGAATCCGGATGTGCATGACTATTACATCAATCGGTACATCGACCTCGGAAACACGCTGTTCAATTGCGACTTCATGCTTCCTTTCCTGGACAGCTTGGTCGCCAACATCGCCCCGGAGATGCCTGGTCAGGTAGCGCGATGGAACGGATCCCTCGCGGGTTGGCAGGCCAACGTGCTCAACTTGCGCAACTTCATCGAGACGCGCTGCGTGACCATTCAGCAAGGCCTGATCGATTGCTATACGCTGGCGGGTCCATTCCAAGTGACGTTCAATGTCGACCCCCCGCTCAGCGGCGAGATCCAGGTGAACAGCATCGTGCTGCCGGAGTATCCCTTCACCGGCACGTATTATGGAGGCATCAACACCACCCTGGCTCCGATACCCGCCACGGATTGGGTCTTCAGCCACTGGGAGATCTTCGGAGCCGATGCGCTGACGCCCAGCACGACCGATTCGCTGGTACGCGTGAACTTCACCGACGCAGACAGCATCGTCGCGCATTTCATTCCGCCCACCCGGTATGATGTGATGCTCAACGTGATCCCGCCGAACGCTGGCTCCATCACCTTCGATGGCACCACGTACACCAGCTTCCCTACGGTGGCATCCGTCGGAGAGGACGTGGATGTGCCCTTCAACATCAACCCTGCGCTCTACTACGACTTCCTGTATTGGGACTTCAAGAACGACACGGTGAACACCTACCTCACCGGTGACACCCTGGAGAAGTCGCATGTGGCCCGCTTCCTCACCACCGACACGATCATCGCGCACTTGAAGCCGCAGGACTACGTCTTCTACGTCGCCAACGCGTTCACTCCGAACGGTGATGGCTACAACGACACCTTCAAGCCGGTCATCAATGTCGTGGACCTGGAGTCGTTCGAATTGCAGGTCTTCGACCGTTGGGGCGGTGTGATCTATGGCACCACGAACCCTTGGGCTGAGTGGGATGGCAGTGCCGGTGGCAGTCCGGTGCCTGTCGGGGTCTATCCCTTCAGGGCCTATGCTGTGGATGCGATCAAGAAGGACCGCTATGAACTGTATGGACATGTGACCATCGTTCGGTAAAGCGGTTGATTTGTTAAAATGTTCAACCTATTCATGATTAGGCTGAACAAATAGCCGGGAGGCCTGTTCTGGTGGTGTTCACAAACACAACAGAACCATGCCCCGAATCCCCACCCTTCGAAAAGCGCTCACAGCGCTTGGACTATTCGGTTCCTTGTTGGCTTCCGCACAGACGGCACGCCTCCAGGTGATCCACAATTGCGCGGACCTTGCCGCCGCCAGCGTTGATGTCTATGTCAACGGCAATCTGGCCGTTCCTGACTTCGCGTTCCGGTCGGCCACGCCTTTCATCAATCTGCCGGCATCCGTTGACCTTGACGTGGCCATCGCGCCGGGGAACAGCACGAGCGCTGCTGACGCCATCTTCAATCAGACCATCAACCTGGCCTCCGGCGAAACCTACATCGCTGTGGCCAGCGGCACGGTGAGCGCCAGCGGCTATTCACCGGCCACGCCATTCACCCTCGAGATCTTCAGCGGGGCCCGCGAGACCGCCCAAGGTGCCGGCACGGACGTGCTGGCCCTCCACGGCAGCACCGACGCACCGACGGTCGACGTGTTCGAGAGCGCCGTGACCAGCAGCACCATCATCGATGACTTCAGCTACAGCGATTTCGCGGGTTACCTCGAACTGCCCACCCTGGACTTCACGCTGCAGGTGCGAACCGCCGACAACAGCACGATCGTCGCGGCGTACGCCGCACCGCTGCAGACCCTGGGTCTGCAGGGCGCGGCCCTCACGGTGCTCGCCAGCGGTTTCCTGAACCCGGCCGCCAACAGCAATGGTCCGGCATTCGGGCTCTGG
>JAEUSX010000012.1 GCA_016788405.1 Flavobacteriales bacterium
GCACCTCTTTGAAGTGCGCATAGCGCTCAGCTTCGGTAAGATGAACGATGCCGAGTCCGTTGCTTTCTCCTTTGGTGGAGATCAGGATCGCTTCACGATGCGCTGCTGCATCCTTCAGCTCGCGGTAGTTGCGTACGCTCAATTTGCCGAGCACCACCTTGGTATCCAGCGCCACATGATGCTCGTCCAGGTAGTCGTTCACATCATAGGCGCCTTCGTAGGTGAAACGCACGGGATCGCCGCCACTGGCCTTGCTCTGTCCGCGCCAGCCCAGCACGTAAGTGCCGTTCTGGCCCAGGCACTCGAACAACAGATAGCTGTACTGGTCGGGGAAGTAGTAGGAGCGCGTGGCCTCGGTGTCGTGATCGCCGAACACCATCTGGTTGCGATTGTCCAGATAGAGGAACTGCAGCGTGTTGATCAGCGTGGTTTTCCCCGCGTTGTTGGGGCCTACGAGCTGGATCGACGTCGCCAGGTCCACTTCCGCGTAGTCGTAACTGCCGGAACGGATGGCGATGAGTTTGGTGGGTCCTAGTTGCATGTGCATGCTTCAGTTGAACCGCAAAGGCGCAAAGACCGCAAAGGCGTTCCGGTCCATGTCGATACGGTATTCATTCGTTGTTCTTGGCGCTCTTGGCGTCTTTGCGATTAGTTGAGCTCCGGATCGATCTTCGGTGCCGCCGGGTCCAGCACGCTGCGGCTCTCCTGTTCGGCGGCCATGCTGATCTCCTGGCACTTGTCGAACAAACGATGGAACGGCCGCAGGAAGCGGAAGCTGTCGTCGGTCGCGTATTCAGCCCAGCCTTTCGTGGCCATGCTCTTCACCAGTTTCCGCAGGCCGGCTTCATCGTCCACTTCCACAGCACGCATGTGCGCCTTGTAGCGATCGCTTTTCAGGTGTGGGAGCGTGCCGATGGTGAAACGCTCCGTAAGCAGGTATTCCTCCACCGGACGACCTTCGTTCGCGGCGGCTTCGATCAGGATGAAGCTGAACACGGCCATGGGCGCGAGCGAGGCGGCGGGCGGTGTGCCTTCCGCGGTCTCGGTGTGGAAGAAGAAGAAATCGCGTGGATGACGGATCAGGTTCAAGCCGAGGGGCTCGAAGTATTCCTTGTACCCCTCATAGTTCTCCGCCAATGCGGCGTGCAACGGACCCTGTTCGTGGGTGATGTACGCGCCTTGACGGAGCTTGTCGAAGATGTCCTTCAGTTGCGGCAGGGGAGTGTTCATGCGGTACGTCCCGGTTTTCCGGTTTGCTTGGTAATGGAGATGGCGGAGGCCTCCAACTGGCCATCGCGTGTGCGGTACAGTTTGCTCTTGCCGCCCTTGAATTCCACTTCGAGCTGGGGATCGAAGAGGAGCTTGCTCAATCCCAACAAGGCATCGGATGTCCCTTTTTCCGGGAAGGTTTGTGTGAGCCAGGCGGTGACGTCCTTCACCGGTAGTTCCTCGTTCAGGATCGTCGGTAGTTCATTGAGCCAGAGCAGGCGCGTGTAATCGGGCGGCGTGTCGGCGTTCTCGGTGAAGTCCAGTGTGGGTGGTGGTACCGGCGGATGGCTGATCACCTCATCGATGATGCGGCGCAACACTTCATCCGTCGGCGGCACTTCCACACGTGCGTTCGTGGTGGGTGTAACGTAGTTGGCCACCCATTCCTCCAGTTTCATCTGGCGCAAGCGACCCAGTGCGAGTGTGGCACCGTGGGCGATGGCCGATGCACGACGCAGCACATCGTAGAGCGGCTGCAGTTCCTTGCGGCTTTCGTTCAGCGTGTGGATGGCGCGGCGGCGCAACACCCGGATCTGCCGTTCGTTGCGCTCCACCATGCCCAGTTCCACGTACACGCCTTGCTCGCGGGCGGCGCGCAGCACCAGGTCCGTTTCGTTCAACGTGCTCTCCAGCAGGCCGTCCACACGGACGATCTCCACGAGCGGATGCACGTACTGGTCCATCAGGCTCAGGATGCGGAGGTAGCGCTCCCGCACGCTCACGCTGGTGCGATCGGCCTTGTAGCGGGCCACCTCGGCCATCACGGCGCGGTGGGTGGCGTCCAGATCGTCCTGCATGCGGCGCAGGGTGTGGTCGACCTCGTTGGTGGCCATGGCTACGCTGAGCGCATCGCCGGTTTCCACGCCGATCGCGATGCGTTTGCGGGCGCTTTCCAACGCGGCGATATAGCCCTGGATGATCTCCGGACTGGTGGGCACCGCATCGTTGTAGAGGAAGTTGATGAGGTGCAGCAAGGGCTGGCTCATCACATAGTGCGAGCTGCCTTCTTCCACCGGCACGAGGATCTGCAGTTCCTGCAGGCGCTCCCAGGTGGTCTTCGGCTGCTCGGCGCTGATGTCGCTGAACGTGCGGATCATCTGCAGCACCTGCGATTCGCTCACATCGCCGGGTTTGATGGCGATGGCGTGCAGCAATGGCACATGGTTCGCGCAGAAGTCGAAAAAGCGTTTCGGGGTGATCTGCATGGGCTCGGCGGGCTCTCGCATCCGCTACGCAGCGGACACTTCAGGCTTGCGAGATTACGCCGGGCCGGCCGCTGGGGTGGGCGTGAGTTTTCGACAGGTGTTAGTAACCCTCCGGCGATCCACGGATCTAGAATTGCTGGTTGAACACCGTGCCCATGGAACCGTTCGTTCTCAGGTACATCCGTCCGTTCCGCGGATCGATCACGGCATTGAACCGTCGGAAAAGATCGTTGCCGAGCACATTGTCATTGAAGTGCGATCGACGGTCCATCACTTGGATGCGCAGGCCGGGGAACCTTGTTCCGCCGAAGGCGAGCAGGGGCACGCGGGCAGCCACGTTCTTCAGGGTGTTGCCCAACGCATCGCTCAGCTCTTTCACACCGAGTGTATCCAAGGTTGTTCCGGTCGGCACATGTTGCATGAACGCGGTCCCCAGGATGCAGGTGCCCCCATAACCCGTGTGCAGCATGAAGCGGTCGGTGTAGCTGCTATCACCCAAGGTGATCGTGGCTTCCGTATACAAACGACCATCGTCTTCACGGCATGGCCACATGATCATGTCGTCCACGTGCCGTGGCAAGGCGGAATGCACGATGAAGAGGTGCCGGTCGTGATCGATCTCCAGAACGCGGTCGGCGAAGAGGTCGAAGCCGAACTTCCCATCGCTGCCTTGGCCGCTTTGCTCGTCCACGATCACCAACAGGCTGTCCCATGTGCTCTGCCCGATACGCATGGTGTTCCCGGTGCTGAACGGGCTGCTTGCATCACCACCCCAGCTGTGCGCGGTGCCTTCGCCGTCGGTCTTGATGGTCGGGCATCGCTTCACACCGTCGGTGGTCAGCGCAACTCCGGTCGTTGAGCTGTGGAACATGAGCTGCACCGTGTCCCGTTCGTTCAGGACCGCCTGAAGGAGGATGTTGTTGTATTCGGTGAAGGTGAAGGGGACGGTGTCGGCTTGAGCGATCACCCGGGTAGCCCAAAACATCCCCAAGCACCACGGAACAAGCAGGCGGGTCTGGTTCATGGTCATAGGGTGCGCGGTGAAAGGACCGAGGTCCGCCTGCGCGAGGTCAAGGATACCGGACCGGGGGCACACTTCGTCCCGGCTCGGATGGGGGAAGGCGTTCTGTGGAACTCAGCATGGATCCCTTCGAGCGCGATCCGTCGTTTGGAACGAACAAGCCCCGGCTCCCGAAAACTCGGGCCACCGGGGCTTGCGCTTATCAGTTGAGCTGATGCTTACATCATCCCGCCCATGTCGCCCATGCCACCACCGTGGCTGTGGCCACCGGCGGCTTTCTCTTCCTTCTCTTCGCTGATCACGCACTCGGTGGTGAGCAGCATGGCAGCGATGGAAGCGGCGTTCTCCAGTGCAACGCGGGTCACCTTGGTGGGGTCGATCACACCGGCGGCGAGCAGGTTCTCGAACTCTTCGGTGCGGGCGTTGAAGCCGAAGTCGGCCTTGCCTTCGCGCACCTTCTGCACGATGATGCTGCCTTCCAGGCCGGCGTTGGCCACGATCTGGCGGAGGGGCTCTTCGATGGCGCGGCGAACGATGGCGATACCGGTGGTCTCGTCAGCATTGCTGCCTTCCATTTTCTCCAAGGTCTTCTGAGCGCGGATGTAGGCGATGCCACCACCGGGCACGATGCCTTCTTCCACGGCTGCGCGGGTCGCGTGCAGCGCGTCGTCCACGCGGTCCTTCTTCTCTTTCATTTCCACCTCCGTAGCGGCACCGATGTAGAGCACGGCAACACCGCCAGCCAGCTTGGCCAAACGCTCTTGCAGCTTCTCCTTGTCGTAGTCGCTGGTCGTGGTCTCGATCTGCGCTTTGATCTGGTTCACGCGGCCCACGATGTCGGCTTTCTTACCGGCACCGTTCACGATCGTGGTGTTGTCCTTGTCGATGTTGATCTTCTCAGCACGGCCGAGCATGGTGAGGTCCGCGTTCTCCAGTTTGAAGCCGCGCTCCTCGCTGATCACCGTTCCACCCGTGAGGATGGCGATGTCCTCCAGCATCGCTTTGCGGCGATCACCGAAACCAGGGGCTTTCACAGCGGCCACTTTCAAGGCGCCGCGGATCTTGTTCACCACCAGGGTGGCGAGTGCTTCACCATCAACGTCTTCGCTGATGATCAACAGGGGCTTGCCGGTCTGCGCTGCTTTCTCCAGCACGGGCAGGAGCTCCTTCATCGTGCTGATCTTCTTGTCGTAGATCAGGATGTAGGCGTTCTCCAGGTCGGCCTCCATCTTCTCCGCGTTGGTCACGAAGTAGGGGCTCAGGTAGCCGCGGTCGAACTGCATGCCTTCCACCACTTCCACCGTGGTATCGGTGCCTTTCGCTTCCTCCACGGTGATCACGCCTTCCTTCTTCACCTTGGCCATGGCCTCGGCGATGAGGGTGCCGATGGCGTCGTCGTTGTTGGCGCTGATCGAAGCGACCTGCTTGATCTTGGCATTGTCGTCGCCCACGCTCTTGCTCATCTTCTTGAGCTCATCGACCACGGCGATCACCGCCTTGTCGATGCCGCGCTTCAGGTCCATGGGGTTGGCACCGGCGGCCACGTTCTTCAGGCCGGCGGTCACGATGGCCTGGGCGAGCACGGTGGCGGTCGTCGTACCGTCACCAGCGGCGTCAGCGGTCTTGCTGGCCACTTCCTTCAGCATCTGGGCGCCCATGTTCTCCACGGCGTCCTTCAGCTCGATCTCCTTGGCCACGGTGACGCCGTCCTTGGTCACCTGGGGCGCACCGAATTTCTTGTCGATGATCACGTTGCGGCCCTTGGGACCGAGAGTCACCTTCACGGCGTTCGCGAGGTGGTCGACACCGCGCTTCAGGCGGTCGCGGGCGTCGATCTCGAATTGGATGTTCTTGGCTGCCATTGCAGTTGTTGTTGGATGGTTGGGAGGAATGAAAAGAGCCGATTCAGTCGGCTCAGAGGGTGCTTAGTTGAGGACGGCGTAGATGTCGCTCTCGCGCATGATCATGTAATCCTTGCCATCGAGGGTCAGCTCGGTGCCGCTGTACTTCCCATACAGCACGCTGTCGCCCACCTTCACGGTGAGCGGGGTCACCTTGCCATCATCGGCTACGCGGCCGGTTCCAACGGCGATGATCTTGCCACGCTGCGGTTTCTCCTTGGCGGTGTCAGGGATGTACAGACCGCCCTTGGTGGTCTCTTCAGCGGCGGCGGCTTCCACGAGCACGCGGTCCGCTAGGGGTTTCACATTGGCCATTTCAGTGATTTAGGTTATGGGTTGGGGTCGATGATCGACGGCGCGCGGCCGTCAATGGCCATGCCAGCAGTCGAAGGGTCGTAGGGTTCTGTCAGAATCTCAGCGCGGACTCCACGATGTCAGTCATGCGCTGTCAGGCTGGCGGCTTACTCCGGGGCTTCGTCGCCGCTCTCCTCGGTCGCGCCGTCGTCTGTGGCGGCTCCCGCCTCGTCGGTCTGCTCGATCGGGTCATCGAGGCTGCTTCCGGTGCTATCACCGCTTTGCACGCCAGCGCTGATGAGGCAGAGCACCATGAGCGCCCCGCTGAGGGTCCAGGTCGATTTCTCCAGGAAATCGGCCGTGCGCTGCACGCCACCGATCTGCTGGGCGCCGGTGAAGCCGGCTGCCAAGCCACCGCCTTTGGGATTCTGGGCCAGCACCACCAAGGCGAGCAAAGCGCAGATAATGAGGATGATGACGGTGAGTGCGGTCTCCATGTTCAGGGGTTCTGTTGATCCTCCAGGGCTTGAGAAAGGGCCGCGAAGTAAGCGCTTTTATCAGGGTACTTCAATGCCAGGCGTTGATAGGCCTCAAGGGCCTTCGGGATATTGCCTTGCTCGGCGTAGATGCGCGCCAATGTTTCGGTCACGATGCCCGTCCGGTCGTCCAAGCTCTTACGGGCCGCTTGTTGTGGGGTGAAGAAGGCGGGCTTGGGAGGGATCTCCGGCGGTTGCTGGCGGATGAAACGGTCGATCAAGGCCTTGGCGTCGAGGCCTTTCGTGTCTTCTGTGGCCGCCGAAAGGGGGTGGGGAGTGTTCGACGCAGCGCGTGTGCTTCCTTCGAACGGCTTGTCTGAAGCGGTAAGCCATTCTGAGAAGCGAAGGCGCGCATCGTGCGTCAAGACCGGCTTCACCTTGATGGTCGATGCCTGTTCAACCGGTTCTGGCAGACGGTCCTGCCAGGTAAGGTCGTACGCCTGCGTCAAGGCGGTCTTCACGTATTCCTCCGCTAACGCGTTTTCCAACGCCTGAACCGGAGGCTCAGATGCTGACGGAGGCGCCGAGGCTGACTCGATTGATGCGGGAGGCATCTCGATGGCAGTGGCTTCCGTCCACTCAACCAAGGCCGACGTCCGAACCGCCTCAGGTTCACCGCGCAGGGCTGGGGCCACTGCTGCCTCCTCTTGATTTATTCGACCGATGAGTGCCGCATCAGCCCCTCCGTTCACAGGCTCCAGTTCCTGCGTGGTTCGACCGCTGACTCCGATAGGCGCTGGAATGTCGCGCACAACACGTAATGGCGTTTGCCTGGGATTGGCTACCCGATTGGCCAGATCGAAGAGCGTTGCGCGCGAGGGGAGGTGAGCAGCTGCAGCCCGCAAGGTCTCTTCGGCCATGACCCGGCCACTGAGGCGTTCGCCAGCGGCATGAAGGAGCCGCGCGCCACTGAACCATGGGTATTGCCTGGCCAGCGCCTCGAGTCCAGCCAGGTCCTCACGGACCATGCTGTCAGGCTCGGTCATCAAGCGGGTGAGTCGTTCGCGTTCCATCACCAATTGCCCAACGTGCGATCGAAGATATCCTGCGCCAACTGCTTGCTGATCTCGCCGACCAATTGCGACTCGACGGCGGACAGGTCCTGGCTGCTGCTGTAGTCGGCGAAACGACTGATGCTGAACTCCGCGTTCTTCTTCGGGTCCGATCCGTTCACGTACATCACGCTCGCGGTGATGGTGAGCCGGTTCAGCGCAGCCGACTCATTCGCCTGGATGCTTACGGGCTGCACGTCGTAGCCGATGATGCTGCCGCTGTATTGGACATCACCGTCGGCTTGGGCGAGCTTCAACCGGGTCTGTGCCAGCAACAGGTCACGCACGGTCTCCGTGAACGTCTG
>JAEUSX010000060.1 GCA_016788405.1 Flavobacteriales bacterium
AGCAGATGCACGATGAGCAGCGCGGCGGTGGAAAGGAAGGTGATGGAGGTGTAAAGCCTCTCGCTGTGGAGCGCGCCGACGATCGCCAGCACCAGCGCGACGGCCGTTGCCAGCGGCCGGGCCAGGCGCGCGAGCGGATCACGCTTGAACGCGAAGCGCATCACCTCATACATGTAGATGCAGCTGTACGGGATGGCGATGAAGAAGAGCCACTCTTCCAGCGGCAGATGGAGGAAGCGGACGCCGAGCGTGTACCGATCGTTGAAGCCCCAAACGCCGTTCGCCGTGAACAGCGCATCCCATGCGATGAACACGATCATCATCACCGCGATGCCTGTGAATAGGCCCCGCCATTTCCGCCAGTAGGCGATGCGCGGCTCGAAGCTGGCAGCGAGCGGGAAGGCGATGCTGAGCAGGTCGAGCGCGAGGTAGTACCAGCGTTCCATCGGGGCAAAGCAACGCCCGGTGGTGCGAAAAGTGCGGGGCGGCGTCAGGCGCCGCCCCGCGAACAGGCTGCGAGCGATCAGGGCCGCACGAGGCGTGCCTGCCTTGGCCCGCTGGCGGTCTCCACGCGCACCGCGTACACCCCGGCCGCCAGCCCGGAGGCATCGAGCACGATGGCGTCATCCACGCGTTGCCATGGAACACTCACCGAGCGGCCATTCGAATCCATGAGCCCGACGGCAGCGCTCTTCGACTCCGGGACACCGACGATCCGGACGTGCGCCACGGCGGGATTCGGCGATAGCGAAAGCGTGCTCGCGGACGCAGAGTCGTCCATGCCCAGCGTGAGGTCCAGCACGGCCAGGTGCGGCGCCCAGTTGGTGAATTCGCCGCCGATGATGAGCTGCTCTTCAAGCACGCACAAGGCGTGGACCGGAGCCTCCGGAATGGCCAACTCCACCACTTGATCGATCCCATCCCAGCGTCCGACGTTGTAGCCGAAGACCATCATGCTGGAACTGATGCCGAAGTCGCCCACGAAATAGATGCTGCCCTGGTGCTCAGCGATGCGCTCGATGCGCGGGTCGGTTAGGCCGGCATTGAAGATGTAGTTGCTCAGCCCGGGCATGAGCGGCTCCCAATTCGTCGCGCCGGGACTGACTCGCGCCAAGCCGAATGCGGGCGCCACGTTCACCAGGAGGTCGCCGGCGGCGTACAGCTGGCCGTTGATGGTGAGGAAATCGCGCACCGTGGCATCAAGGCCGTTGGCGAGCTGGCTCCACTCATTGCCTTCGATCTCGGCCACGTGGCTCAGGGTCTGATTCGGATCCATGAAGAAGCCGGTGAAAGCGCCTCCCGCCACCAGCGCGCCCGCACGCGTGTCGAGCGCATGGATGACCCCGTTGAGCCCGCTTCCCACGGGCTGCCAGTCCGAACCATCGAAGCGTGCCACATGATAGGAGCTGCCGGCGAAACCGGTGATGGTGCCCGCGGCGAGCAGCTCCCCGTCATGCTCATGCAGGGCGGTCACTTCCGGGTACTTGCTATCGAAGACTGTTTGATAGCTCCATGCCGACCCATTCCACTTAGCGAGGTCGGCCGCACCGTTGAGCATCGCGCCGCCCACGTAGATCTCACCATTGAACTCCAAGGCGCAGTTCACGTTGCCCTGCAGTCCTGCACCCAACGCCTCGAATGAAGTCCCATTCCAGATGGCCACTTGATTCGCCGCTGTACCGCCGGCATCGGTGAAGGTCCCCGCGATGAGCATGTCGCCATTGGCGAGCTTCTCCATCACCAGCACGGTGCCGTTCGCCCCGCCGCCGAAAGGCTGCCAAGGCAGGCTGGGGGGATAACCCGGCTGTATCCAGGCGAGCTCATCCGCAGTGAAGCCGTGCTCGCTCGCCCACTCTCCAACCGGTTCAGCGAATCGCGGGTCAGCGATGATCTCGTGGATGTAGCCCGCATTGAACCCGTCGCGGATCCTCAGCGCGAGCTCCTCATGACCGCTCTCGATCATGAGCCAGCCCACCGCGCACGCCGTGCCATGCGGATCGATGAAGATCGGGTTGCGGTGCGGAAGCGCATGGTTCTGCGGGAACGCACGCGCATCGGCGTACTCGGCGAGCCGATGCAGCAACCGCTCGCGTTCACCGCGCCGCGTCGCATCGCCTGCCGCTCCCCGCTCGAGCAGGTCCGCGCTCACGCGGAGCAGGTGCTCGCGGATGCGCGCTGGCTCGTCGACGAATGCGGTGATGGACGCGTTGATTGGCAGGGCAGGATGTTGCACGCTCCATTGCGCGTTCACTTCGAGGAGGTGATCCTTCAGCGGAGCCGGGACCGTCGGTGGCAGCGCTGCGAAGGCGTTCAAGCCGATGGGCAGGAGAAGAGTGAGCGTAGCGTGTCGCATGGTGCTTCGTGTTTGCGGATGGATGACAGGATCCCGCCGCTCGGCGCTGCCTGCAGCGGTGATGGAACGTTACTTTTCGGCGGAACGCCATGACGAAGATCGCCATCGTCGGCCCCGAAAGCTCTGGCAAGACCACGCTCGCGGAAGCGCTCAAGCTCGAAACGCGCGCGTGGCATGTGGGCGAAGCGGCCCGCGAGTACCTCGCTGGCATCGGCAGACCATACGTGGAGGATGACTTGCTGGAGATCGCGCGTGCTCAAATCGCCCATGAGGATCTCGTGGGCGAGGAGTTCAACGGCATCGTGGCATGCGATACCGATCTGATCACCATCCGCATCTGGAGCGAAGAGAAATTCGGCCGATGCCATCCTTGGATCATCCAACAGAGCGAACACCGCTCCTACGACCTCTGGCTGCTCTGCGCCCCCGATATCCCGTGGGAGGCGGACCCACTGCGCGAGAACCCGCATGACCGGGACCGCTTGTTCGAGGTCTATGAGAAGATGCTCATACGGCTGGGGAAACCGTACCGCATCATCCGCGGTGCGCATGAAGAACGGCTGCAGGCCGCTTTGCTGGCCATCGCCGAGCATCATGTCATGAAATGAACCGGTTGCCATGAAGGGCCTGGGCTCGCCGTATCCCGGAACGCTCGGGCGCCTGGGGTTCGGGCCACTACTTTCGGCGCCGTGAGCATCTCCGTCAAGGGCATCGTCAAGCAATACGGCGCGCAGAAAGCGCTGGATCACGTCTCGTTCGAGATCGGCAAGCGGGAGGTGGTGGGCTTCCTCGGACCGAACGGCGCCGGCAAGAGCACGATGATGAAGATCCTCACTTGCTTCGTTCCTCCGACCGAAGGCGATGCCGTGGTGTGCGGCTACGACACCCGCACGAAGAGCATGGACGTGCGCCGCCGCGTGGGCTACCTGCCGGAGCACAACCCGCTCTACCTGGACCTGTACGTCAGGGAGCACCTCGACTTCGTGGCTGGAGTGCACGGATTGAGTGATCGAAGCGCGCGCGTTCGGCGCATGATCGAGCGCGTAGGCCTGGGTCCTGAACAGCATAAGCGCGTGGGACAGCTCAGCAAGGGCTACCGCCAGCGGGTGGGCCTGGCGCAGGCGCTCATCCACGACCCCGAAGTGCTCATCCTCGATGAGCCCACCAGCGGCCTCGACCCCAATCAACTGGTCGACATCCGTGCATTGATCAAAGAGCTTGGCCGCGAGAAGACGGTGATGCTCAGCACGCACATCATGCAGGAGGTTGAGGCCATCTGCGACCGCGTGATCATCATCGATAAAGGGCGCATCGTGGCGGATGACACGGCCAGGTCATTGCGCTCTCGGCAGCGTGAGATGGAGGTGCTCGAGGTGGAGTTCGATCGCGCACCGGCTGCCAATGAACTGCTCAATCTTCCCGGTGTCCGGCAGGCACGTCTCAAGGATGGCCACCGCTGGCTCATCGCCCATGATGCCGGGACCGATGCGCGGCCCGCCATCTTCGAGTTCGCGGTGGAGCAAGGGCTGAAGGTGCTTGGCATGCAGAAGAGCGAGCGCGGGCTCGAAGAGGTCTTCAAGGAGCTGACGAAGCGCTGAGCCTCCGACCATTCATCGCGAAGCATTTCCTTTGCGGCCCGAAAAAGACGCATATGCCTTACCTCTTCACCTCTGAGTCCGTCAGCGAAGGCCACCCCGACAAGGTCGCCGATCAGATCAGCGACGCCCTCATCGATCACTTCCTGGCCTTCGACCCCAGCAGCAAAGTGGCCTGCGAGACCTTGGTTACAACCGGTCAGGTGGTGCTTGCCGGAGAGGTGAAGAGCAAGGCCTACCTCGATGTGCAGCAGATCGCGCGCGAGGTGATCGAGCGCATCGGCTACACCAAGAGCGAGTACATGTTCGAGGCGCACAGCTGTGGCGTGCTCAGCGCCATCCACGAGCAGAGCCCCGACATCAATCAGGGCGTGGAGCGCAAGAAGCCCGAGGAACAGGGCGCTGGCGACCAGGGCATGATGTTCGGCTATGCCTGCACGGACACGGACACCTACATGCCGCTGCCGCTTGAATTGAGCCACCTGCTGCTGCGGGAGCTGGCTGCCATCCGCCGCGAGAAGAACAGCCCCATGCCTTACCTGCGCCCTGATGCGAAGAGCCAGGTGACCATCGAGTACAACGACGACCACACGCCCAAGCGCATCGACGCCATCGTGGTGAGCACGCAGCACGACGACTTCGGGAAGGAGAAGGCGATGCTGGCGAAGATCAAGGCCGATGTGATCGGCATCCTGATACCGCGCGTGATCAAGAAGCTGCCCGCGCGCCTGCGTCCGCTCTTCGGCAAGGACATCACCTACCACATCAACCCCACGGGCAAATTCGTGATCGGCGGCCCGCACGGCGATACCGGCCTCACCGGTCGCAAGATCATCGTGGACACTTACGGGGGCAAGGGAGCGCATGGCGGCGGTGCCTTCAGCGGCAAGGACCCCAGCAAGGTGGACCGCAGCGCGGCCTATGCGGCCCGCCACGTGGCCAAGCATCTGGTGGCCGCCGGCGTATGCACCGAGGTGCTCGTGCAGGTGGCTTACGCCATCGGCGTGGCGAAGCCGGTGGGCTTCTATGTGAACACCTACGGCACCTCAAAAGTCAAGATGAGTGACGGCGACATCGCAAAGACCATCGCTAGGATGCCTGAGTTCGACATGCGCCCGTACTTCATCGAGAAACGCTTCGCCTTGCGCACGCCCATTTATAGCGAGACCGCCAGCTACGGGCACATGGGCCGTGAGAGCAAGACGGTGACGAAGACCTTCAGCAATGCGGGGCAGACCGCCAAGGTCACGGTGAAGCTCTTCCCTTGGGAGGAACTCAACGCGTTGGGGCTGGTGAAGAAGGCGTTCGGCCTGTGACGGCAGTCGCCATCTCGATCTGGTCCGGCACGATGTAGCAACCCGGATAGTTCGCTCGCAGATCGCGCTGTAAGCGCTCAGCTTCAAGGCGCGTTGGGCAATCACCGATCCGTAACCGCCAATTGGGCGCCAGCCAGCTCAGATAGGCGGGCATGTCCGGGTTCGAAAGCAGGAAAGCGCGCTTCGACTCCTCGGCCATCTTCCGATCGCCCAGGAAGACCTGCACCCGATAACCCGAGCGCGGATGCTTAAGCGCGGTGAATCGTTCCATGAGATGCTGCACCTTCTCGTCGGACTTCACGTCCACTTTCCCTGGCACGGTCTCCAGAACGGCGGGCGTGTCCGTCAAAGTCGTGTTTGACTGGAAGTAGACCGGGGGAGGTTGCTGCGCCTTGAGGCAGAGCGGAGCGAGAACGAGGAACAGAGCGTAACGGGTCACGAATGCGCGGGCTGGCGAGGCCAAAAGTAGTCCCGTGGATCGGGTCTGAATCCGACTTCCGCTCCGGCGCTCGGCGCCCCACTGTTTAGACCAGCTCTAAATAGTGACGCTTGTGTGGCAAGCAGGCTGAACAACCTAGCGCCGTACACATCCCCGGCTATTTTTGCCGCCGACTTAAAGGGGCCTACGCCCAAAATCCCTCCGGAATGCCGCTTCCAGCCTGTATTTCACGACGTTCCAAAGGGTCCATCCGCACAGCATTCGCACTCTTCCTGTCCCTGAGCCTCTCGGCCGCGCATGCGCAGGCTGACCCGGCGCTCATGGCGCAAGGAGAGAAGCTCTTCAAGGGCAATTGCGCCAGCTGCCACAAGGTGGACTCGAAGATGACCGGTCCCGCCCTGAAAGGCGCGAAGGCCAAGTGGGAAGGGAAAGGCGACATCTACGCGTGGGTGAAGAACAGCCAGGCCTATCTGAAGACGGGCAACGAGATGGCTGTGAAGATCTGGGAGGAGTTCAAGCCCGTGCCCATGACCCCGATCGCCCTCACCAACGAGGAGATCGATCAGGTATTCTACTACATCGACAACTATGCGCCTCCGAAGCCGGTCGTGACGGTCGCGCAGGATGTCGCGGCGAATGACGAAGGGTCCAACAACTGGCTCTGGCTGCTGGTGCTGGGCCTGTTGTTCGCGGTGATCGTGCTCTCCCTGGGTGGCGTGAAGCGCAGTTTGCAGAGCGCAGTGCACGAGGCCGAGGGCAAAGGCCCGCTGCCGGATGCATCGGGCTGGCAGCGATTCAAGGCTTGGGCCTGGGATCACAAGGTCTTCATGAGCTTCGTGAGTCTTTTCATCACCGTTTGGGTGATTTTGAAGCTCTGGGATGCGGCTTGGGTGATCGGCGTTTATGGCGGCGACGAGGTCGCTCATTACAAGCCTGAGCAGCCCATCCTCTTCAACCACACGCTCCACGCAGGCAAGGCCGACAAGGGCAACCTGGCCATCAACTGCCAGTACTGCCACAGCAGCGCGGAGAAGAGCAAGCACGCCGGGATACCCAGCGTGAACGTGTGCATGAACTGCCACAAGGCCGTGAGCACCGGCCGCACCGAAGCAGGCACCGCCGAGATCCAGAAGATCTACAAGCACGCCGGCTGGGACGCCACCGCCGGCAAGTACACCGGCAAGGAGGAGCCTGTGCGCTGGGTGAAGGTGCACAACCTGCCCGACCATGCATTCTTCAACCACGGCTCGCACGTCGCCATCGGCAAGATTGAATGCCAGACCTGCCATGGACCCATCGATGAGCAGATGGATGTCGCCGAGCAGTGGGCGCCGCTCACCATGGGGTGGTGCATCGACTGCCACAACAAGACCGAAGTGAAGATGGCCGGCAATGGCTATTACGATGAAGTGATGGCCCGGCTGAATAACGACGAGAAGCTGGGCCACCGCGAATTGCAGCAGTATCTGGAGGACGGCAAGATCACCGTGAAGGAGCTTGGCGGCTGGGAATGCGCCAAGTGCCACTACTAAGAAACGCGCGCACGATGTCGAGCACGAAGCAGTACTGGATGGACGCGGCCGACCTGCGTCAGGACCCCGATGCACTCAAGGCGAGCGAGAGCGAATTCGCTCAGCCGTTGGCCATCGACCAGGTGCTGGGCGATGCCAGCTTCCAAGGCGCCAGCACGGGCCGTCGCGATTTCCTCAAGTTCCTGGGCTTCTCCCTGGGCGCCGCCACGCTGGCCGCTTGCGAGACGCCGGTGATCAAGAGCATCCCCTACGTGACCAAACCCGAGGAGATCACCCCCGGAGTGGCCAATTGGTACGCGAGCACCTATTACGACGGCCAGGACTTCGCCAGTGTGCTGGTGAAGACGCGCGAAGGCCGTCCCATACACATCAAGGGCAACACGCGTCACGGCATCAACCGGAATCCTGCGCTGAACAAGGGCGTGGTGAACGCCCGCATCAATAGCAGCGTGCTCTCGCTGTACGACGGAGAGCGTCTCAAAGGCGTGCTGAAGGCAGCCGATGGCAAGTTGACGGGTGCCAAGTGGAGCGAGGCCGATGCGGCCATCAGTCAGGGATTGGATGCCGCAACGGCCGCGGGCAAGCGCATCGTGCTGCTCACCAGCACCGTGATCAGCCCGAGCTCCAAAGCGGCCATCGCCGCAATGAAGGCGAAGCATGCCACGGCTGAGCATGTGCAATACGACAGCATCAGCTACAGCGGCCTCACCGGAGCCAACCTCAAGAGCTTCGGCAAACGGGTTTTCCCCGCCTACGACTTCACCAAGGCCGATGTGGTGGTGAGCGTCGATGCCGACTTCCTCAGCAGCTGGGGCAGCACGACGGAGTACGCCTGGCAGTACGCCAGCCGCCGAAATCCGGATGGGGCCATGAACAAGCACTTCCAGGTGGAGGCGCGCATGAGCATGAGCGGGGCGAACGCCGATCATCGCGTGCCGGTGAAGGTGAGTGAGATCCCGTTGGCGGTGATCGCCCTGCACGATGCCATCGCCAAACAGAGCGGTGGAATGACCGTGGGCGGCGGATTGGACAACCCGGAATTGGCCCATGCCGCCCAGGCGCTGCTCGGCGCGCGTGGTCGCAGCGTGGTGATCTGCGGCAGCAACGATGAGGGCGTGCAGATTCTGGTGAACAGCATCAACAGCATGCTGGGCAACTACGGCAGCACCATCGATCTGGACAACCACACCTTCTTCTTCCAGGGGGATGACGCTGCGGTTGCGCAGCTTGTGAAGGACATGAATGCCGGCGCGATCGGCGCGCTGCTCATCGCCGAGGCGAACCCGGCATACAACCTTCCGAATGCCGCGGAGTTCAAGAGCGGTCTTGCCAAGGTGGGCCTTAGCGTGAGCTTCAGCCGGTACGCCGACGAGACCGCAAGCCTCTGCCAATGGCTCTGCCCCGACAACCACTTCCTGGAGAGCTGGGGCGACTACATGCCGAAGGTGGGCCAATACGCTTTGGCACAGCCCACGATCAACAAGCTCTTCGATACACGCGCCTGGCAGGGCAGCTTGCTCAAGTGGAGCGGTGCCGAATTGAAGTGGCCTGACTTCATCGAGCAGACCTGGCAGGCCAACCTCGCCGCGCACGGCGCTACCATGGATTTCGGCTCCGTTTGGAATCAGAGCCTGCACGACGGCGTATTCGTCTCGCACGCCATGCCCGCCACGCCGGTCGCCTTCGCGGGCGATGTGGCCGCCGCGGGTGCCGCAGCCAAGAAAGCCGCAAGCGGTGCAGGCGAATGGGAGTTGAGCCTTTACACCACCGAAGCGATCGGGGACGGCCAGCACGCCAATAACCCCTGGCTGCAGGAGATGCCCGATCCGCTCACCAAGATCACGTGGGACAACTACGTGTGCATGAGCTTCGCGGATGTGCGCAAGCTCGGCCTGCCCGACTACCTCGGCGAGCAATCGCCCGCAGGCGTTGTGACCGTGAAGTCCGGTGATGCCGAATTGAAGCTCCCCGTGGTGCCCAGCCCTGGTCAGAAGCCGGGCACCATCGCCATAGCTCTTGGATATGGCCGAGGCGCCAGCGGCGAAAAGGTGGGCAAGGCCGCCGTGGTCACCGACCAAAATGGTGAGCGCAAGCCTGTTGGGCAGAATGCGTTCCCGCTCGCCACGATGCGCAATGGAGCAGTGAGCTATGAGGCGCTCAATGTGAGCGTTAGCGCCACGGGCGAGACCTACCCGGTGGCCATCACGCAGACGCACCTCACGCACATGGACCGCCACAGCATCGTGAAGGAGACTTCCCTCGCGGTGTACAAGGCAGGCGACAAGGACGCCTACAACGAGGCGCACACCCTCGCCGTGCATGAGGACGTGAACGAGGACGGCGTGATCGACTCCCGCGACCGCAAGCCCGTCGCGGAATTCGACCTGTGGGCCGAGCATCCTGTCGAGGGCGTGGGCCACCGTTGGGGCCTGAGCATCGACTTGAACAGCTGCACGGGCTGTGGTGCCTGCGTGACCGCGTGCAACAGCGAGAACAACATCCCGGTGGTGGGCAAGGATGAAGTGCGCCGCAGCCGTGAGATGCACTGGCTGCGCATCGACCGCTATTACAGCAGCGACACCAAGTGGGAAGAGGGCCGTAAGGCGGGCGAGAGCAAGATCTCCCTCTATACCCGGATGGAGGAGCCCAGCGAGCGCCCCAGCGTGTTCTTCATGCCGGTGATGTGCCAGCACTGCAACCATGCACCGTGCGAGACGGTGTGCCCGGTGGCCGCTACCACGCACAGCAACGAAGGCCTCAACCAGATGGCCTACAACCGGTGCATCGGCACGCGCTACTGCGCGAACAACTGCCCTTACAAGGTGCGCCGTTTCAACTGGTTCAACTATGTGACAGAGAAGTTCGGCGAGGTGAACCCGGCTTGGGACGATCTGGGTCGCATGGTGCTGAATCCCGACGTGACCGTGCGCGCGCGCGGCGTGATCGAGAAGTGCAGCCTGTGCGTGCAGCAGATCCAGGCAGGCAAGTTCGCGGCGAAGAAGGCCGGCACTCCGGTGAAGGACGGCAGCATCGAGACCGCATGCAGCGCTGCTTGTGGCACCGGCGCGATCGTCTTCGGCGACCTGAACGACAAGGGCAGCATGGTGCGCGGCCTGGCCGATGGGAACCGCAGCTACCACATGCTGGAAGAGATCGGCGTGAAGCCGAACGTGAACTACCTCGTGAAGGTGCGCAACTCTGAAGAGGCCGCTCACCACGCTTAAGCGAAACGACCAGGAACCATGCACGCCGAATCAGCGATCAGAGAACCGCTCATCCTGGGTCACAAGACCTACCACGATATCACGAACGATATCGTCGGCCCGATCGAGAACAAGGCCCCGCGCGGCTGGTACATCCTCATCACCATCGCCGGCTTGATCGCCGCCTACGGCACGGGCTGCATCCTGTACCTCATCGGCAAGGGCATCGGCACCTGGGGCCTGAACAAGACGGTGGATTGGGCCTGGGACATCACCAACTTCGTATGGTGGGTGGGCATCGGTCACGCCGGCACGCTCATCAGCGCGGTGCTGCTGCTCTTCCGTCAGCGCTGGCGCATGGCCATCAACCGCAGCGCGGAAGCCATGACCATCTTCGCTGTGATCATGGCGGCCACCTTCCCCGGCATTCACATGGGAAGGATCTGGATGGCCTACTGGGTGTTCCCGCTGCCCAACCAATTCGGAAGCTTGTGGGTGAACTTCAACAGCCCGCTGCTTTGGGACGTGTTCGCGATCAGCACCTACTTCAGCGTGAGCCTTGTGTTCTGGTACATCGGCCTCATCCCGGATTTCGCCACCATACGCGACCGGGTCACCAGGCCGATGATGAAGAAGGCGTACGGCATCCTGAGCTTCGGCTGGACGGGCAATGCCAAGGCCTGGACGCGCTTCGAGGAAGTGAGCCTGGTGCTGGCCGGCATCGCCACCCCGCTGGTGTTCTCGGTGCACAGCGTGGTGAGCTTCGACTTCGCCACCAGCGTGATCCCCGGCTGGCACACCACCATCTTCCCCCCCTACTTCGTGAGCGGTGCCGTGTTCAGCGGCTTCGCCATGGTGCAGACGCTGCTGCTTGTGATGCGCAAGGTGATGCACCTGGAGGCCTATATCACGAAGAAGCACATCGAGTACATGAACATCGTGATCATCGTCACCGGCTCCATCGTCGGCGTGGCGTACATCACAGAGCTCTTCATCAGCTGGTACAGCGGCGTGGAGTACGAGAGCTACGCCTTCATCAACCGCGCCACCGGTCCTTACCTCTGGGCCTACTGGAGCATGATGACCTGTAACGTGATCAGCCCGCAGCTCTTCTGGTTCAAGAAGCTGCGCACCCACCTCGGATTCACCTTCTTCATGAGCATCATCGTGAACATCGGCATGTGGTTCGAGCGCTTCGTGATCATCGTCACCTCGCTGCACCGTGACTACATGCCCAGCGCATGGACCATGTTCCACCCCACCTGGGTGGATGTGGGCGTGTTCCTCGGGACCATCGGCATCTTCTTCACCCTTTACCTGCTCTTCGCCCGTTTCTTCCCGGTGCTGGCGCTGAACGAGGTGAAGTCAATCCTGAAAGTGAGCGGCGAGAGCTACAAGCAGCAAGCCGCGCAACACCACCATCACTAGGCCATGGCGAACAAGGTCATTTACGCGGTCTACGACGACCCTGAGCAGCTGAAGGACGGCGCGCGCAAGCTCGTCTCCAGCGGCATCAAGGTGAAGGACGTGTTCTCCCCGTTCCCCGTGCACGGGCTCGACCCCATCATCGGGATCAAGCGCACGCGCCTGGGCATCGTGAGCTTCATGTTCGGCATCACAGGCACGGCGCTGGCGGTGCTGGGCATCTGGTACTTCAACATCTACGACTGGCCGATGAACATCGGCGGCAAGCCAAGCTTCCACTATTACCAGAACGTGCCCGCCTTCATCCCGGTCACGTTCGAATTCACAGTGCTCTGCGCCGCGCACGGCATGGCCATCACCTACCTGATCCGCAACAAGACGCTGCCGGGCCTGCCCGCACGCAATCCCGATCCGCGCACGACCGATGACAAGTTCATCATGGAGGTGCGCACCGCCGACAATCATGGCCACAGTTCCGAGGAGATCGCCGGCCTGCTCCGTCAGACCCCTGTGACCGAGATCAACGAGCGCCAATGCTGAGCACCATGCGCACCGCGAAGACACTCACCACGCTCTTGGGCATCGCGATGCTCACGGCCTGCGGAAGCGACCCGAACAGCCCCGGTGTGGAGTACATGCCCGACATGTACCGCAGCCCCGCCGTCGAGGCCTACGTCGATTACGGCCAGGACCCTTATCACCGCAGCGAGGAACTCGCGCAGGAGCAGCGCAACCGACCCAGCGCGCGCAAGCCCGTGCCAGGCACCATCGCTTTCAGCGCCGATGCGAGCAAGGCGCAGTTCAACATGCCTTACCCCTACGCGAACACCCCGGAGGATTATGAGCGCGCGGGCATTGAGCTGAAGAGCCCGATCGCGATGACGGAAGCGACCGTCGAGAAAGGGAAGGTGATCTACGAGAAGTTCTGCATGCATTGCCATGGAGCGAACGGCGCTGGCGACGGCCCTGTGGTGAACAATGGGAAGTACCCGCCTCCGGGCGCCTACAATGGCCCCTTGAAGGACCTTCCGGAAGGCAAGATCTTCCACTCTTTGACCTACGGCAAGAACGTGGCCATGGGCTCCCACGCCTCTCAGTTGAACAAGGAAGAGCGTTGGCTGGTGACGCACTACGTGCAATACCTGCAGAACGGCGGCAAGATGACCCGAGAAGCTTCCGCAGACACCACCGCAACGGCCGCCACGAACTGAACCGCACGACAACGGAACCGCGATGAACTTCACCATCAGCAAACGGGCGAGCACGCTGAGCATGATCCTGATCGGCGTGGGCGTTCTGGCCACGGTGGCCGGCGTCCTCGGCGACCACAGCGATCACCACCAGCGCACTTGGAGCGCTCTGCTCGTGAATGGCTTCTTCTTCTTCGGCATCGGCTTGGGCGCGCTCTTCTTCTACTCGCTCCAGAACGCCACCGAGACCGCCTGGAGCGTTCTCGTGAAGCGCGTTTACGAGGCGGTCATGGGCTGGATCCCGGTGGGCGCCATCGTCATGGTCGTGGTGCTCGCGGCGGGCAGCATGGGGCTGCATCACGTTTACCACTGGATGGATGCCAGCCTTTATGTGGAAGGACCGAACTACGATCCCATCATGGCCGGCAAGAAGGCCTTCCTGAACCAGCCTTTCTTCTGGGTCCGCACGCTGGCCTACATCGGTACGTTCGTCTTCGCTGCCCGTTGGTTCCGGAAGAAGAGCCTGGAGATGGACGGCCTCACCGGCGAGAGCCTCGTGCGCACCCACCTGCTCACCTACCGCCGCGGCGCGCTCTTCCTGGTGTTCTTCGCCGTGTTCAGCAGCACGCTCGCGTGGGACTGGCTCATGAGCATCGATGCGCATTGGTTCAGCACCCTCTTCGGCTGGTACGTCTTCAGCGGCATGTGGGTGAGCGCCATGATCACCGGCGTGGTGATGGTGCTTTACCTGAAGCGCAAAGGCTACCTGCCCCAGGTGAACAACAGCCACATCCACGACATGGGCAAGTGGGTGTTCGCCGTCAGCTTCCTGTGGACCTACCTGTACTTCTCGCAGTTCATGCTGATCTGGTACAGCAACATCCCGGAGGAAGTGACCTATTTCCAGCAGCGCATCAATGAGCATCCCGGACTGATGTGGACGACCTTCTTCATCAACTTCGCGGTGCCCATGGTGCTGCTCATGAGCCGCGATGCGAAGCGCAACCCGCGCTTCCTCATCGGCGTGGGCACGGTGATCTTCATCGGCCACTGGATGGACATCAACATGATCGTCATGCCCGGTGCCGTTGGCCATCATTTCCATGGCCTCGGGCTGCTCGATGCCGGCCTATTCGTGCTCTTCCTGGGCGCCTTCATCCGCGTGGTGCTGGGCACCCTGGCGAAGGCGCCGCTCACGCCGGTGAACCACCCTTACCTGGAGGAGAGCGTACACCATAGCATCTGATCCACGAACACAAGGCCCAACTGCCGGGTTGAAGCATAGCGGACAATGACCAAGCTCCTGATCCTGATCGTCGTGGTACTGGGCATCCTGGCGGTGGCCCAGCTGGCCCGCGTGTACGAGCTCACCTCCAAGCTTCGCGGCAAGCGCGAGGAGGATATCACGCCTGCCGACAACCGCATGAACGCGATGCTCATGTGGCTCTTCCCCTTCGCCTATTTCGGCTTCTTCCTCTGGCTGGTGCTCGCATACGGCGACAAGATGCTCCCCGTGGCGGCGAGCACCCAAGGCGCTGACACCGACGCGCTGCTCGACTTCAACTGGTGGATACTCATCTCGGTGTTCATCATCACGAACGCGCTGCTTTTCTTCTATGCGGGCAAATACGTGTACGATAAGAACCGAAAGGCCTTCTGGCAGCCGCACAACAACAAGCTCGAATTGGCCTGGACCATCGCGCCGGCGATCGTGCTGTTCGTGATCATCATCTACGGCCTCACCACGTGGCAGCACATCACGGCTCCGGCCGGACCCGATGCGGTGCACGTGGAGCTCTACGCCAAGCAGTTCGACTGGACCGCGCGCTATCCCGGCCAGGACGGCATGCTGGGCGCAACGGATTACCGCCTCATCAACGGGGAGAACCCGCTGGGCATCGTCACGGAGAAGGCGCTGGCCGCGCGCTTGGCGGAGATCGAGAAGGAGAAGGCCGAAGCCATGGCCAGCCTGGACCAAGTGCTCCCGGAATCGAAAGTGGCGGAGATCGAGCACCGCATCGAATACCTGGATCGCATGGCCGCCCGGTTGGTGAACCTGCGCATGGTGATGGAGCAGGACATCAAGACGAACGGTGATGCCAGTGCTTATCTGCATGGCGCTGACGATGTGGTGACCAAGGACTTCCATCTGCCCGTGAACAAGGAGTCGAACATCCTGATCCGCAGCCGCGACATCATCCACAGCGCCTTCATCCCGCACCTGCGCATTCAGATGAACGCCGTGCCCGGCATGACCACGAGCATGAAAGTGGTGCCCACCATCACCACCGACAGCATGCGCACCATCCCGGAAGTGATGCGCCAGGTCGAGGAGATCAATGCTTTGCGCCAGAAGCAGGGCAAGGAGGCCTATGTGTTCGATTTCATCCTGCTCTGCAACAAGATCTGCGGCGCCAGCCATTACAACATGCAGATGCCGCTGATCGTGACCAGCGCCGCTGAATTCGATGCCTGGGTGGCCGAAGCGAACAAGAAGCCCTTCGAGGGGAGCGCCGAAGCCGCCGCGCCCACGACGACAGATTCCACGAACACCAGCGCTGGCGCTGACTCCATGGCGGTTGCCATGGCCAATGGCCAGCCGACGAACCCGTAAGCAGAGACGACCATGGGTGCACACGCGCACGCAGCAGACGCCGGGCACGCCGCCGGCCATCACGCGCATCATCATCACGAGGAGAGCTTCATCTCCAAGTGGGTGTTCTCGCAGGACCATAAGATGATCGGGAAGCAGTTCCTGGTCACCGCCATTGTCATGGCCTGGGTGGCCGTGATCATGTCGCTCATCTTCCGCCTGCAGCTGGCCTGGCCCAATGAGGGCTTCGCCTTCACCAACTTCTTCCTCGGTGACAAATGGGCGCCGGGCGGCGTGCTTGATAGCAACATGTACCTGGCCCTCGTCACGATACACGGCACCATCATGGTGTTCTTCGTGCTCACCGGCGGATTGAGCGGCACGTTCGCCAATCTGCTCATCCCCTTGCAGGTCGGAGCCCGCGACATGGCCAGCGGCTTCATCAACATGCTCAGTTATTGGTTCTTCTTCCTGAGCAGCGTGGTGATGCTCGCATCGCTCTTCGTGGAAGGCGGGCCCGCCAGTGCCGGATGGACGATTTATCCACCGCTAAGCGCATTGCCGAAAGCCATCCCGGGATCAGGCACCGGCATGACCCTCTGGCTGGTGAGCATGACGCTCTTCATCGCCAGCTCGCTCATGGGCGGCCTCAATTACGTGGTCACCATCCTCAACCTGCGCACGAAGGGGATGAAGATGACCCGCCTGCCGCTCACCATCTGGGCGCTCTTCCTCACCGCGGTGCTCGGCATCCTGAGCTTCCCGGTGCTCCTCAGCGCTGCATTGCTCCTTCTGCTCGACCGCACCATCGGCACGAGCTTCTACCTCAGCGACATCCACCTGGCCGGTGAGGCGCTTGAGCAAACAGGCGGCAGCCCGATCCTGTTCCAGCACCTGTTCTGGTTCCTCGGGCACCCTGAAGTGTACATCGTGCTGCTGCCCGCGTTGGGCATCACCTCGGAGATCATCTCCACCAATGCTCGGAAGCCCATCTTCGGTTATCGCGCCATGATCGGCTCCATCCTCGCGATCGGATTCCTCAGCTTCATCGTGTGGGGGCACCACATGTTCGTCACGGGCATGAACCCCTTCCTGGGAAGCGTGTTCGTGGCCACCACGCTGCTGATCGCGATACCCAGCGCCGTGAAGGTGTTCAACTACATCACCACGCTCTGGCGCGGCAACATCGTCTTCACCCCGGGCATGCTCTTCAGCATCGGCTTGGTGGCCACCTTCATCGCAGGCGGCCTCACAGGCATCATCCTCGCGGACAGCGCGCTCGACATCGCCGTCCACGACACCTACTTCGTGGTCGCGCACTTCCATATCGTGATGGGCATGAGCGCCATCTTCGGCATGTTCGCCGGCATCTACCATTGGTTCCCGAAGATGTACGGGAAGATGATGAACACGAAGCTGGGCTACGCGCACTTCTGGATCACCTTCATCTGCGCGTTCGGCGTGTTCTTCCCCATGCACTTCATCGGGCTGGCCGGTGCCCCGCGCCGCTATTACAACTACACGGAATTCCCCATGTTCGACAGCGTGGTGGACCTGAACATCGTGGTGACCATCTTCGCCATCGTCGGCGCGCTGGCCCAGGTGATCTTCACGTACAATTTCTTCTACAGCGTTTTCCGAGGGCCCAAAGCCGTGCAGAACCCCTGGAAGAGCAATACACTGGAGTGGACCACGCCGGTGGAGCATATCCATGGCAACTGGCCCGGGCCCATCCCCACCGTTCACCGCTGGCCATATGATTACAGCAAGCCCGGCAAGCAGGAGGATTGGGTGAGCCAGATCACCCCGCTCGATCACGACGAGGAAGAGCACTGAGCCTTCCGCGTGAGCAGCACGCCACCGTTGGGAATGTCCGCACCTTTGGTCGCGGACATTCCGGTTTCTGGGCCCATGCGCGCAAGGTTCCTTCTGCTTCTCCTGCTCGTCTCGTGCAGCAGCCATGCGCAACTGTTGGACAGCATCGGCCTTTTCGTCAAGGAACCGCCCCGAGTGCTCGTGCGCTTCGATGCCCGCGGAGGCTTCATCAGTAACCGCGGCGTGCGATTCGTGGGCCTGAAAGTGGGCCGCGAGCACGCGCGCCGGTTCCAGTACGGCATTGGCTACAGCATGCTCTTCCCCAGCGAAGCGCGCGATGTGACCGTGGGTGGGCGGATCGAATCCGGACGCCTTCGCATGGGGTACATCGCACCATACGTGGACTATGCCTTCTTCCAGCGCGGGCATTGGGAGGCGCGCATCCCGATGCAGGTCGGGTTCGGAACCGGCTCTCTCTCCTACCGGGACGCCGAAGGCAGGCGCCGCAACATCGCGCGCACCGGGCTCATCCTGTACGAGCCTGCCATGACGGTGCAGTACCGGTTCCTGCGCTACTTCGCCATCGGCGCGGGCTGGGGCTTCCGGCTGGTGATACAGACTGGCGATGACCTGGGTGAAAGGCTCACGGCACCGGTGTACCTCTTCGGGCTGCGCATTTTCATTGGCGATATGTGGCGCGATGCGCGCGGAGCCCCGGAATGACGAAGGCCTACATTCGCCATCGACATGAGCGAGGCTTTCGACGCGCGCAACGAGCAGCGCACGGCATCGGATAAGGAGATGGAGCAGGTGCTCCGGCCCAGGCGTTTCGAGGAGTTCGCCGGCCAGAATGCCGTTACCGACAACCTGAAGGTATTCGTACAGGCCGCCAGGCGGCGAGGCGAGGCGCTCGACCATGTGCTCCTGCACGGTCCTCCTGGCCTGGGCAAGACCACGCTCGCCAACATCATCGCGCAGGAGATGGGCGTCGGCATCCGAATCACGAGCGGCCCGGTGCTGGACAAACCCGCCGACCTCGCCGGCCTGCTCACCAACCTGGAGCCGCACGATGTGCTCTTCATCGACGAGATCCATCGGCTCACCCCGGTGATCGAGGAGTACCTGTACAGCGCGATGGAGGATTACCGCATCGACCTGGTGATCGACGCCGGGCCGAACGCGCGCACGGTGCAGATCGCGCTGAACCCGTTCACCTTGGTGGGCGCCACCACGCGCAGCGGCCTGCTCACAGCACCCCTGCGGGCTCGCTTCGGCATCAACAGCCGCCTCGATTACTACGATGCGGCGACGCTGCAAGGCATCGTGAAACGAAGCGCCGGACTGCTCGATGTGCCGACGGTGGATGATGCCGCGCACGAGATCGCGCGCCGCAGCCGTGGCACGCCGCGCATCGCCAATGCGCTGCTTCGCCGCGTGCGCGATTTCGCGCAGATACAAGGCGATGGAACGATTGACCTTCCCATCGCGCAGCATGCGCTGAAGGCACTGAACGTGGATGCGCATGGCCTGGATGAGATGGACAACCGCATCCTCGGTGCCATCATCGACAAGTTCAGCGGGGGGCCAGTTGGCCTGAACACCGTTGCGACCGCCGTCGGCGAAGAGGCTGGCACCATTGAAGAGGTGTATGAGCCCTTCCTGATCATGGAGGGCTACCTGCAACGCACGCCGCGCGGCAGGCAGGCCACCGAGCGCGCGTACAAGCACCTGGGCCGCGTGCCCAGCGTGAAGCCGGGGGGGCTGTTCGAGTAGGCATTACCAATCGGAGCGAATTCACCATTTGTGGGCGTTGCGACCCGCCTGCGACGCATCGACCTTTCGGACATCAATTCCAACCGCCATGAACGCTAACACTCACCTCCGGATCGTCGTCATCGCCCTGATGGCGGTCAGCACCATGTCGCCGGTCCTTGCCGAAGCGGATGGCGGCTTACCGGATGACGTCGTGTTCACCGGCTGGCTCCGCGTGGAGGACCGCGACGTGGATGACTTGATCCTGGTGGTTGAAATGGCGGAGAGCTGCCACTATGCAGAGGTTCTGCCCAACGGGCGCTTCATCGCCATAGTACCGGTCGGCTCGCAAGCCCGGTTGACGTTCGCCAAACCCGGGTACCTGACGAAGGAGGTGGATCTGGATACGCGCCATAGCATGCCCAGCCGCAAAGCCGCACGTGCCAACCGGACTGTGAAGTTCGATGTGGTGCTTGAGCCGAAAGAGAGCCGGCTCGGACGGAAGTACGATGGACCGGTGGGCACGCTCGGCTTCCATAAAGGCACCGGCAGCACCCGGGTGCGCCATACCATGAATGTCGTGGCCGACCTGCCGTGACGCGGTGAGAAAGCCCGTCAAGGTGCCCGCTATTTTAGCGCGGCACCATGGCGCTGGATCCCACCCCCGAAGACCCCGGATCCGGGAAGAGGAGCGAGATGCTCCTCTTCGCGCTCTCGATCGTGATCTCGATCGGGGCCTTGGTGTTCAGGCGACCGGACGCGTTCACCATGCCCTGGTTCTATGGTGAAGAGGGACGCGAATTCATGGCCGATGCCCATAACGAGGGCTGGGCATCGATCTTCCATACGGCGAACGGCTATTTCCACTTGTATCCCCGACTCATCGCGAATCTGGGCCTTTCGGTGGGAGTGCCCGTCCTGAAGATGGCCTGGGTGAACCTCGTCGCCGTGCTGGTCATCTACCTGGTGGTGTGGCGGTACACCTGGACCCGATTCCCGGGACCACGGCGCGCTCGTTTCTTCGCTGTGATCGCGATCACGCTGGTGCCATTGGGCAATGAGATCTGGATGAACCAGACGAACCTGCAATGGCCGATGTCGCTGCTGATCCTGCTCATCCTGTTCGGAACACCCCCCAGCAACGGTCTTGGTCGATGGCTGGACGCCTTTCTGCTGCTGCTCACATGCCTGACCGGCCCCTATGTGCTGATCCTATTGCCGCTTGTCGTCTGGCACACGTGGAAGCGATGGCAAGCCCATGATCCGGAGCGTGGCAGGATGGCAGTGAACACAGCCGTCATGCTCGCTGCCGCCATCGCCTCCGCCCTTTCCTTGTCGGACTATGGGACCGTCCAGCGCACTGATGGCGCCTTCGACCCGCTCAACACGGGTTTCGCGAACGCGGCCTACTTGCAGCTCTGGTACCCGCTCATCGGCAAGGGCGTTCAATCAACTCCCCGCTGGCTTGGTGCATCGCTGTTGGCCATCGGCGTGGCAGCACTGGCTCTGTTCTGGCGCTTGGCGCGAGGGCATGCGCCCACACGGCTCTTGCTCGTGGCCGGGCTCCTGCAGTTCACTGCGGTCCTCATCAGCTACCGCGGCCTGCCGGAATTCCTCTCGCCTTACAGCGCGGGCATCCGGACATTCTACCTGCCGGTGGTGATGCTGGCATGGGCCGTCATCGCCCGGCTGGATTGGAGCAAGAGAGGATCGATGACGCTCATGGGCATGCTCATGGCCTGGTGGGCCGCGCAGACCATCCTCTTCGTTGGACCGCAGCGATTCAGGGACAGGCCTGCTGAGGCGGACCTTGCCCCGCTCACGAGGGGCGAAGCGGTGGTGGTTCCGATCGACCCAAGTCCATGGGTGATGCGGCTTGAGCCTAGCGAGTAGCGCTACTTGAACGCCGGGATGCCGGTCACCTCGGCGCCCGTGATGAGCAAGTGGATGTCGTGCGTGCCCTCATAGGTCACCACGCTCTCCAGATTCATCATGTGGCGCATGATGGGGTACTCATTGGTGATGCCCATGCCGCCCAGCATCTGGCGCGCTTCGCGGGCCACAGTGAGCGCCAGGTGCACGTTGTTCCGCTTGGCCATGCTGATCTGCTGCGTGGTGGCGCGGCCGTCACTGCGCAACACCCCCAGGCGCCAGGTGAGCAACTGCGCCTTCGTGATCTCGGTGATCATCTCGGCGAGCTTCTTCTGCGTGAGCTGGAACGCACCGATGGGCTTGCCGAATTGGATGCGCTGCTTGCTGTAGCGCAACGCCGTATCGTAGCACTCCATGGCCACGCCGAGCGTTCCCCAGGCGATGCCGTAGCGCGCGCTATCGAGGCAGCCCATGGGCGCGCCGAGACCGCTCTTATTGGGGAGCAGGTTGCCCTTGGGCACTTTCACATTGTCGAAGACCAGTTCACCGGTGGGGCTGGCGCGGAGCGAGAGCTTCCCGTGCGTGGTGGGCGTGGTGAAGCCCTCCATGCCACGCTCGACGATGAGTCCGTGGATGCGGCCCTCGGTATTCTCGGCCTTGGCCCATACGATCGCGAGGTCGGCGAAGGGCGCATTGCTGATCCACATCTTGGCGCCGTTCAGCACATAGTGGTCGCCCGCATCCTTGAAGGTGGTGACCATGCCGCTAGGGTTGCTGCCATAGTCGGGCTCGGTGAGGCCGAAGCAGCCGATCTTCCTGCCTTGCACCATGTCCGGCAGCCACTTCTTCTTCTGCTCCTCGCTGCCGTACTTCCAGATGGGGTACATGGCGAGCGAGCCTTGCACGCTGCATAAGCTGCGCAAGCCGCTATCGCAGCGCTCGATCTCCTGCATGATCAAGCCATAGCTGATCTGGTCGAGGCCAGGGCCCCCGTACTGCTCCGGAACGAAGGGGCCGAAGGCTCCGATCTCCGCGAGGCCAGGGATGATGTCCTTGCTGAATTCCGCCTTCTCGAAGCGCTCTTCGATGATGGGCTTGAGATGAGCGCTCACATGCTTGCGCGCGGTTTCGCGGATCAGTTTCTGCTCCTCGGTGAGCAATTCATCCACCAGGTAATGGTCGTGGCTCTGGAACAGGTCGGTCGTGGCCTTCTTATGGATGGTGGCGGTGCTCATGCTGCTTCTGTTGCGGCCCTGCCAGCGGCAGGCAGGCGCGAAAGTAGGCAGCAGCCCGCCCGCGCTCCCCCGGATACCTTTGGCGCCGATGCAAGGCGCGCCGCGATTCGAGGACCCATTCACGGCGCTCTGGGCGACGGGCGTGTTCATGAGCTGCCTGGTCATACTCGCCACCATCAACATCGCTTCGCCCCGCAAATGGAAGATGCTTCGGCAGGCGGCCTTGCGCATGCGGCTCGGCAACCAGGCCTTGCGGGGCGAGGTGGAGGCAGGCGATCGCGACACGCTCGGCCTGCAAGCGGTGGCTATTTCATCGATGGCCATGCTGCTGTGGCAAGCCGGCTCCTTATCCGGCGCAGCGGCCAAGGCGTCCTACCTCTATTTCTTCATCGGCACAGCGGCCGTTATCATCACGCAGGCATTCCTGTTGCGGACCATCGCGCTCTTCGCGCGTTCCGATGCGGGCATCGGTGAGTTCCTGCATACGGGACGGCTCCTGCACGCGGTCGTGGGCATCTCGGTGCTGCCACTGACGATGCTCGCTGCGTATCACGCGCCCTGGCGCGAAGCCATGGTCTGGATCGGTATCCTGCTCTTGGGGGCCGGGGTGCTCTACCGATGGTTCAGGGGCGCTTGGATCGGGCTGAGCGCGGGGGTTCCGGCACGTTTCATTGTGCTCTACCTTTGCGCCGCTGAAATCGGCCCCCTTCTCCTCGCGCTGAGCTTATTGAGGAAGAGCCCCACCCTCCACTCCTAAGACGACCGGCCTTGAAGATCAAGCGGATCCTTGTATCGCAGCCTGCGCCCACGGATGAGAAATCGCCGTACCACGAACTCGCCCGCAAATTCGGCCTGAAGCTCGATTTCAGGCCCTTCATCAAGGTGGAGCCTGTCGCGGGGCAGGACTTCCGACAAGAGCGCATCAGCATCCTGGACCACACGGCCATCGTGCTCACCAGCCGCAATGCGGTGGACCATTTCTTCCGCATGTGCAAGGAATTGCGCATCACGGTGCCCGAGTCGATGAAGTACTTCTGCATCAGCGAGAGCGTGGCCTACTACGTCCAGAAGTACATCGTGTATCGCAAGCGCAAGGTGTTCATCGGGCGCCAGAGCTTCGGCGAGTTGATCGACGTGATCAAGAAGCACAAGGATGAGAAGTACCTGGTTCCTTGCAGCGACATCCAGAAGGCGGAGATCCCGGAGCTGCTGGACAAAGTGGGCGTGAAGTACACCAACGCCGTCTTCTATCGGACCGTGGCCAGCGACCTGAGCGACATGAAGTCGCTCGATTACGACATGCTGGTCTTCTTCAGCCCGGGCGGAATCGAGAGCCTGCGGAAGAACTTCCCGGACTTCAAGCAGAACGGCGTGTTCATCGCCGCCTTCGGGCCCACCACGGCGAAGGCCGTCGTCGACAATGGCTACCGCCTTGACCTGCAGGCCCCGCTCCCTGAAGCGCCGAGCATGACCGGGGCCATGGAGCTCTTCATCAAGCGCGAAGCGAAGAAGAAGTGAGCCCCGGCCGGCACAGGGTCAACCTCCTGCACCGGCCATCAGCACCGTGCCTGAGCAGCGCCATACCTTTTCGAAGAACGAGCGGCTCTGCGGGAGGCTCCGCCTGAAGGAGGTGGCCACCACGGGCCGCGCGGTGAATGAGCCTCCATTCCGTCTCGTAGGTAAACGCATGCCATTGCCCACCGAAGCCCCTGCGCAGATCGCGTTCGCCGTGCCCAGCCGGAACCTTCCGCGCGCCGTGGACCGCAATCGCATGAAGCGTCTGATGCGCGAGGCCTATCGCCTGCACAAGGGCCCCATCATCGAACGCCTCCGACTCCAGGGGGTACAGTGCGCGTGGCTCTTCATCTTCCAAGGCCGCGAACCGGTGAACGCTGCGCAGACAACCCTCAGACTAACGCGCGCGCTTGACCGTTGGATGAACGAGCATGGCTAGGATACTCGCATGGCCGCTGATCCTCCTGGTGCGCTTCTACCAGGGAGCGCTCTCGCCGCTGCTGCCGGGCGCGTGCCGGTACACGCCCAGTTGCTCCGAGTACGGCTTGATCGCCCTGCGCCGTCATGGCGCGTTCCGCGGCGGCTGGCTCACCCTGAAGCGCTTCCTATCTTGTCACCCATGGGGCGGACATGGTTTCGACCCCGTACCCGAATCTCACGAGAAGCATGAACACGCGCACTGAATCCCGCGCTCCGCGCTGGCGCGCATACCTGGCGGCCGCAGCCATCACCTGTGGCGGGGCCTTCACGATCGCAGCCGGCGACAACTACTTCGAGATCAGCAAGAACCTGGAGATCTTCACCGACCTCTACAAGGAGCTGAACATCTACTACGTGGATGACACGCAGCCCGGCAAGCTGATGAAGACCGGGATCGATGCGATGCTCAACTCGCTCGACCCGTACACGCAGTACATCCCCGAGAGCGACATCGAGGACTACCGGTTCCAGACCACCGGCCAGTACGGCGGGATCGGTGCGCTGATCAAGCGCAAGGACGACCGGGTGCTGGTGAGCGAGCCCTATGAGGACTACCCGGCCATGAAGGCCGGCATCTGGGCAGGCGACGAGATCATCGAGGTCGACGGGCGCAAGGTGACGGGCATGAACACGGACGAAGTGAGCAAATTGCTCAAAGGGCAGAGCGGCACGTCCGTGAAGGTGATCACGCGCCGCGATGCGGAAGTCACCACGCACACGCTCACGCGCGAGGAGATCAAGATCCCTGACGTGCCGTACAAAGGCATCGTTGATGCCAGCGGAAAGGTCGGGTACATCAAGCTCAACGCCTTCACGCAGACCGCGAGCGCCGATGTGCGCAGCGCGCTCAAGGAGCTGAAGGACCAGGGCGCGGCCAAGCTCATCCTCGACCTGCGCGGGAACGGGGGCGGGCTGCTCCGTGAAGCGGTGAGCATCGTGAACCTGTTCGTGCCGAAGAACCAGCTGGTGGTGGAGACGCGCGGGCGCATCGCTGAATGGGACAAGACGTACAAGACCCTGAGCGAGCCGATGGATGCCGACATGCCGCTGGTGGTGCTCACGGATGGCCAGAGCGCCAGCGCCAGCGAGATCGTGAGCGGCGCCCTTCAGGACCTTGATCGCGCCGTGATCGTGGGCGAGCGCACGTTCGGCAAAGGACTCGTGCAGCAGACCAAGGACCTGCTGTACAACAGCAAGCTCAAGGTGACCGTGGCGAAGTATTACATACCCAGCGGGCGCTGCATCCAGAAGCTCGATTACGCCAAGCGCGACAGCACGGGCAAGGCGACCGAAGTGCCCACCGGCACCGCGACCGCATTCAAGACGCGGAACGGCCGGGCGGTGGAGGAAGGCCGGGGAATCATGCCCGATGTGGAGGTGACCGAGCCTGACCTCGCGAAGGTGGTCGGCGGACTTTACGAAGCCGACCTCTTCTTCGACTTCGCCACCGACTACCGGCGGAAGCATGCCGAGATCGGTCCAGCCGAGGAGTTCCGGATCAACGACGCCCTCTTCCAGGAATTCGCCGCCTTCGTGAAGGACAAGAAGTTCGAATACGACAACGAGAGCATCGCCGTCCTCGATTCACTGGTGCTCACGGCCAAGGAGGAACGCTATTTCGAGCACGCGCAGGAGGAGATCGAGGCGCTCCGCAAGGAACTGCTGCCCGACCGTGCCGAGGATGTCATCCGATTCCGAACCGACATCGAGGAAGTGCTGCGCAACGAGATCGTCTCCCGCTACCATCATCAGACCGGACGCGCGAAGGCTGGGCTCGCTTACGACCCGTACGTGAAGAAGGCCGTTGATCTCTTCGCTTCAGGCGGCGTGGCCCCCATCCTCGCGGGCTCGAAGAATTAGGGCTGGCTTCCCATGCCCACGCCGGCACTCCGCACTGCGTTCCAACGCGTGCATGTGGCTTCGCTCGCGCTGTGCGCCATCATGCTGCCATGGAGCACGGCATTCCTCAGCATGTCGGAGATGCTGCTCGCCGCGAACTGGATCGCCGGCGGCTTGGTGCTCGGCGAAGGGCGCATGCGTTGGAGAGCCGGCTTCGCCACGGCGCCCGCTCTGATCTTCCTGTCGTTCCTGGCGCTCCATCTCGTCGGCCTGCTGTGGACGGAGGATCTCGGCTGGGGCTTCGACCTGTGCCGGATCCTGGCGCCCGTGCTCGTGTTCGGCGCCGTGCTGGCCGGCAGCGATCGCCTGCAAGCCCGGGAATTCCGGACTATCCTGCTGCTCGGCGCATGGAGCGCCATCGCCTCCGGACTCTTCGGCCTGTTCTTCAGTGGCGCCCGCGAAGGCGACTACCGCAGCATCTCGATGTTCGTGAGCCATATCCGGCTCGCGTTGATGCTGAGCTTCTCGGTGGCTGTTCTGCTCTGGGCCTGGCCGCGCTCCAATTGGCAGCGGGCGGCGCACGTGGCCGGGTGCATCGCTGCGACCTATCTCATCGCCCGGCTGGGCAGCCTGCAAGGGTTCATCATCCTCGGCCTGCTCGTGCTTCTTTTCATCTGGCGGAGGTCGGGCCGTGCGGGTCCCGTGTGGCGGATCATCACGCGCGCAGGCGTCATTGCGCTGCTCCTCCTTCCGATTGGCCTGGCGCGCCTGGCTTGGAGCGCGATCTCGGCGCCGGTCGCGGCCGGCTCCATTGATCCTGCCGAGCGCACCGCCGGGGGCGAGGCCTATCAGCACGATACGCTGAGCACGCAGACAGAGAACGGCACGCACGTATGGACGTACGTGGCATGGGGCGAATTCTATCGCACCTGGAGCCGCAGGAGCCAGCGCCCGTTGGAAGGGAACGACGCGCTCGGGCATCCGTTGTATTCCACGGCCGCGCGCTACCTCTCGTCCAAAGGCCTTCGCAAGGACAGCCTGGGCGTGATGGCGCTGAGCGATGCGGAGCTCCGCGCGATTGAGCAGGGAGCATCGAGCGCGGTGCGCGGCGCGCAGGGTCCCTTGCGCGCGCGTGTCGAGGAAGTGCTTTTCGAGTTGGAGCAGTACCGCAGCACGGGACGGGCCGATGGTCACTCGGTGGCCATGCGCATGGAATTCCTGCGCGCCGGGTGGGCGATCGCGCGGGACCACTGGCTGCTGGGCGTCGGCACAGGCGACACGCAGCGCGCGTTCGATGCGCACTACGAAGAGAGCGGCTCGTTGCTCGCTCCGGAATGGCGGCTGCGCGCGCACAACCAGTACCTCACGCTCTGGATCAGCTTCGGCGCGCTGGGCCTCGTCCTTGCGCTCTTCACGTGGTGGTGGCCCGCCAAACATCTGAAGGCCTGGAGCGATCCGCTCTTCCAATGCTGGGCGGTCGCCTTCGGTGTCTCGTGCCTCACGGACGACACCATCGAGACGCAGGCCGGCGCCACCTTCTTCGCGCTGTACTACGCCCTCTTCGTCTTCGCCGCGCCGCGTGCGGTGTTCAGCGCTCCAAGGCCTCCCGCACCATGGCGGCCGTGATCGCGTGGATGTGCGCTTGTGGATCGCCCTTCGGTCCCTGCCCTTGCGCCACCAAGGCGCGCGCGCCGGCACCGATGGGCCCCCATCGTCCAGGATGGATGGGTGGCTGCGGTGAATAGAGCCCGATGGCCTTGATGCCGCACGCCGCAGCGATGTGAAGCGGTCCGGTGCTCGCGGCGACGAGCGCATCACTGGCCCCGATCAGGGTGATGAGCTGGTCGAGCGAGAGCTTGCCTCCGGCATCGACCACATGCGGTCCGACGCCACCGAGCTCCTTGCGGTAGACCTCCGCCTCCGCACGCGTGCCCGTGATGATGATGCGGTACCTGCCCGGATCGAGAAGCGCGATCAACTCGCGGAAACGGTCCAGTCCCCACTCCACCGCGCTGCCCTGCGACAGCGGATGCAGGATCACATGCGCGCGTCCCGGCTCGAGCAACCCGCGCACGGCTTCATCCGGCTGCGGCGCAACGAATCCGCTGAAACGAGCGAGCTCATCGGTCGTGACCGGCTCGCTGATGCCGAATGGGTCGAGCAGCTTGATATTCAGCTGCGCTTCATGCAGCTCGCTCCGCCTGCGGCTGAACGGCACGCGATGGTTGCACGTGAGCCAATGCCACCATCGATGGCTGGTGCCGATGCGCACGGGGATCTCGGCATGCCTGGCCCAGCTCGCCACTTCACGGCGCGGGAAGACGTGCACGATGGCATCGGCCTTCAGTTTGCGCAAGCGATGCGGCGCGGCATCATCACCCACATCGATGAGCTCCTCCAGGGCGATCGCTTCATCCACATGCGCGCAGCAGCGGAGCACGGGGAGCGTGTAGCGCCTGCCGATGAAGGTGATGCGCACGCCGGGCATGCGGTGCTTCAAGAGGCCAGCCATGGGAAGCGTGAGCATCACATCGCCGATGCTGTCCGTGCGGCTCAGGATGATATGCTCAGGCGATCGCATGCTGGTGCAGGAGCTTGTGCAGTTTGCTGTACTTCAGCCTCACGGCGCGCGCGCTCAGCGTGGCGATCCGCCAGCCCGCCACGCCATCGAGGAAGCCGCCGAGCAGCAGATACCCTTGAATGAACTTGAACGCCGGCGCGAACAGCCGCTTCCAGACCGGAGCCTTCCTGCCGCGCTCGAGCATGGCGCGCGCGTGCAGGGTGCTGTACCGTTCGATGCGATCACGATGGTCCTGCACGCTGTGGTAGCTGTAATGGTGCAGATCGCCCTGAAGGTCGCTCACCTCGCAGCCGTTGGGCAGCACGAGCTCCTCATGGACGTGATCGCCTCGCCAAGCGGCGCCCTCCTTGGGGAAGAGCCGCACCTTGGCGTCGGGGTACCAGCCGCCGTGGCGCACCCACGCACCGCAGTAATTCGTGAGCCTCTTCACCCGGTAGGCGCCGCGCAAGCCCTCCGATTCCCGACGGGCGATATCCGCGCGCAGTTCGTCCGTGAGCGCCTCATCGGCGTCGAGCGAGAGGATGTAAGGATGCCGCGCGAGGCTGTTGGCGAAATTCTTCTGGTCGCTGTACCCCTTCCACGCCCGTTCCACCACGTGCGCTCCATGCGCCTCAGCGATGGCGCGCGTGCGGTCGGTGCTGCCGGAATCCACGAGGATCACCTCATCGGCGATGCCTTGCAGGGAACCCAGGCAGCGCGCGATGTTGCGCTCCTCATCGCGAGTGATGATCACAACGCTCAGGCCCACGGCCGCAAGCTACGCCCGGGCCGCGGTGCGGCTCACCAGAGGTGCTCCACGACGATCCGGCCCGTGTGCATCACCACGCCGTCGCGCACCAGGCGGTAGGCGTAGATGCCATCGGCCAGATGCGCCGCGGCGATCGTGGTGCGCCCGCCGACCACGCGCTTCTGCACCACCCGGCGACCGGTCGCATCGGTCAATTCGAAGGCGATGTCGCCGTTGGCCAACGGTCCGTCAATGTCCACGAAGAAGTCGCGGTCAGCGGGATGGGGGAATACGCGCACGTTCGATGCAGCGGCCTCCTCAACACCTTGCGGAAGCTCCACCACCACTTCCTCGGGCGCGCTCTCGCAGGCCACGAAGGGCAGGCTCACTTCCCAGTCGTAGAAGAAGTAGTAGTACGAGGTGGCGTTGCCTCCGGTGGCCGAGCTGGTGGTCACGCTGCCGAAGCTGCCGAGCGGATAGGGATACGACTGCGCGCTGCCCACGCCGTCGCGCCAGAGACCAACGGTGTTCCCCAGCAGGCGCAGGCCATAGTTGCCGGCGCCCGGCACGATGAAGTCGAGGGTCACCCTGCTCTCACCATCCGGGATGTTGAACACGCCCTGCTGGATGACATTCGCGCTGGCGTCGACCAGGGCGATGGTGCGGTTGCCCGCGCTGTTGGCGTACACTTTCACGCTGCGGATGGCGAACTGCTGATTGGCGGTGAAGAGCTCGTAGTTGTTCGCGTTGGTGTGGTACTGGCCGCTGGTGGTGTTATCGGTCTTGGCACCGTAGGTGCTGGTCACGCCGTTGGTATTCGCGCTGGTGCACCAATAGCTCGTGGTGGTGCTCAGCACGGGCGTATTGAACGTGTTGCCGGTACCGACCACGTTGCCGCCCGGGGCATCGTACCAGGTGATGCTGCTGCCCGTGGCATTGAGCGTGGCGCTGCCGGGGCCGGGCAGCTGCACATCGCTGGCCGTCGGCGGCGCGGGCGCATCGATCATCGTGATCGTGACGGGGTCGGAAGTGAGCGCGCCGCACCCGTTGTCGAAGGTGACGGTGTAGGTGCCGCTCTGCTGCGGGCTGATGGATGCCGAGCCCTGACCGCTGCTCCAGGTGATGTCGTTGGCGATGCTGCTGGTGAGGGTGAAGGGGTCGCCCGCGCAGAAGGTGGTGTAGCCACTGGCCGTGATCTCGGGCGGAACGCTGCTCGGTCCGGCCAGTACGGTGCTGTTGGAGTAACCGCTCGTCTCGCCCGTGCACACGGCCTCCACTTGGAATTCGTACGCCACGCACGGATCCAGACCGTTCACGGTCACGGTACTCTCATCCACGGCGAGGATGTCGATCCACGTGGCGCTGCCCACCGCGCGGTAGCGCACATTGTAGGGGCCGCCGCCCGCCGCATTCCAGGAGTAGGTAGCATTGGTGCTCTCGCGCGTGGCCTGCGCGCCGAAGGGCGGCGGGCAGGTGCTGCAGGCGCTCATGATGAGCTGCATGCTGTTGCCGGAGGAGATGCGCCCGCCGGTCACGGTGTTGCCGGGGAGGTTGCCCACCTGCTCCACGCCTTCGAAGAGCTTGGTGCGGATGTACAGCGCGCCCTCGGTCGGGTCGGCATGCACCACGCTCATGAGCGCAGGGCAGGGCGCGCTGTAAAGCAGGCCGATGACCCCGGCGGCGAGCGGGCATGCGAAGCTAGTGCCGCTGGTGTTGCCGTAGCCGCCCCCGATGCTGGTGGTGCGCACGCTGGATCCCGGCGCGCCCACATCGATGGTGGTGAGGCCCCAGGCGCTGAAGGTGCGCGTATCGTTCACGTCGGTGGCGGTGACGCTGATCATGAAGTCGCTGCCGCACGCCGTGGGCAGATCCCCGACCTGGTCCACGTCAACCGCGTTGTTCGCGGTGGCGCCGCAATTGAGGATGCCAGCGGTGCCGAGCGTGTCGAACATGGCGCACCACATCGGTGAACTGGACGGCTGGCCGCCATCGATGCCCCAGCTCGCACTGGTGGCCACCACGAAGGCGCCGAGATCACCATTGGTGCTGTTGTAGAGACGGCGCATCCGGAGCGGATAGGTGTAAGCCGCCACCACGGCGCTCTCGCTGGTGCCGCCGTAGTTCACCGGCATCAGCTTCACGTTCCAGTTGGCGCCGGTGACGCCGAGGTTGTTGTTGCCCACGGCGCCGGCCATGCCCGCGCATTGCGTGCCATGGCTGCCGCTGTATACGTTATCGTTGTTGTTGGGCGTGTTCCACCCGCGGCGGTCATCGACGTACTGATTGCCATCGTCGTCGATGCCGTTGCCGGGGATCTCGTCGTAGTTGAGCCAGGCGTTGGCAGCAAGGTCGGCGTGCGAGAGGTCGGCGTTCTCGATGATGGCCACCACGATGGTGTCGCCCGCTGCCGTGACGCCGCCGGTGCTTATGTCCCACGCCGCTTCGCTGTCGATGTTCTGATGGTGCCAGACCTGATCGTACTGCGTATCGTTGGGCACCACGCGCTCCTTCACGAGGTGGTTGTTCTGCGCGAGCTGGATGCCGGGGTGGGCCCAGGTGGCGCGCAGCATGCTCCACTGGCTCTGGAGCGCGGGATCGAAGCGCAGCAGCCAGGCGCGCATCTCACGGCTCACCTCCTCCACCACGGTCATGCCGGTGGGCTGGCCGTCGAGCTGGGAGAGGTCGCGGGCGATGGCGTGCGCGTCCGCTCCCGGCTTCGTCATCACGAGGATGTCGCCGGGGATGTACTCGGTGTCGTTCAATTGGGCGCTCACCGTGGGGGTCAGCAGGAGCGCGGAGAGCAGGAAGGAAAACGGACGGTTCATGATCGGTGCTGGTTCACGACAAACTTAGGCGGCCAACCGTTCACGTCAGGCCGCGCCGGATGGATCGTGACGCCTGCTTGACAGAGGCCCTTGGAAGCCCGATGGGCCTATGGCTCGGGCTGCTGCCGGGGCTTGTCCATGCGGCTCAGGAGGCCCTGGACGAAGGAGACGATGAGGCTGAAGCCGAGGGCCCACCAGAAGCGGGGCGGCTCGATGGTGAACGCCGGCACCAGGTTATCGGCCAGCATCACCAGGGCGGCATTGATCACCAGCATGAAGAGGCCCAGGGTGAAGAGCGTGATGGGCAGGGTGAAGAGCACGAGCAAGGGCTTGAGGAAGGCGTTGAGCAGGGCCAGCACCACGGCGGTGAGGATGGCTGTGAGCAGGCCGTTGGTGGTTTCCATGTCGCCGAGGCTCACGCCACGGAGCAGCATGTCGGCCACCAGCACCGCGATGGTGCCGATGAGGATCCGGAGCAGGATGTTCATGGGCATAAAAATAGGAAAGGGCCTCCCGGCCCCTTCCCATCAGGAGGCGCACGGCCTCACTCCTTCACCAATTTCACCGTGGCCGTCTTGCCGCCTTGCGCGATCACGAGGTAGTAGCTGCCCGTGGCCTGGTCGCTCAGGTCCAGCGTGCGCTCATACCGCCCCTTGAAGCCGATGATCTTCTCCTGGTACACGCGCTCGCCCTTGGCGTCGTGCACGTCCACCATGAGGTCGCCGCGCTCCGGCACGTCGAATTGCAAGCGGTAATGGCCGGCGCTCGGATTGGGGAAGGCGCTCACGTCACCGAGCTGCAGCTGCTTATCCACCGCCACGCCCTTCTGGCGCAGCACGGCCTTCTCTTCTTCGCTGAGCTCCCGCGCCTGCACGCGCACGCGCACCTCGCGGCGGATGTCCTTGCCCATCTCACGCCGCAGCTCGTCCATCTCGCGGCGCAGCGCATCCATCTCGCGTCGCAGCGCATCGCGGTCCTCGGGCGCCATGCCGTTCCAATGGAAGCCCTTCATGCCATCCATGCCCTTCATGTACACGTGCGCCTTGCGCTCGCCCAGCGCGCCGCTGAATTCCTGCTCCTTGCCCTCGCGCTGCACGGTCACCTTCACTTCGCTGCCGGGCTCCATGGCGCGGATGCGCTCCGCAAGCGCGTCGAAGTCGGCCACGGCCTCGCCGTTGATCGCTGTGATGCGGTCGCCGGCCTTCAGTCCCATCTTCTCGGCCGCGCTGCCTTCTTCCACGCTGCCGATGCGGGTCCCGGGCTGGTCGCTCTCCTCATCGGAAGGCGTCACCCCAAGGAAAGCGCGCTTCTCGCTCGTCCACGCATCCGTGTCGCCGAGCCGTTCCAGCTCTTTCAGTTCCTCGAGGTCGTCCCCGTCGAATTTGAACGAGTAGGTGAACTCCTCCGCTTTCCGCTCACCCAGCTTGGCCGTGCCTTTCATGGTCTTGCCATCGCGCAGCCAGACCAGCTTCACCTCGTCACCGGGATCGCGGTCGCGCACCAGTTCCGCCAGGGATTCGGGGCCCTGCACCGCCTTGCCGCCCACTTCCGTGATGATGTCGCCTTCCTGCAGGCCGAGCTTGGCGGCGGGGCTCTCGTCCACCACTTCCACCACCACGGCGCCCTGCTTCACCAGCTTGGACCGCTTGTCGTCATCGCTCAGGTCGCGCGTGCTCACGCCGAGGTAGGCCGTCGGTTCTTGGCTCATGGCCATCGGCGCATCGGGCGGCATCGGAGGCATGGGCGGCACAGGCGCCATGCGCATGAATACATCGCCGTCCTCGCCATCGCCGAAGCCGCGGATGTCGATGGTGACGTCGCGCTCGCCGTGGTTGAGCTTCATCTGGTTGAGCACGCCCAGCTCGCGCAGCGCATCCTGCAGCTGAGCTTCATCGGCGGCATCGAATTCCTTGGTCACGCGCTTGGTCTCGCCGTTCTCGGTGGTCACCACCTCGATGCGCACCTTGCGATCGGGAACAGGCACCTGCGGCTCTTGCTGCATGCTGATCACCGAGGCCAGCGGAAGGAAGAGGAAGGGCTTGATCATGACGGTTGGTGTTTGAAGTGCCGCCAAGCTATCGGCGACCTTCTCCGGATTGTTCCGCTGGAATTCGAAAGAACGTTAAGCGACGGGGCGGATGGTTGGCGCCGGGGCCAATGGCTCACTCCCCGGTGAACCGCTCGATGTCGCGGCGGTCGCGCTTGGTTGGCCGCCCCTCTCCTGCCGGGCGATGCTGCGCTTTCACCAGGCGGGCCATCTCCAGCTTCTCCAGGTCGGCGAAGTCGGTGCGCTCCGCCATCAGGCCCGGAACCAGCTTGGCGCCGACCCGCGATGCAGGCATCACCAGGATCTCCCAGCTCCGCCAGATCGGGGGCTCGCGCAGGGCGATGCGGTCGCCGGGCCTCACCTCCACGCTGGGCTTCACCACGCGGCCATTCACCTGCACCTGCTCGCGGCGCACGGCGTCGGTGGCGAGGCTGCGCGTCTTGAAGAGGCGCACGCACCAGAGGAATTTGTCGATGCGCATAACGGAGCGAAGTAAGGGCCGCAGAGACGCGGAGGCGCAGAGCTCAGGTCCAAGCTCACTTTCGCCTTGGCCCAGCTCGGGAGGCGCTGCGATTGCATTCTCCGCGCCTCGGCGCCTCTGCGGCCTTCCCCCGCATTTCTCCACGATCCCCCCTCCTTTTCCACATTCCCGTTCCGGCCCCGCTGGCGGGGTAGCTTCGCGGCCCGGATACCATCCGGACATGCCCAAAGACAATTCCATCAAGTCCGTCCTGCTCATCGGATCAGGACCCATCGTCATCGGTCAAGCGTGTGAGTTTGACTATTCAGGCTCCCAAGCTTCCCGCTCCCTCCGCAACGAAGGCATCGAGGTCACGCTGATCAACAGCAACCCGGCCACCATCATGACCGACCCGGTCACGGCCGACAACGTGTACCTGAAGCCGCTTACCACGGACAGCATCGAGGAGATCCTCAAGAAGCACAAGATCGACGCCGTGCTGCCCACCATGGGCGGACAGACCGCGCTGAACCTCGCCATCGAGTGCGAGAAGCTCGGCATCTGGCAACAGTACGGTGTGCGCATGATCGGGGTGGACACCAAGGCCATCGACATCACCGAGAACCGCGAGCAGTTCCGCCTGCTGATGGAGCGCATCGGCGTGCCCATGGCGCCCAGCAAGACCGTCACCAGCTTCCTCGAGGGCAAGAAGGTGGCGCAGGAGTTCGGCTTCCCGCTGGTGATCCGCGCCAGCTACACCCTGGGCGGTGCCGGCGCCAGCTTCGTGAAGGACCCCGCCGAGTTCGACAAGCTCTTGAAGCACGGCCTGCAGATCAGCCCCATCCACGAGGTGATGATCGACAAGGCGCTGCTCGGCTGGAAGGAATACGAGCTGGAGCTGCTGCGCGACAAGGACGACAACGTCACCATCATCTGCTCCATCGAGAACTTCGATCCGATGGGCATCCACACCGGCGACAGCATCACCGTGGCGCCGGCCATGACCCTCAGCGATCGCACCTACCAGCGCATGCGCACCGAGGCCATCAAGATGATGCGCGCCATCGGTGACTTCGCGGGCGGTTGCAACGTGCAGTTCGCCGTGAGCCCCGATGAGAAGGAGGAGATCTACGCCATCGAGATCAACCCGCGCGTGAGCCGCAGCAGCGCGCTCGCCAGCAAGGCCACGGGCTATCCCATCGCCAAGATCGCCAGCAAGCTCGCCATCGGCTACCGCCTGGATGAGCTGGAGAACCCGATCACCGGCACCAGCGCCTTCTTCGAGCCCACGCTCGACTATGTGATCGTGAAAGTGCCGCGCTGGAACTTCGACAAGTTCGAAGGTGCCGATCGTCGTCTCGGTGTGCAGATGAAGAGCGTCGGCGAGACGATGGGGATCGGCCGCAGTTTCCAGGAAGCCTTGCAGAAAGCCTGTCAGAGTTTGGAGATCAAGCGCAACGGTCTCGGTGCCGATGGCAAGGAGACCCGCGACGCCGCTGTGCTCTTGGAAAGTCTCGCCAACCCGAGCTGGAGCCGTCTCTTCCACGTGTACGACGCGATCAAGCTGGGCATTCCTTTCAGCAAGATCCACGAGCTCACCAAGATCGACATCTGGTTCTTGAAGCAGATCGAGGACATGATCCTCACCGAGAAGGAAGTGGAGAAGTACACGCTCGACACCATCCCCCGCGACCTGCTCTTCGAAGCGAAACAGAAAGGCTATGCGGACAGACAGGTCGCGCACCTGCTCGGCTGCCTGGAGAGCCAGGTGTACAAGAAGCGGAACGAGCTCGGCATCAAACGCGTGTACAAGCTGGTGGACACCTGCGCCGGCGAGTTCCCCGCGAAGACGCCGTACTACTACAGCACCTTCGAGGAGGAGAACGAGAGCGTGCGCAGCGACCGCAAGAAGATCGTGGTGCTCGGCAGCGGCCCTAACCGCATCGGCCAGGGCATCGAGTTCGACTACAGCTGCGTGCACGGCGTGCTCGCGGCCAAGGAGCTCGGCTACGAGACCATCATGATCAACTGCAACCCGGAGACGGTGAGCACCGACTTCGACACGGCGGACAAGCTCTACTTCGAGCCCGTGTTCTGGGAGCACATCTACGACATCATCCAGCATGAGCAGCCCGAG
>JAEUSX010000066.1 GCA_016788405.1 Flavobacteriales bacterium
AGCTGGGAGAAGTCAATGTCAGAAGCAATAGGAATGTGCTCGAGACGATCAAGTTTTTCAACCAACTCCTGCTCTTTGTTTAGGTAACCTTCGTATTTGACACTGATTTCAAGCTGCTCCACCACTTCCATCTCGAGAGCACCCAGGTTCGATAAGAACGCAATCACAGTCGGCGAGAGGTGACTGAGATGACTAAAGCCAATTTGTGGCCGGCGCAAGAGGTCGTTAAGTCTTACGCGCTGTCGAATGGCCGATGTTCCACGTGGAACAAGGATTTCATTTGCGTCAACCGGCTCCACGCTTTCTGATTTCAACAGGCCAGACAGACCCGAGACCCCCATCCTCTTATTCTCAACGCGCCTCAAACGTCCATCTGTGGCTAAGCCAATAGCATGAGACCGGGGCGTTAGCCTTAGGTCTGCATTGTCTTGGCGTAATAGGATTCTGAATTCAGCCCTACTGGTGAACATACGATAAGGCTCATCTGTGCCCTTCGTTACCAAGTCATCGATTAATACACCGATGTATGCCTCATCCCGCCCCAACACGAAAGCGCCCTGGTCATTCAATTTGAGATGAGCATTGATTCCCGCCATCAAGCCCTGACACGCTGCCTCCTCATAGCCAGTAGTCCCGTTTATCTGTCCAGCGAAATACAGTCCCGCAATCCGCTTTGTCTCAAGCGTATGATTCAGTTGAGTGGGTGGAAAATAGTCATACTCCACAGCATAACCGGGACGAAAAAACCTGACGTTCTCAAACCCCGGAACACGTCGTAATGCAGCGAATTGAACTTCGGCAGGAAGGCTTGTGCTGAAGCCATTCACATAGGTCTCGACGGTATCTCGGCCCTCCGGCTCTACGAAAATCTGATGAGAGTCTTTGTCGCTGAATCGATTGATTTTGTCTTCGATGCTAGGACAATATCGAGGTCCTGCCCCCTGAATTCTGCCATTGAACATTGGGCTTCGGTCAAACCCCTCACGCAAAAGATCGTGAACCTCGGGGTTCGTATGCGTAAGCCAACATGAGAGTTGATTCCTTACCGGAGACGTGGACTCTGAGAAGCTGAACTTCTTTGGATCATCATCTCCAGGCTGTTCCTCCATCATCTGATAATTAAGACTCCTTCCATCCACCCGAGGTGGGGTTCCAGTCTTCATTCGGCCAGCTTGAAATCCTATGCCGAGCAGCTGTTCGGTTATCCCTGAGCTTGCGCCCTCTCCCGCCCGCCCACCTAGGCTTTGCTTTTCACCGATATGCATGACACCATTCATGAAAGTGCCACTTGTAAGAATAACAGCGCGCGCGAGAATCTGGCCACCACTGGTTTGAACACCAGTTAGCACACCATCTGGGCCAATGTCAATGCGCTGAACGGTGTCTTGGAGAAAATGAAGGTTGGGAATGTATTCAAGGGTGCGCCGCCACTCTCGCGCAAAGCGAAATCGATCATTTTGGCTTCGCGGACTCCACATCGCAGGTCCTTTACTTCGATTCAGCATGCGGAATTGAATAGTGCTCGCATCGCTGACTATGCCACTATACCCACCAAGCGCGTCTATCTCTCTGATAATCTGCCCTTTAGCGATTCCGCCCATTGCCGGATTGCAGCTCATTTGGCCAATGGCTGTCAGATTCATTGAAATCATCAAAACGTTGGAGCCGAGATTTGCGGCCGCCGCAGCCGCCTCACAGCCTGCGTGTCCTCCGCCAACAACGATGATGTCATACTTCTTCACGTTTTCCGAAGATTAGTAGCCGGCGAAGCTACAGGGGCTCAAGGAGCAAATCGACTCAAGCAACCACTCGAGGTAGCGGTGCGTCCAACAGGACACACGACTCAAGATAGAGCGTACCTTTTCGCCCAGACCCGAACCACAAAGTGAACAAACCATGAAGACCATCGTCGCCCTTGTGTTTGCCATGAGCGCTGCTATCAGTGCGCAGGCTCAATCTCCCATCAAGTCGAACAATATGCAGGAGGAGGTGCGAGCAACGAGCGCATCTTTGAAAGAGGCGTATGGGATTCTCAGCCAGGACTTGGCTCATTTGGGCCGCGAGATTGGACCTGACGCATCGAAATCCACCGCTGAGCAAGCCGCACTTCGTGAACGAATGAAGACCGCCCTTTCGCAGTTGGAAGGGTTACTGACCACGGTTAATACGGTCGGTGAGGACCAATGGGCCGCAGCGAAGGCGAAGGCCGAACAAACGCGGGCGAGCGCGCTTGCCATAGTAGAGGAAAGGAAGAAGAAGTAGGGGCTCCGCGTTATTTCTGGCACCTCAGAAAAGGGCGAGGTAATTATCCTCGGCGGCGGTCATCTCTCGCCGCTGGATAACCGTGCGGTCGTCGTATCCGATAAGGTGAAGCACGCCGTGTACCATTATTCGACGTATTTCAGCTTGATGGCTCAAAACAAGATGCTTGGCATTGTCCTTCGTCCGATCGTGACTAATGAGAACTTCTCCCGAAAGCTCTAGACCGCGCCCATATCCGAACGTGATTACATCCGTGTAATAGTTCCGTTTGAGGAAGCGCTCGTTGACCGATAGGAGCGTGCTGTCGCTCAGGAGCACGAAACTGATCGATCCGATAGTTCGGTGGTGATCACGAGCGATTCTCCGAATCAAACGGACTAACCGGGGCTTGTTGCGGAAGGAGTGGGGAACACCGACCGCCTTGAAATGAATCAGACTCATGCCGGCTCAGCAGCCGGTTGCAGCGCGAAAGCCATGACCACGGTAGCCCCGTTGTCTGAGAACTCAACGGCATCCGCAAGCGCGCGCATCAAGAACACGCCACGACCATGAGGCTTTTCGATATTCTGCGGATCGGTGGGGTCGGGTAGATTGGTGAAGTCGAAACCGGCCCCTTGATCACGCACCTCGAAGAGAATCCGATTGCCCTTCACCGCATAGCCGAGGGATACGCTTTTCGCCGGGTCGAGCCCGTTGCCATGCTGTATGGCATTGTTGACGGCCTCAGTAAGCGCAACCAGAATATTGCCATAGTGGCTCTCGTGCACACCATGTCTTGAACAGGCCTCATCAATAAGCCGCTCTGCCAACGCGATGTTCTCTGCCTTGGCCGGGAATTCCAAGCGCTCTGTAAAGGGCGTCTCGTCAAGAAGGGACGGCATGGTGCTCATCTGCGCTCAAAAGTACCGAAATAGGCATTCACGCGATCGCGGTAATACGGCTTCATGCCGGCGGGCATTGTGCGCAAGAGCTCTGCTTCGCGAGCCTTTGCGCGCTCGTGTTCGAATAGGCGATGAGGGTCCTGTGGCGGCGCGTCTCGCCCTTCCGTGCTTTCTCGCTTGTTGTCCAATTCGCGCTCTCGTTCGGCCTTCTCATGCTCGAGCAGCCGCACAAGAATGTCCTGTTGTCGGCGAATCGTTTCCGTCGAGATCTCCTTGTTCACGATATCGCGCTCCTGCTGTTCCATTTGTTGCGCAAGCCGATTGATATCATTCCCTGAGCCACTGCCATCCTTGTTCATTTCCTGGGCAAGGCGCTGCATCTCCCTCCGTACCGCGGCTTGTTGGGCGGCGAGTTGGGCGAGTTGCTGGCTCATGCCGGGCAGACCCAGGGCTCCTTGGCCTTTGCGATTCCCGGGTTTTTTTCCTCCCTCCAAGGATTTCCGCATCTCCTCCAACTGTTTCTGCAAGGCCTGCTGTTGCGATTTCGCTTTGGAAAGGGCCGAGCTATTCCCGGGTTTGGCCCCCGGTTTCTTGCCCGGCTTGTTGCAGCTTCCACTGCCGGGCTTGCTTTGAGCATTCATCTGTTGCATCATCTGCTGCAGCGCCTCGTCCAGCAGAAGGGCCAGATTGTTCAGTGAAGTCATGGCGTGCTGCTGCTTGTCCGCGGCCATCGGCTTGAACCGCTCATTCGCGCGGGCCTCACCGATGAGCCGCCTGGCCTCGTCCATGTTATCGTTGACGGCGTTCATTTCCCTGTTCACCACGCTCTGGATCTGCGGCACACGCTTGCTGAGCGCGAGCAATGAGTCTTCGATCATCCTGGCATCGTCTCGCAGCTTTCGTTGCTCCCTTCCATGTCCCACCCAGCGCGGGTCGCGCGTGGTCGTTACGCTCAGCGCGCCAAGGAGGGTCTCTTGACCGAAGCTCAGGTGAAGAATGTTCTCGAGCAGCTGACGCAGGGCCTCCATGTCTTCCTCTTGCTGCTCTTGTTCTCCGCTGCTCATGGCGCTTTCCAGCTGGTGCGCCATCTGGTCCATTCCCTCTGCGGCGTCCTTCTGGCTCCCTGCCGCTTTCTGCTTCTGATTGCGATCTAGCTCCTCATTGCTCTGCTGCTGCTGCTGCTTGATGCGCTCCTCTAGCTCCTTGGTGTCGGGCAGGCTCATCGGTGTCTCGAGCGCCTCGTTCTTCTCACCCAAATCGTCGACCTGCTTGCGCAACTCTTCGAATTCATTCTGCAGGTCTTCTTGTTCCTTCCTGAGCGCGTCATCAGTGCGTTTCGCCTCTTGCGTTTTCTCGGCAAGCTGCTCTTGACGCTCGGCGAGGTCCCGTAGTTGTTTCACGATGTCCGCCGCCTTGTTCTCCACCTCCATGCGCTTGAACATCTCCAGGGCTCGATCCAATTCTTTCTCGATGTCCTCCTGCCCGAGCTTCATCTCTCGGAGCTGTTCCTGGATCTGTTCTTTGTCCAATCCCTGCATCAACTCCTCGACTTTGCGATAGAGCTCCTTCATCTCTTCACTGAGCACGTTCTCGAAGAGCTCTTGAACTCGTTGCTGCTTCTCCATCAGCCGTTCATCGGCTGGCGAGAGGTCGCGCCGTTCCTGCTGTGATTGCCGCAGCAGATCGGTGGATTGCTCGATGCGTTCCTCCAAGCGCTTCTGACGGTCGAGCACTTGCTGCAGCCGATTCTTGTCCTGCCAATCGGCTTGGCTCTTCTCCAGCAAGTCGCGACGGAGCTTCTCGAGCTCGCGCTGCAGGTCCTGCGCCTCTTTGATGCTCTCTCGCAGGCCTTCTTTCGCGGCCTCGCCGCGCACCTCGTCGCGTTCGGCCAGTTCTTTCATGGTGGGAGCGGCGAACACCTCGACAGGCGTGCGCGCGCTCTTGCTGCCACTCACGCCGTCATTGTCCCAGACCTCGAACCAATACTCGATGCGGTCCCCCGGCGAGATTGCCAGGTCGAACAGGTCCCAGGCATGGAAGTATGACTGCCTTAGCGTCCGCGGGTCGACAGCGATGTCCACTGCGGATTCGCGCATATTTGGGGCAACGCTGTCGCCGCCCGAAACGAAGCGATAATGGAAAACCAGGCGCTTGAACCCATGGTCATCCGACACTTCGCCATTGAAGTAAAGGCGCTTCATCGAAAGCGAGTCCTGCTCACGGCGCAGCGTGATTGCCGGATGCAGGTCAGGCAGCACTTCAATGCGGTGGTTTAGCGGCGAAGCTCCTTGGCGTTCGCCAACCATGGGCTTGAGTGTGTATGACTGGCTGGATAACACACTCCTCGATAACCGGAAATCGGAAGCGCCGCTCCTCGTGTCGAATGGGCGCGCCGACAATACCGAATCCGCAAAGACCATTTCCAGGCGGTCGGCGCTGCGAGCAGAGACTGTCCAGGTGATCCTGGTTCCGGCAGGAACAATGAGGTCGCCAGCGCCAACCTCTACCGAAGATGGCATGTTCAAATAGGCCGGGTAATTCAATTCCGCTGACATCTCCAGGACCAGGGGATCGGGCACGACGTCAAGCCGGTAACCCTCACTGTCGAATCCTTCTGCTTGGAATCGGAAGTCCATGGCTTGCGCCACCCCCCTGAAGCGATACGTGTAGCTGTCCGGCCCAGTGCGCACCATGGGGATCCGGGCGCCAGCCACGACGACCTCAACCTGAGCGGGCGCTGCCGCGCCCGTGATCCTAAGTGCCAAGTCGAAATCCTGTCCTTCGGCCACTACGAGCGAGTCGTTGAGCACCATGAAATCAAATGGCGCTTCGGGTCGGAATTCGGTACCGTGGTGCAGCAAGCGCTGGGCCGGGCCGGTGATCACGCTTGGCGCAGCGAAAAGCAGAATCAACAGAACGCCTAGGGGTGGAAGGGCATAGCGCAAAAGCCTGTAGTTCTTGCGCAGGTCAACGGCACGAGCAAATGGGACGGGACTGAGCTCCAGGCTGCGTTGGTTGACTGCGGCCTCAATCAAGTCGCGTCGTCCGGGCTGCACCAGGCCCAACTCGTGGAGTTGCAGCGTATTGAGCAGCTTGTCCCGGACCTCTGGGAAATGGTCGCCTACGATGCGCGCGGCCTCTGCATGGCTGATGACCTCGCCCAAACGGAACAGCCGCAGGAGCGGAATGGCGACAAATCGAAGCAGGATGATGAGCATGGCCAGCGAGGCGGCCCAGAAGAGCGCTGTTCGCATGGCGCGTTCGAATTGCCCCACATGCTCCAGGAGGGCAGTGAAAAGAAAAACGGAGACAAGCAGTCCGGCGGCATACAGGACCCCGCGAAGCAACCGGTCCTTGTAATAGCGTCGGATGAAGCTGTCGAGCTTTCCGATGAGGAGTTGGTAGTCGCTTTCCATAACGCCCCGGCGGAGCACGCCTAGAATGGGACCATGCACCGGAGCAAAGCTAGTGTGATGGCCGGCCGAAGCCTTGGCGCAAGGACCCTTGGTTCAACGGACCACCATTCTCTTGGAAATCGAAGTCTCTCCATCCCGGACCAGCGCGATGTAGGCGCCAGGAGGCAAGTCAAGCGCCAGCGCCTCGCGCAACCGACCATGGGTCGCCACCGAGCGTCGGCTATGCACGGTCTTGCCGGCCAGATCGAGCACTTCAATAGAGATCAGCGCAGACACCAGGCCCTCTGCGACAACATTCAGCAGGCCAACGCACGGTACCGGGAAAACCTCAATGCGTCGTTCCGCCCCAGCTATGTCCAGGAGCCCGGTGGTGTCCCAATTGAAGTCGAGGGTGATGATGCAGCCATTGCCGGCATCCACAGTGACCGCATAAAGCCCGTCTCCCTGTAGGAAGACGAAGGGCGAATCGTCTCCGATCGAGGCTCCGTTCAACGTCCATGAATAGCTGAGGTAACCGCTCGGCACGAAGAGCACGTTCCCGTTCTGCGCGATGTTGAAGACCGGGCAAACCACGATCGAATTGCTGGTATCGACGCAGCCGAAGCCATTGGTTCCGATCACCTGCCAAATTCCTGGGCCGCTGGGAAGCAAGCAAGGGCCGTTCTCATCCGGAACCGGCTGGCCGTCGAGGAGCCAGGCATAGGAGGAGAGCGTCGCATCCTCGGCACAAAGCTCTGTCGTCGTGGCGTTCTGCACCAGCACCACCTCGGGCAACGGATTCACAACGACCCAGGCGGTGTCGTTGTAAACCTGTTGCGGCTCCAGCGTGATCCCGATGCTGCCGGTGGTTCCGCCGGCCACGTTGATGAAATAGGTGCCAGCACCGGAAAGCGTGATGTTGTACGTGCCGAGCAGGTCATCACCGCTCACGACGTCCTCATCGTAGAAAGAGATGGAGTAGGGCGGATTGTCCAGCACAAGTCCCAGCGCCGACCAATCGCCTGTGTTCACATCGGTGAGGGAGCCGGACGTGAAGGTGCCCCCCCCGGCATTCGTGAGGACGAAGTAGGGGTCGGGGCTGCCGGTGCATCCCACGAACGGTAGATCGGGCTCTTCCACATCGCCGCACCAGTTACCGTTCACACCGGTGAGCGAGACCGACTGCAGCACATGCTCACTGATCGTGGTCTGCAACGTCACTTGGTACGACCCTGCCGGGCTGAAGGTCTGTGGAGCAGGCTGCTGCAGCGAGCTTGTGCTTCCGTTGCCGAAGTCCCACGCATAGGTGGTTGGCGACGGGCTGCCATCAATGAGCGCCGAGAACGAAGCGGCCACCAACCCGCAACCGGTCGTGGGCGTATAGGTGAAGCTTGCATTGCCTCCGGCCCCGGGCAATACCGTCAGTGAGACCTGAAACGAGGTCGGCACATCGAGGGTGATGCCGCTCGCGGAGACCTGCGCAATCACGTCGATGGTAACGACGAAGGTGCCGGCGCCGAAAGGGGTTCCGCAGATTCGTGCGCAGCCATACTCATTGTCTTGCGGGTAATAGACCCCCGCAGGCGAGTTGGTGGTGAAATCCAATCCGAATGGCAAGCCGGAAACGCCCGTCACCGTGAGCTGCAGGAGCGACACGTTGAAGCCGGATCCGGGGTCGTCGAAGCTTGCAGGCATCCAAAAGGTGAAGTCCTCCTCGTAATACGCGCCCACCACCGCATCCGGTGCTGCATCAGGACATAGTGTTGGATATGCGGGGCTTGCCGTGCAAGAGAGGTCTGGTATGCAGCCGTCGCATTGAGCGCGCATTTGGGGAGAAGCAGCGACCAAGGCAATCGTTAGCAGCGCACTTGCGGAGAACGTGTTCATGCGACGTGATTGAAGGAAGGCAATGTAGAGCAATGCGTCTGAAGTGATGCTATGCGCGGCGACCGTGCAGCATCAAAGAGAAGTAGTAGCGCGCTCGCCGGATGCTCCAGCCGCCCGAGAGCCTCAAATGGAGCATGGCATTGGCCGATCGCTGCTGCGCGAGGATGAAGAAGACGCGGTCAAGCTCCTCGCGCACCTTGGATTTGAAGACAGATGGCGTGAAGACGGCCCGCTCGGCGTTGAATCGAAGCAGTCGGGAGGTCCAGGAGTTCAGCGCACGGATTCCCTCTGCGGATTCGGGCGGTGCGGCACGATGCGTCAGCACCAGGTGCGCGTTAAGCTCATCCCTGCTTGGCGATAACCCGAAGCTGTTCAATGCTTCGCGCAGGATGCGTATCGAATCAGCCGTACGATCCCGATCATGCCGGAAATTATTCGGGCCGAGACGATAGTAGGTGAGGGGTTCCTGCAGGTTGGCGACCTGAGCAGCTGCAGCTAAGCGCAGCAAGAATAGATAATCCATGCCGGGTGCATCCCAATCATCCGGGCAGCACAGGCCATGCGCCAACAACACACTCCTGCGGAGCATCGCCGACCCATAGAGCAAGGGGTCCTCGAAGAGGAGAAGCCCCCGCGCTTCAGCGTCGGTGGCGGGCCAGCGTGCGATATGGGAGCGATCTCCGATGAGCTGCGCCCAAGTGCCGCATGCGCCGACTTCCGGATGCGCATCCATGAATGCGACCTGCTTCGCCAGTCTTTCGGGATGCATGCGGTCATCGGCATCCAGGATGGCGATGTACTCTCCCTGCGCAAGGCTGAAACCAAGATTGGCGTTGCGTGCTCGCCCCAGGTTCTTCGCATTGCGATGGATGCGGACCCTTTGATCGCCGAAGTGGGCGACTCGGCTCGCACCATCATCCGAGCTGGCGTCGTCCACCACGAGCAGTTCGAAGTCAGGGAATGTGCTTACGAGGACGCTGCGCACGGCTTCCTCGACGAAGGGTCCCTTGTCGTAAAGCGTCATGAGGACCGTTACTCGCGGAGAGCTCATCGGGCGAGAAGGGGGGCGATGCTCAGCGCCTCAAGAGCATCACGCGGCGTTGGGCTTGATGCGCGCCGCATCTTAACCGGACCCAATAGGCTCCTGGGCGCAAGGCGCTCACATCCACCGGGAGCCGTGCGCTGTCACCGCGGAACCTCATGTTCTCCGAGCGCACTTCCCGGCCGCTGGCATCGAGCAGAAGGATGTTCACTTGCTCGCACGGGGTGTGTTCCAGTCCGATCCAGAGAACGTCGCTGACCGGATTGGGCGCCACCGTAAGCCCGAGTGGATACAATCGCTCATCGACTCCTACTCCGCTCACGAGCAATTCGGCGCTGCCGCTGCATCCGTCGGCCGAGGTCGCGGTGAGTTCCCATAGTCCATTCGCGGCATCCACGCACGGCCCGGACTCGTTCACTGGTTCGCCGTTCAATGTCCACGCGTAGGATGCGAGCCCAAGGTCCGTGGCACATAAAGTCTCCGCATCAAGGCTTATCGTGAAGGATGGCGCCGAGAATACCACCACCGTGTCTGTGTACGTCGTGGTGAGCACGGTCTGCACCTGCACTTGACGCGACCCGGTCGTGCCTCCCTGCGCGAATGACGAGGAGCCCGTGGTCGCGTCAATGGCGAAGGTCCCGAGCAGGTCATCATCGCTGAGCGCGTCGCTATCGAATACGCGCAAGGTGAATGGTGGGAACGCCAACGGGATGGAGAGGTTGTTCCACGTGGCGCTTTGCGCATTGTTCACCAGCGACGACCGTTCCAATGCCAAGCGAGAGTCAGTGATGGTGAAGTAAAGGTCAGGCTGGCCCACGCACCCGACTATCGGAAGGTTGGGTTCATCCAAGTCGCCGCACCAAGCGTTGGAGATGCCCGAGATGACCACTTGAGTGAGCATCGGAACCGAGAAGGAGCGTTGCAGGGTTACGGGATATACGCCGCCGTCGAGGTATGTCTGCTCCGGCGGAGCAGCTCCGTCGAAGGTGCTGCCGTTGCCGAAATCCCAGGTGAAGGTTGCGGTCATCCCCGGTGCGTTATCGGCCGCGCTGAATGACACTGTCAGCGGCGCGCACGCCGAGTCTGCGGAGGTGATGAAATCCGGAATGGTGTCGGAGGAGGGGGGCAACGCCTGCACCGGGATGTTCAGGGATTGGTTCTGGGTCGTACTGATGCCACCGACAGTTCCTTGGGCAATCGCCGTCAGGCGGATTGTGTCGTTCCCTGCTTGCATCGGAATGCCGCAGACCCTTACACAGCCGAAGGGGTCTGCCTGCGGGTAGTATGTCAAGGTGGGGCTGCTTGCCTCATATGTCAGCCCCAGTGGGACATTCTCCATGCTGACCAGCGTCACCTCTTGGAGCACAACGTTGAGTTGAGTGGTAGGCTCTGGAAAGGCAGGCGGAATCCAGAATGTGACGTCCAGTTCATAGGGGACACCGACCGTGCCGGTGGGGGTTATGGCCGGGCAGACCGCCGGGAAAGGAGGATCAACGGTACAGGTATCGCCTACGGCGCAAGGTCCGCACTGGGCTTGGGCAACAGAATGGGCCAAGCCGACGATTAAGTAAGGCAGGAACCGTTTCATATGGCCAATGTAGCCTCTTTGTCCCGCAGGCCAGGGGTATCCCGGATGCTTGGGGCGAGGTGGCGTACTACCTTCGCGGTCCCATGAGCATGGCAAGCAAGGCAAAGGAGGAGGCTATGGACCTCCAAGCACTACCGTTGATCGACGAGCCCGATTCACGGCAATTCGTGCTGCGCGTGGGGGCCCACCGCGCCCGCATGGAATATGACCGCGATGGCGATCGCATCTTCCTTGGCACGCTGGACGTCCCGCGACCTGTGGTGGAGCTGGGCGTTGGTGATGTGGTGATGGAGAAGACGCTGATGTGGGTGGAGGAGAACCGCCTGAAGCTCATCCCCACGGCCCCCGCCATCAAGGCCTATCTGCGCAAACACACCGCCTGGCAGCGACTGCTGCTGAAAGGCGTCCAGGTGTAGCGGGCGCCCCCTCGGCTACTTTCGCGGCCTTTCCTGCCCAGAGCATGTCTGTCCGCGTTCGTTTCGCTCCTAGCCCCACTGGCCCATTGCACATGGGTGGTGTGCGCACTGCCCTGTACAACTACCTGTTCGCTAAGCGCCACGGAGGCGAGTTCCTTCTGCGAATCGAGGACACCGACCAGGCACGCTATGTCGAGGGAGCCGAGGATTACATCCGGCGCAGTTTGGAGTGGTGCGGCTTGGTGCCTGTGGAGAGCCCTTGGGCTGGCGGACCGTGCGGACCCTATCGCCAAAGCGAGCGGAAGGAGCTATACAAGCAGTATGCGGACCAGTTGATCGCTGCTGATAAGGCCTATTACGCTTTCGACACGGCGGCGGAGCTCGATGCCATGCGCGAGCGACTCAAGGCCGCAGGCGCAGCCGCCCCTGCATACAACGCCGTGACGCGCGAGCACATGAAGAACTCGCTGACCCTGAGCGCGGATGAAGTCCAGGAGCGCCTATCGCGCGGTGATGAGCACGTGATCCGTCTGAAGGTGCCGCGGCACAAGGAGGTCCGCTTCGAGGATTTGATCCGAGGGGTGGTGGTGGTGCACAGCAGCAACATCGACGACAAGGTGCTCTTCAAGAGCGATGGCATGCCCACGTATCACCTGGCCAACATCGTCGATGACCATATGATGCGGATCACGCACGTGATCCGCGGCGAAGAATGGCTGCCGAGCGCGCCTCTCCATGTGCTCATCTATGAGGCCTTCGGCTGGGAGCGCCCGGCGTTCGCGCATCTGCCGCTGATCTTGAAGCCCGATGGAAACGGGAAGCTGAGCAAGCGTGACGGCGATCGCCTTGGGTTCCCGGTCTTCCCGCTCGACTGGATCGACCCTTCGAGCGGAGAGAAGAGCAGCGGCTACCGTGAGCGTGGCTACATGCCAGAGGCTTTCATCAACATGCTCGCCCTGCTCGGCTGGAATCCCGGCGGAGACGTGGAGCTGATGAGCATGGAGGTGATGGCGCAGCACTTCGATCTCGCCCGCGTGCACAAGGGCGGAGCACGCTTCGATCCGGAGAAGACCAAGTGGTTCAACCAACAGTACCTGCGCATGCGGCCCGACGCGGAGCTGGGGGAGGAGCTTCGGGTCAGGCTGAAGGAGGTCGGCATCGATGCGACCATCGAGCGCGCCACCGCTGCCGCCGTTCTGCTCAAGGAACGGGCGACGTTCGTGGATGACATGCTCGAGGGCACCTATCTCTTCATGAGCGGGTCTCCGTTATCGGGCAATGAGACGGCCACGGAAGAGTTGAAGAAGCGATGGAAGCCGGAGGCTGCGCCGGCGATAGAGGCGTACATCACCGCGCTCGAAGGATCCGTTACCATGGTGGCTTCGGATTTCGAGCACATCTTCAACCGTGTGCTGCAAGCCGCCGGATTGAAAGCAGGCCAGGTGATGCCGCTTTACCGCCTCTTCGTGGCAGGCCGCATGCAGGGCCCCGGCATGTTCGATGTCAGCGCCCTGCTTGGTCGTGACGAGGTGCTCGCGCGTCTTCGCGCCGGACTTGAGATGTGCAGGGCATGGGCCTGATCGAGGTCGGCCCGATCCGCGTGTTCGCCTTTCACGGGTGCCTGCCGGAGGAGGCGCTGATCGGCGGGCAATACCGTGTGGAAGTGACCGTGAGCGGTGATTTCAGCAAGGCTGAGGCACAGGACGACTTGCGCGAGACGGTCGACTACGGAAGAGTGGTGGCCATTGTGCAAGAACAGATGGCCATCAGAAGCCGATTGATCGAGCATGCCGCCGCGCGGATCCTCGATGCATTGAAGCAGGAATGGCCGCTTCATGGCCCTTGGCGCGTGAGGGTCACGAAGGAGCACCCGCCTGTATCGGGCGACGCGGAATCGGCTCGTTATACCGTGGAAGGCTGAAGTCCGACCCAGCCCCGCCTATCTTCGCCGCCGCAATCAGGGTCACGTGGCCGAGTGGCTAGGCTCAGCTCTGCAAAAGCTGCTACAGCGGTTCGACTCCGCTCGTGACCTCCAAGGAATCCCCGCGAAAGCGGGGGTTCCTGCTTCCGGGCATACCTTGCCCCATACCGATCGACCACAGCCTGCGTTGTGGGCATGCAACCGATGGAAATGCTCCGAATAGCCGCCTCGCTCATCGCTCTCGTCACGCTCACCGCGCAAGGGCAGGTGCCCATCGGCGCTTGGCGCGAGCACCTGCCCTGGCAGCGCATGATTGATGTGGCAGAGGGCGACGGTGGCGTTTACGCGGCGACGGCCAATGCCGTGTTCCATTACCAACCATCGTCCGGCGAGGTCCGAAAGCTCTCCAAGGTGAACCTCCTCAATGACGTGGACATCAAGGGCCTGGCCTGGTGCAATGCCTTGGGCATGCTGCTGGTTCATTACGGCAATGGCAACCTGGACCTGGTCCAGGGCGAGACCAGCTTCAACATGGGCGATATCAAGCGCAGCGCCATCCTGGGCGACAAGGCCATCTATCGTATCCTCATCGACGGCACGACGGCTTACCTCGCTTGCGGCTTCGGCATCGTGGTGGTCGACCTCGATCGACGCGAGGTGAAGGAGACCTGGTTCATCGGGGACAATGGCGGACAGGTGCGAGTGCGCCAGATCGCCGTGCTGGGCGACTCGATCTATGCGGCCACCTCCACTGGACTATTCGCTGCGTCGCGGAACGCGCCGAATCTGGCGGCCTTCACAAGCTGGCGCCGTCGGGTGGACATGGGCACGGCTATGGCCAACGGACCCTTTAACCAAGCCGTGGCCTACCAAGGGATGCTGTTCGCCAATTACGACAAGCCCAACAGCAATAACGACACGCTGATCATGCTCCGATCGGACAACACCTGGGAGCAGTTCGGTCCAGGACGTGGCACCCTCAATATGGAAACGCGCGTGTCGGAGAACGGTCAGTTCCTGCTCTTCGCACGCGATTACGACCTCGTGCAGTACAACGCCCAGCTTGAGGTCGTGAACTCCACATTCTCTTATGGCTCAGGGGGCCAGTACTGCACGCCAGCGCGCATGATCCAAGCGCTCGACCTCACGGTCTGGATCGCCGATCGCGACCAGGGACTGGTGCGCCTCACGGGCTTCAACCAAGGCTCTCCCGTGAGGCCCAACGGACCGAAGACGGCGAACGCTTATCGCATGGCGGCAGGCGGCGGCAAAGTGTACGTGGCCACGGGGTCGGTCTCGGGCAACTGGGGCAACAGCTTCCTGAAGGACGGTGTGCACGTCTTCGGGCAGCAGGAGTGGCGCACCATTGATCAGAACAACAGCGCCATTTTCCTCACGGGCGGGAATGCGTTCGGCGGATCCTTGAACGACCCGGTCTCGGTGGCCGTGGACCCCATCGATCCCACACGCGCTTACGTAGGCAGCTGGGACGATGGCATCGTGGAATTCGTGGATGGGGAGCCTGTGACGCTGTACAACCAGAGCAACAGCAGCCTCGGGCTCGCAACGAACGATGGGAGCGACAAGGTGAATGTCGCAGGGCTCGACTTCGACGCGCAAGGAGTGCTCTGGGCCTCGAACGCCTTCGCCGCCGCGCCGATCAGCGCCCGTACGCGGAGCGGCGAATGGTACGGCTTCAGCCCTGGCGGCATTCTTGGCGGCAACGGCCTGCTCGGCGATCTCATCGCCGCGAGCAATGGATACAAATGGCTGATCCGCCCGCGCGCCACCGGGCTGCTCGTCTTCAACGACAATGGCACACTGACCGATGCGGGCGACGACCAGTACAAGCTGCTCGGTTCAACGGCGGGCGCAGGCGGGCTTCCTTCCGTCGATGTGCTTTCCATCGCGGAGGACCTCGATGGCCAGATCTGGGTGGGCACCAACAAGGGCATCGCCGTCTTCTACACCCCGGGCGACCTCTTCACGGCATCGCCTTCCGACGCGCAGCAGATCCTCATCGAGCAGGATGGAAACGTGCAGATCCTGCTGGAGACCGAGTTCATCAGCGCCATCACCGTCGACGGCGCCAACCGCAAATGGATCGGCACTCAGACCGGCGGAGTCTTCCTGATCAGTTCCGATGGACGTGAGCAGATCCTGCACTTCACCGCCGAGAACAGCCCGTTGTTGAGCAATACGATCAATGCCATCACCATCGACGGCCTCTCCGGCGAGGTCTTCATCGGCACCGATCGCGGCATCGTGAGCTACCGCTCCGATGCGGTTGATGCGGCGCTGGATGCCTCGTGCGCCAAGGTCTTCCCGAACCCCGTGCGAGAGGGCTACACCGGAACAGTGGCCATCACAGGGCTTGCACGCGACAGCGAGGTGCGCATCACCGACGCAGCTGGCAATCTGGTGCATAAGACCACCTCGCTCGGCGGCCAGGCGGTTTGGAATGCCAGCGATATGAGCGGGAATCGTGTCGCCACGGGCGTTTACTTGATCTTCGCCAGCGACCCGGAAGGAAGCTTCAAGTGCAACACCAAGGTGCTGGTGGCGCGCTGATCACAGGTCACGATGCTCGTCACGGCGGAAGCAATCGCATTGCGCGCCATCGCCCATGGCGACCGGAGCGTGGTGCTGAGAACGTGGACGCGCCACGCAGGCGTTCGCTCTTATCTGGTGCGCACCGGGGCCAAGGCCCGGCCAGCGGTGCTGCAGCCGCTGGCACGGATCGAGGTCATCGCGGACGAACGTCCGGACCGGGACCTGCATGCCGCGCGCGAACTGCGCGTGCGCAAGCCATTCGTGCGCATCCCTTTCGATCCCGTGCGCGGCGCCATCGTGCTCTTCGCCCAGGAGTTGCTGCTGCGTGTTCTGCGCGCAGAGAGCGCGGATGAGGATCTGCATGCGGCGGCTGAGGCCGTGATCGAGGACATCGACTCCGCCGATGACCTGCATGTGCTCCCTCACCGCATGTTGCTGCGCCTGGCCGCCCCGCTGGGCTTCCAACCGGAAATCCCGGACTCGGCCGAAGACCACTTTGACCTTGAGGAAGGACGGTTCACGCAGGCCGGCGCGCGGCACGGGCACTTGCTCGCTCCACCGTACAGTACAGCGCTGGCCCAACTGCTGCGCGATCAGCCCGTCTCGCTCACCTCCGTCCAACGCCGCGCGCTCCTGGATCACCTGCTGCTCTATTATCGACTGCATGTGGATGGCATGGGCGAGCTCCGGTCGCCAGGGGTGCTCCACGCCGTTCTGGCCTAGCCGGTACATTCGGCCACCACTAGCGCGCCGCATGTCATTGAAAGCCCTGTTCCCCGTGGCCCTTGGACTCTTGGCGCATGCCTGCACCAACGCACCCCAGCCGATGACCACCACAGAATCGCTCGTTGCCCCCGTGGCCGCGAAGCGTCCGCACGCCATCACGGCGCACGGCCATTCGCGCCTTGACGAGTACCATTGGATGCGCCTCACTGAAGAGCAGCGCAACGCGGCAGAACCAGACTCCATCACCAAAGCGGTCATAGACCATCTCAATGCCGAGAATGCATACACCGAGGCCGTGCTGGCACCGGTGAAGCAACGGCGTGAGGACCTGTTCCGTGAGATGAAGGCGCGCATCAAGGAGGAAGACCTCAGCGTGCCATATCGCGAGAACGGCTACTGGTACCAGCAACGGTTCGATGCGGGCAAGGAGTACCCCGTTCACCTGCGTGCGAAGTCGGCTGGGCCGCGCTGGCCGGAGGAAGGCGACCCCGCGTGGAGCGTGCTGCTCGATGAGAATGCGCTTGCCGAAGGGGCCGCTTATTTCGATCTGGGCGATTTCGAGATGAGCCCCGGGAACGGGCTTGTGGCCTACAGCACCGATCGTGTTGGCCGCCGCCTCTACGACATCCGGTTCCGGGACCTTGCCACAGGGAAGGACCTGCCGGACGTGATCACGAGCACGGCCGGAGGATGCGCGTTCGCCGATGACCGTACCGTGTTCTATACGCGCAAGGACCGAACCCTGCGAAGCGCTTACGTCTACCGCCATGTCCTCGGCACCGATCCCGCACAGGACGTGCTGGTCTTCGAGGAGAAGGACGCGGCTTATAGCTGCGATGTGTACCGGTCGCGCAGCGAACGCTTCGTGATGATCATGAGCGGGAGCACCTTGAGCAGCGAGCACCGCTACCTGAGCGTTGAGCAGCCCATGGGCGAGTTCACCGTGTTCCTGCCCCGCGAGGAGGAGCACGAGCACAGCGTGATGCACGTTCCACCGGCAGGTGGCAGGCCCGGGAAGTGGCACATCCTCACCAACTGGGACGCGCAGAACTTCAGGCTGATGGAATGCGCCGAAGGCGAGACGCAGGACAAGCGGAAGTGGAAGGAGACGATCGCGCACAGGCCCGACGTGCTGCTCGAGGATGTGGAGACCTTCCGCGACCATTTGGCGATCACCGAGCGTCGCGAAGGGCTCACGCACATCCGGGTTCGCAGGTTGAGCGATGGCCAGGAGCACGAGATCGCATTCAACGACCCGGCCTATGTGGCCTACAGCGGCACCAATCCTGAATGGGACACGGACCGCCTTCGATACGGCTACACGTCGCTCACCACCCCTGCAAGCGTGTATGAGCACGATCTCAACGCCAATCGATCAGAGCTGCTCAAGCAGCAGGAAGTGGTCGGCACGTTCAGCAGCGCCGATTACGTGAGCGAGCGCATCTGGGCGCCCGCCCGCGATGGGGCCAAGGTGCCGGTGAGCATCGTTTACCGCAAGGGAACGCCGATCGATGGCACGGCCCCGCTGCTGCTGTACGGTTACGGCAGTTATGGTAACAGCATCGATCCAACCTTCAGCAGCGCCCGGCTCAGCTTGTTGGATCGCGGATTCGTGTTCGCCATCGCGCACATCCGCGGCGGGGAGGAATTGGGCCGGGCCTGGTACGACAACGGCAAGATGGAGCACAAGCTGAACACGTTCACCGACTTCATCGACTGCGCCGATCATCTGGATCGCATGAAGTACGCCGACCCGAATCGCCTCTTTTGCCTGGGTGGCAGCGCGGGCGGCCTGCTCGTTGGCGCCGTGGTGAACATGCGCCCCGATCGCTGGAAGGCGGTTTGCGCCGAGGTGCCATTCGTCGACGTGGTGACCACCATGCTCGATGAGAGCATCCCGCTCACCACCGGCGAATTCGATGAGTGGGGAGACCCCAAGGAGAAAGAGGCGTACGAGCGCATGCTTTCATACTCGCCTTACGACAACGTGAAGGACGCGAACTATCCCGCCATGCTCGTCACCACAGGGTTCCACGACAGCCAAGTGCAGTATTGGGAGCCCGCCAAGTGGGTGCAGCGGCTGCGTGAGCACCAGAAAGCCGAAGCACCCATCCTGCTGTTCACCAACATGGAGGCGGGCCATGGGGGCGCTTCGGGCCGATTCGAGGCATTGAAGGAGATCGCATTGATCTACGCCTTCTTCCTGGAGCAGGCCGGGGTGAAAGGCTAGGCCGGCTTGGAGCCGAAATCAATCGCGCGGCGGCGCATGAATACGGCCGTGAGGTCCCAGCCGAAGTAGCGCAGGGCGCCTAAAAGCACCATCGCGGCCGAGGCATCATCCACGTTGCCGAGCAATGGGATATTGTCCGGCAGCAGCTCGAACACCCCGAGCGTCGGATTGAGCAGGTAGAGGAAGGAACCGATGCCCGCAAGGGCGACTAGGATGCTCTTCATGATGACGACGCTTCGCGCAAGTAACGCGCCGAACGCATCCGAAGGTATGCGCGGATAACTTCGGCGCCGATGAGGAACCCGCTCTTCCTGGCATGCGTGCTCGCCGCCGCATCTTCCGTCGCCCAAGTCCAGACCGATGCCGATGCATTGGACCAGATGCGCAACGATGTGCGCTACCTGGCCAGCGATCTCCTGGAGGGCCGCGAGGCCGGCATGCCCGGGGAGAAGCTCGCTGTGGATTACATCGCCGCCAAATTCGGCAACGTGGGCCTGATGCCATACGGCGACAATGCCTCGTATGCACAGGCCTTCACCTTCGCCGCGGATCCGGTGCGCGGAGCGGCCTGCACCATGCAGATAGGCCGTTCGAAGCCAAAGCTCGATGAACAGTGGTTCCCGCTGGCCTATTCGGCCGCAGGATTGGCCCGTGGCAAGGTGCTCAAGCTCGGCTACGGGATCATCGCACCCGAACTGCATTACACCGATTACGCCGACACCCTCAAGCTGAAGGATCGCATCGTGGCCTTCAGCGTGAGCTCTCCGGACGGCATCCACCCGCACAGCAAGTACCTCGCTTACCACGACCTGCAAGCACGCGCGCAGCGCGCCGCCGATCAGGGAGCGGCCGGCGTGCTCTTCTACAACGACGACCCGACCGCGCAGGCCCCAGAGGCGCGCTTCAGCGCCAAAGTGAAGCCGATCGGCATCCCGGTCGTCTTCCTCAAAGGCGACCTGCATGAGAAACTCGTGATCGACGGCAATCCCTGTGTGATCAACGTCGATATCGCACGTCCGCAGCGAACAGCATTCAACGTCGTCGGCATGATCGACAATGGGGCCTCCAACGTGGTGGTGATCGGCGCGCACCTCGACCATTTGGGATGGGGCGAAGAGGGGTCCCTGCATCGCGGGGAGAAGGCCATCCACAACGGCGCCGATGATAACGCCAGTGGCATCGCCGTGATGCTTCAGCTGGCCCGCGACCTCGCGGAGATGGACCAGGCCCGCGGCAACGACTACCTCTTCATCGCCTTCAGCGGCGAGGAGAAGGGGCTCTACGGCTCGAATCACTGGACCAAGAACCCCACCGTGCCGATCGCCGAGCTGAATTACATGATCAACCTCGACATGGTGGGCCGCCTCGACACGAGCAACGTGATCGGGATCAACGGCGTGGGCACTTCACCGGCATGGGATGAAGTGAATCGTGTGCTCGCCGGCGGATTGAAGGTGAAGGCCACGACAAGCGGGATCGGGCCGAGCGACCACACCAGCTTCTACCTGCAAGGCGTGCCGGCCATCCACTTCTTCACCGGTACGCATGCCGATTACCATAAGCCCTCGGACGACGAGGAGAAAGTCAACTACGACGGCATGCTGCGCGTGGCGCGCTTCATCGAATCGTTGATCACAACCTTGAACGATGACGGCAAGCTCGCCTTCGCCAAGACCGAGGAGGTGAGCACGGAGAACACGCCGCGCTTCAAGGTCACGCTCGGTGTGGTGCCGGATTACCTCTACGATGGCAAAGGCATGCGCATCGACGGGCTAACGGAAGGCAAACCGGCCGCCAATGCCGGATTGAAGGTGGGCGATGTCGTCGTGAAGATGGGCGCGATCGAGGTCACCGATATGATGGCCTACATGAAGGCGCTTTCGCAGTTCAATAAAGGCGATACGACGAAGGTGAAGGTGCTGCGCGCAGGGAAGGAGGAGGAGGCCGAAGTCACATTCTGATGGAAGCCCAACGCATCGCAGTCATTGGAGCCGGCAGCTGGGGCACCGCATTGGTGAAGCTCCTGAGCGGCAACGCGAGCCAGGTGGGCTGGTGGGTGAGGCGTGCGGAGACCATCGCGCACATCCG
>JAEUSX010000214.1 GCA_016788405.1 Flavobacteriales bacterium
GGTGAGGCCCTTGGCGTTGCCCCAGTTGCTTATGGGCGATGAAGGCAGGTAATCGAGGCTGCCCATGCCATCCACCCAATCCGCAAGCGTCCTGTTGAAGAAGTATTCATTCACGGCCTCCACCTTCACGGAATCCGCGCCGTGGATGCCATAGCGCTGCTGCCAGCCCCAGTTCCGCCATGCCACCGCCAATTCGTTGTTGCCGCAGAAGAGCGCCAACGAAGGATGCACGGAGAGCCGGCGGTACTGCTCCTTCACTTCCTCGCCTACGTTCCGCTCGAACGAGCGGATGTCGAACGGAGCGAGGTTTCCGAGCATGAAGTCCTGCCAGACCATGATGCCCGCGGTATCGCACGCATGCAGGAACTCTTCCGGCGGATACACGCCGCCGGCCCAGATGCGCGCCATGTTCATGCCTGCGCCCTTCATGCTGCGGACGAGATGAAGCCAGGCATCGTTCGCGCCCGGCCCGGGCAGCATGCTAGGCGGAACCACGTTGCAGCCTTTGATGAAAACGGGAACGCCGTTCACGATGAACTGAAAGGACTTGCCCGCCGAGTCGGTTTCCTGCGCCAGCGCCACCGTACGGAGGCCAACCTCCTGAGACCACTTGCTCAACAAGCGCGAACCCTGGAGGAGCTGCACTTCCATCGGGAGCGTCGTAGCGCGTCCCATTCGACCCGGCTGCCAGAGGTCAACGCTGTCCAAGAGGAATCTGACGATGTTGGCCGAGCGGTGCGGCGGTCGCATCGATAACTGGTGCTTGTCGCCCAGCCGCACGATGAGCATGGTGACGGAGTCCGAAAGCGCCGTGGTCTCGATCAGGCAGCTCGCCATGAGGGATTCCGTTCCCGTGTTCAGGAAGGCTCCAGCGCGAAGGATGCGGTCATCGCTCCACCCCCTGAGCTCCACGCCCTTCCAGATCCCGCTCGTCACCAACCGTGGGCAGAAGTCCCAGCCGAATTGATAAGCCGCCTTGCGGATGTACGAGCTCACACCGCTGGGGTCGCTGTCGTGCGGCAATTGGATGCCATAGGCGTCGCGCAGCTTCGCGCCTTCCTTGATCGGGCTCCGGAAAACGACCTTCAGCTCGTTCTCCCCGATCCGCAATAGCGACTTGATCGGCCACTCCCAGGTGCGGAACATGTTGTCGGCCATGCCGATCAGCGAGTCATTGATGTAGACCTCAGCGAAAGTGTCGAGGCCTTTGAAGACGAGGTCGAGATGCGCGTGACGTAGAAGCGTATCGGTCACGAAAAGCGAGCGCTTGTAGATCCAATCCTCGTTCTCGATCCACTGCACGCTGTCGATGTTGTGCCCGATGAAGTCGGGGATCAGCCCGTGTCGCAGCAGATCGGTCTGCACCACGCCGGGCACTTCGGCGCTGCGCCAATCCTCCCTGCCCGCTTGTGTGAAGCTCCACCCATCGTTCATCGGGATGTGGACTTCCTGACCGAGGACAGCAACCCTCAACCCGAGCCAGCCAATGAACCAGAACCAGCCTTTCATCTCAAACCCGCCTTCACCAAGGCATTCAGAACGCCATCGATCTTCTCGCGGTCCGGTTCCGTCTCGAAGCTCACGCCTGCATGCCCCGAACTCATCGCTGCGCCGCGCACCTTGCTCTTCACTGGCAGCTGCGCCGCGAAATGCACTTCGCGCACGCCCGCACGCTCCACGATTTCCACCACGTTGTCCGGATTGATGCCGCCAGCCGCAGCGATCAGGAGACGATCGCCCGCGCGCTCAACCATCGCATTCAATCTCCGAGCGCCATCGAGCGCAAGGGTCTCACCACCGGAACTGAGCACGCGATGAACACCGAGGTCGAGGCAAACATCGAGTGCAAGGAGCATTTCAGCCGCGTGATCGATGGCGCGGTGGAAAGTGACCTCGCTCTCGGGCGCGACACGCATCGCCTCGCGCATGAGCGCCACGTCCGGAGCACCCGCTTGCGTGAGACCGCCAACCACCAACCCCAACGCGCCACCGCCGAACACCTCTGCATCGATCAGGATGGCATGCGCCTCTGCCCCCGTGTACACGAAACCGCCGGGCGTGGGCCGGACGAGCACGCGTACTGGAATTTCCACAACGCTGCGGACCGCATCCACCAAACCATTGCTCGGGGTGATGCCCCCACAGGCCAGCCAAGTGCAGATCTCCACGCCGTCGGCGCCGCACGCTTCGGCGGCTTCCGCTTCATGCACAGAAGTCACACAGACCTCAACCTTCACCCGCATGCCGCGAACATACACGACCCCGCGCGCAACCCCCTGTGCTCCCGAACGTAACAAGGCGCCATGCGCTGGCGAACCCTTACCCGAACTGCCCTGATCGTCCTTATTACCGTGTTGCGGTCCACGGCGGACGCATCTGATGTGCGCGACAGTTTGCGGTACCTGCTCGAATCGGACGCCACGGCCGAGGAGCGCGCCAGCGCGCTTTGCAGATTGGCCCAGCGTAACCTCGACCACGACCCGCTCGGAGCACTCTCCTACGCCGCCAACGCTGTGCGCTTCGCAGAAGGGACCGGCGATGACGCGCTGCTGCACGATGCGCTCTGCGCGCAAAGGGCCGTTCAATTCCGTCTCGGGCTGCTCCCCGAGCACCTGACCACGACCCTGCGCTCGTTGGACATCGCCCGGAAACTCAGTGACCAGGAAAGGCTCTCCGCCGACCTGCACGAACTGGCGATCGCCTACCAAGCCAACGGTCGGCATGGCAAAGCGGTGGAGCAGGCGCGGCTGGCGCTGGCCGTAGCCACGGCATCGAACAATGCGGAAGCCGTGGCCCGGAACCAGCTCTTCCTGCTCGATGCGCTGCATCGCGCTGGTCTTCATGATGAAGTGGTGCATGGCGCCGAAAAGGCACTGCTGCACATCGCGGCATTGCCCCCGTTGGACCAGGCGCGCTTGCGCCAGACCATCGCCCGGGCGCTGATCGCGCAACGACGCTTCGGTGACGCCATCCCCTACCTCGCTGCCGCGGAACGAATCCTTCTCGACGCCGGCGGGCCCGGCGATCGGTTCGGATTGCTCCTTGACCAAGCCTCGCTGGCCACCGGTACAGGTCGATTCGCTGAAGCGCAGGCACGCATCGATACCGCTGCCACCATACCCGCAGGCCAGGGCGTCGAGAAGAAATCGGTCAAACTGCTCCAGGCATCGCACGCCTTGGCCGCGGCACGAAGTGATTGGCCAGCAGCGCACGCATGGTTGCTCCGGCTGCAGGCGGCTCGAGATTCATCCAACAACGCCTTGAGCGATCTGGCCTTGGGCGGAATGCAAGTGGTGCGTGAATTGGAAGCCCACGAACAGGAGCAGCAGCGGCTCCAGCTGCGCGCCGACATCGCGGAGACGGAACTGCTCGACCAGAAAGCCAGCTACCGCTTGCTGCTCATCGCGGCCACCCTGCTGCTGGTCATGGCGATCGCCCTCGGCCTGCTCATCCGCAGGGCTCGCATCTCCGCGCGCCGCAGCGGCCTGAAGAGCCAGGTGATCTCCCGCCACAAGGAGGAGATGGCCGCTCGCAATATGGAACTGCAACGCCAGAACATGCGACTGGCCGAGGCGTTGATGCGCGAGGAGCGCCAGGGCTTGGCTCTGGGTGAGATGCACCATCGCTTGAAGAACAGCCTGCAGGCCATCGATGCCGTGCTGCAGATGCAATGCGGGGCCTTGAGCGATCCCGCGGCCCGCACGATGATACGCGAAGCTCAAGGACGCCTGCGCGCCATGGCCTTGTTGCACGCGGCCATCTACCGTCTCGGCGACGATACGGCCATCCCTGTCGGCAATCACCTGGAAGACCTTGCACGCCTCGTGCTCGTGGCCAATGGCCGCCACGATCGCATCTCCATGAACGTGGATGCCGACACCATTCGCCTGCATGCCGACGAACTCATGCCCCTGAGCCTGATCGTGAACGAATTGCTCACCAACTCCCTGAAGCACGGCATCCCGACCGATGCGCACGGCAGCATCCACATCGTGCTGCGCGCCGCAGGCGAGCGCCTTGAGCTGCGGTACAGCGATGACGGCAAGCAGGACGACAGCCGCTCACGAGCCGGGTCATTCGGCGCGGAGCTGATGCGCGCGCTGGCCGAGCAGCTCAACGGGGAGATCACCACGGTCGACGGCATGCGAAGGACCACCTGCCTGGTGATGGCGCCCGATAGCCTTGGCATGCGGAAGGCCTCCTGACGCGCGGCCGACTCTATCTTGCGGCCCGCAAACAGCGCGGCACGCACCGCGCAGCTCACGGTGGCGCTCGAGCCACTTCCCCCGCTCCTCATGGATTTCCATTCGCTCGGCATCAGCGACGACCTCTTGCAGGGCCTTGATGCCATGAACATCAAGGTGCCCACGCCCATCCAGCAACAGGCCATCCCGTCCGTCCTCGACCACCGCGACCTCATTGCCTGCGCGCAGACCGGAACGGGCAAGACCGCCGCTTTCCTCCTGCCCTTGATCGATGTGATCACCGGATACCGGGCCAAGGAGGAAGGGAGCATCCGCGCCATCGTCGTCGTGCCCACGCGTGAACTGGCCTTGCAGATCGATCAGCAGCTGCAGGCCATCGCGTACTACACGCCAATCACCTCCATACCCCTCTACGGCGGAAGCGATGGCGCCACCTTCGACCAGCAGAAGCAGGCGCTCACCAGCGGCGTGGAGGTCGTGGTGGCCACTCCGGGCAAACTGCTGAGCCACCTCAACCTGGGCTACGTGCCGGTGAAAGGCCTTGAATTCCTCGTGCTCGATGAAGCCGACCGCATGCTCGACATGGGCTTCATCGACGACATCAAGCGCATCATCAAATTCCTGCCCCCCGAGCGGCAGACGCTGCTCTTCAGCGCCACCATGCCGCCCGCCATCCGTGAGCTCGCCAAGCAGGTGCTGCATGACCCGGTGGAGATCACCATCGCGCTGAGCAAGCCCGCCGAAGGCGTGGACCAGCAGGCTTACGTGGTCTTCGACATGAACAAGGCCAACGTGCTGGAGCACGTGCTGCGCACGAATCCGGCGGAGTGCATCGTGATCTTCGCGGGCAGGAAGATCGAGGTGAAGAACCTCAACCGGCACTTGCAGAAGAGAGGATTCAACGCGCGCGGCATGCACAGCGACCTGGACCAGAGCGAGCGCGAGGAGACCATGCTCGCCTTCCGCAACCGCAAGCTGCGCGTCCTCGTGGCCACCGATGTGGTGAGCCGCGGCATCGACATCGACGACATCGACCTGGTGATCAATTACGATGTGCCGAAGGACCCGGAGGACTACGTGCACCGCGTGGGCCGCACGGCGCGCGCGCAGCGCAAGGGCACGGCCATCACCTTCGTGAACGAGCGGGAGATGCGCGAGTTCGGGCGCATCGAGGCGCTCATCGGTTACGAGGTGAAGAAAATGCCCATGCCCGAAGGGCTGCCTCCTGGTCCGCAATACGACCCCAAGGGCGGCAGGCGGGAGAAAAGCAACGGCCACCGCGGTGGCGGTGGCCGTCAAAGAAGTCGCGGCAGGCGCTAGCGGGAGCGGAATTTATCCTTGTTGGCGTTGAGCACGGCCATGGCATCCCAGGCCTTGGCGGCCTTGCCCACGCGCTCAATCGTCACTTTCTCCATCACCACGGGCTCCAACGGCTTATCGCGCTGGTCGCGGGCCACGCCTGCGATGGCATCCACCACGTCCTGGCCTTGCGCCACGTAGCCGAACACGGCGTGGCGGCCGTCGAGGTGCGGCGTGGGGCCATTGGTGATGAAGAACTGGCTGCCGTTGGTGGCAGGACCTGCATTGGCCATGCTCAAGGTGCCGGGCCGGGTGTGCTTCAGCTCGGGATGAATCTCATCGGCGAAGGAGTAGCCCGGATTGCCCGCGCCCGTGCCGGTGGGATCGCCGCCCTGGATCATGAAGCCGGGGATGACACGGTGGAAGATGAGGCCATCGAAGTAAGGCGTGCCCTCGGGCTTCGCCGTGTTCTTCATCTTGCCTTCGGCGAGCGCGACGAAATTGGCCACGGTCATCGGCGCCTTCTCCTGCTCGAAACGGATGAGGATGGTGCCTTTGTTGGTCTTGATGCGCGCGTACACGCCGTCTGGTTGTGATTCCACGTTCTTCTTGGGTTGTTGTTCGGTCGATCGGCCTTCATCGCCACCGGCGCAGGCCAGCATGCTGAGGGCCATCAAAGCGGAGGTGAATGTCATGATCGGCATGTTCATGCGTGTGGTTGAGGGGGGGCGAAAGTAGAAAAGCCGAAAGCTGAATGCACGGAGACCGGGGCCTCCGATCACGGCATCAGGGCTTCCTCGATGGCATCGAGCTTGTCCTCGGTGAAGGCGCCCTGCTCCCGGTGCACGATTCGGCCGTCGCGATCCACCACGAAGAAGTACGGGATGTCCTTATCCTTCAGGCCCAGCGCCTCGCGCACCGCTTCCAGTTCCGTCCGCACGAAGACCACCCGGTCCGCGGTCTCCGGCGTGGCGCTCTTGCGGAAGCGCTTCATGCTGGGCTCGTACGCCGCCTTGTTGGCGCCCGTGAAGAGCGGCACGAAATAGAGCTCCGTGCTGTACGCGTTGGCGAAGAGGCCGTGCTTCGCCACGAAACGCAGGTACGCCGGCTCGTACCAGGCCTCCAGATCGGCCTGCGCCTTCTGGCCGTAAGCGAGCGCGATCACGATGCGCGGCGTCTTCGGATCTCCGGGAAGCTGGACGGCCGTACCGTTCGCCAGTTCACCGTTCAGCGTAGGAAAGGTCTGCGCCCTGAGCGATCCGCTCAGGATGACGATCGCCAGTACGATGGATGCTCTCATGATGGAATGCGCCGCTCCCAAGATGGTGCCATCAACGCACGCCGTCCTCGGGATTCTTGCCTTTGTGCGGCCGGAACCAATCCTTCATGCGTTCGATGTCGGCTTCGGGATCGCTGGTGAGCGCGAACGGCGCCGTGATGATGGCCAGGCGCCTGGGGTAATCGAAGGTGGCCAGGATGATGGGCACGCCCGTGCCGGTGGCTATGCGATGGAAACCTGTTTTCCAATGCGGTTGGTAGCTGCGCGTGCCTTCGGGCGTGATGGCGATCTTCTTGATCTCTCCGCGCTGGAACATGGCCACCACCGCATCCACCATGTTGTTGTGCTTGGTGCGGTCCACTGGATAGCCGCCCACCGCGCGGAAGAACCAGCCGAAGGGCGGCTTGAAGAGCGAGGACTTGGCCAGGTACTTCACGTCTTGAAGACGCGCGAGGCTGCGAACGGCGAGCCCGACGACGAAATCCCAGTTGCTCGTGTGGGGGGCCACCACGATGATGAAGCGGTCAAGCCCCGCCGGGCGCTCATCCTGGATGCGCCAGCCCAGGATCCGCTGGAACACGAGGCGATAGATCGGGCGCATGGGCGGTAAATATGGGATGGCGCTGCTGGATGCGCGTGGCGATCGGTGGCCCATCTTAGCGCGCTCACCGAGGCATGATCCCCTTCTCCCCTCCCCGCATCGACGATCGCACCATCCGCGCCGTGGAGGAAACCTTGCGCAGCGGTTGGATCACAACCGGTCCGCGCACCAAGGAGTTCGAGCGCAGGCTGGCGGCCTATTGCGGCGTGGAGCGCGTGATCGCACTGAACAGCTGGACCAACGCGGCCGAGCTCGTGCTGCGCTGGTTTGGCATCGGTCCTGGCGATGAGGTGATCGTGCCCGCCTACACCTATTGCGCCACCGCCAACATCGTGACGCACGTGGGCGCCAAGCCGGTGCTGGTGGACGTGCTCGACGATTTCACCATCGACCCCGAAGCGGTGAAGCGGGCCCTGAGCCCGCGCACCAAGTGCATCATCCCCGTGGACATCGGCGGCCTGCCAGCGCGCGTAGGCGAGATCATGCGCATCGCGGAGGAAGCCACCGGCCTCTTCACGCCCAAGCTCAACCTGCGCACCGATGGCACCAATCCGCAGATGCGCCTGGGCCGCGCCTTGGTGCTCAGCGATGCCGCGCACTCCTTCGGCGCGCGAATCGGCGGCGCGCCCGTTGGGAAGCAGGCCGACATCACCGGATTCAGCTTCCATGCGGTGAAGAACCTCACCACGGCTGAGGGCGGCGCCCTCGCCTTCCGTCTGCCACAGCCCTTCGACAGCGAGGAGCTCTACCGCTTCTTCAACACCTTCAGCCTGCACGGCCAGAACAAGGATGCGCTGGCCAAGAACCAGCCCGGCTCCTGGCGCTACGATGTGGCCTTCCCCGGCTTCAAGTGCAACATGACCGATCTGCAGGCGGCCATCGGGCTGGTGGAGCTGGAGCGCTATGATTCGGAGACGATCCCCCGCCGCAAGGCCATCTGCGAGCGCTACCAGCAGGCCTTCACCGGCGATGCCCGCTATATCCCGCCCGTGCTCCGCGATGATGCACGCGAGAGCAGCTACCACCTGTTCATGCTCCGGCTCAACGGTGCCACGGAGGAACAGCGCGATGCGGTGATCGCCGCCATCGCCCGGCGCGAGGTGAGCGTGAACGTGCACTTCATCCCACTGCCGCTGCTCAGCTTCTACAAAGGCCAGGGGCATGCGATCAGCAGCTTCCCGAACACGCACCGCCTCTACCAGGCGGAGATCAGCCTGCCCGTGTACTACGACCTCACCGATGCGCAGGTGGATGAGGTGGTGGCGGCCGTGAAGGCGGCGACCCGTGAGGTGATGGGGGCGTGAACAAGGCCTTCGGGCCTGAACACCATCTTTGGCCATGGTCGAACCCGAACGCAAGCGCCTCCCCGCCCTCTTCGATGCGTTCGGCTTCGCCACGGAGGCCAGCATCCACGATGCCGGGCTCAGGCACGCTCTCCCCATCGCATCAGCCCTCGCGGAGCTGCCCCTGCCGACCACCTCGCGTCAGCATCCGGAACGGCAGGACCTCGGCATCAAGGCTGACGGCGCTTCATCCATAAGGATCTCCAGCGAACGCGGCGCGAAACGACCCGCGAACTGGGTGCGCAAGCTGAACGCGCTGCACGCGGCGCTGACGCCAGCGCTTGCGGCCCGTGAAGCCACGCTCCTGCCCGGTCCTTCTCCGTTCGCGCCGTGGGAGCAGGATTCCGTACGCCCCACGAGCTTCACGAGCGGACTGCGCCTTGATCTGCACTTCGTGCGCGAGTCCGACTTCGGCCGATTGCATGCCGCTGTGCGCATGGTGCTGCCGCTGTTGCCTGCGCTCAGCGCTTCAACGCCCTTCCGCGATGGAAGGGCGACCGGCCTCCACAGTGCCCGGCTGCGCGCCTGTGTCGACCTCTATGACCGTCATCCCGAACGCGTGGGCGCCTTCGTGCCCGAGCCCGTCTTCGATCCCAACGACCATGACCGGGAGGTGCTCGGACCGATCGCGCGAGCCATGGGAAGCAGCAAGCGCGGCGATTCGCAGGATCCGCAAGCCTTGAATCTGCGCAGCGCCACCGCGCACCTGGACCAGGGCATCATCTCCATCCATGGCATCGACGCGCAGGAGAACGCCGCCGCAGACATGGCCGTGATCGAATTCACCATCGCCGTGCTCCGCGCGCTGGTCGCCGGGCGCTGGAGCAGCAACTACCTGCAGCGCGCGTGGAGCAGCGAGGACCTCATGAGCGTGATGCTGGCCACCATCCGCGATGGCTCTGGCGCCACCATCGCCAACCGCGACTACCTCTTCATGCTCGGCATGCTGAAGCAGGAACAGGTGAGCGTGAGCGCATTGCTCAAGCACCTCTTCGTGGAACTCTACGGCGAGCTGAGCGAGAACGCGCGCGGGCATGTCGGGCTCATCATCGAGCACGGCTGTCTTTCGGCGCGCATGCTGGCCCGGGCGGGCAAGCGTCCCGGCACGGACAAGATCCGCGGCATCTGCGCGCAGCTCGCCGCGTGCCGCACGGCTGGGCCCTTCAGCTAGCGCGCCTGGCGCCCTTCGGACGGCACCCATCGAATTCCTGCAACCGTCCATGATTCGGTTCGTTGCGCTTGCAAAGCGCATAGCCATGAATCGATCGCTGCTTCTCGTCTCCCTGGCCTGCTCAGCGCAAGTGGCAGCTCAAGGCCCGGTATTCCATTGGCCGCTCGATGAGAGCAGCGGCACCGTCGCGCATGCCTGGGGCGGAAGCGATGGCGTGCTGGCTGGTGGCACCCTCTGGGCGCCGAACGGCGGATATCATCAGGGCTGCGCGCGCTTCGATGGCGTGGACGATCGCATCCTGCTCGGTCCCTGCGACATCACCACCGGCACGGGCGGCATCACGCTCTCGCTCTGGGCCAAGGCCGATTTCGTGACGGGCATGGACCGCACGCTAATCGCCAAGGCCACCGGTCCGAACGCCGCGGATCACAGCTGGTCCATCGCCTTCGTGAGCGGAACCGGACTGCGCTTCCGCCTGCGCACGGCGGGCAACGTGCAGACCATCACCACGCCGCCCAGCTCGCTCTTCGGCGGGCAGTGGTACCACATCGCGGGCGTGTACGACGGCAGCGAGATGCGCCTCTACCTGAACGGTAGCGTGATGGGCACGGCCCCGGCGAGCGGCCTCATCGGCACGAGCCCGCAAGCGCCCGCATCGCTGGGCGCGCTCAGCACCGGCCTGCAGCCCTTCTCCGGCTGGATCGACGACGTGCGCATCTACGATCACGCGCTCAGCGACGCGGAGATCATCGATGTGCTGCTTGAGACTATGACGACGGGCATCGCCGAAGTCGCTCATCCCCTGCTGGCCGATGACATGGTTCGCGTGCCTTCGGGCAGTCATCGGCTCACCGTGCGCGATGCGCTTGGTCGCTTGCTCTACGAGAACACGCTGCGTGGCCCGGCCACCATTCCCCTTCCGACCGCTGGCGCGGGCATGCGCCTGGTCTGCCTGGAAGGCGATGGTGGCCGCCACGTGGCTCGCGTGCTGTCGCAGTGACGATCAGCCGGGGATATCCAGCGCAAGTCCGTCGTAGCCGAGCTCCACGCCCGCGGGCAACTGCTTCGCGACCTCGGCGTGCGTGCCCAGCAAATGGCTGATGTGGGTGAAGTACGCGCGTTGCGGCGCGATGCGCTCCACCATGGCCAGTGCCTCCTTCAGATTGAAATGCGAGACGTGCTCCTCGATGCGCAGCGCATTCAGCACGAGCGTGTGAATTCCGCGCAAGCGGGAGATCTCCTCCTCGGCGATGGTCTTCGCATCGGTGATGTAGGCCAGGCCGCCGATGCGGAAGCCGAGCACGGGCATTCGGTAATGCATCACGGCGATCGCCTCCAAGGCCACGCCGCCCGCCTCGAACGCGCGACCAGTGATCGGATGCAGGTGCAGCTCGGGCACGCCGGGGTAGCGATCAGCAGCGAAGGCATAGGCGAATGTGCTCTGGAGCGCGGACAGCGTCTGCGGGCTGGAATGGACGTCCATGGGCCGCTTCATGCGGTAGTTCAGCGCGCGCAGGTCGTCGATGCCGCCGATGTGGTCCATGTGCTCGTGGGTGAGCAGCACGGCATCGAGGTGATCCACCCGAGCGCGCAGCAATTGCTGGCGCAGGTCGGGGCCGGCATCGATCAGCAGCGCGCGACCATCGACGCGCAACAGGGCCGAGGCACGCAGCCGACGGTCACGCGCATCGGTGCTCCGGCAAACGGCGCACGCGCAGCCGATCACCGGAACGCCTTGGCTGGTGCCGGTGCCCAAGAATTCCAACGAGACCGCAGACATGCGGCGAAGATCGGTGGCCTTCAGATCCTGATCTGCGCGAAATGGGTGATTTCACGAGGCGCCGCGCTCTCTGCCGAGCCTTTCAATGCATCCGCCTTCTTCAGATCGCCGAAATCGAGTCCGGTTAGCTTCTCGATGGCAGAGATCTTCACTTGGTATTGGTCCACCTTGCTCATATCGTCGAATACCTGTGCTGCCTCCTTCGCCTTGAGGACGGCTTTGGCGAGCTTGGTCTGATCAGCCATGAAGCCGAAGGCGCGCAGCTTACCATCCACCTTGCGCACCAGGACCTTCCAGAACTTCATCGGCACGCGCACGTCCTTCCACTTCGGGTCCTTCTTGCCGAAGACCGGTCCGATGAAGACGCTGACATCCACCTTCTCATTCGAAGCGCTATTGATGACGTAGTTCTCGATGCCCTGCCAGTGCGCCGCACGCTGGTTGAAGACACCGGCTTGCGGGCAGCAATTGCTGAAATGGAAGGTGTCGGCATTGGCGCGCGTGATCTGCGCATCCGTGCCCCAGTTCGGGTACTCTCGCCGAACCATGTGCCCTCGATCGAAGCGCTCGGCGGCGAGGCGCGACTGGCCATCGTAGAGCGGCTGCTGGCATAATGCATCGTCATTCACGCGCGGGTCCGGGTACCACGTCTCTGTGGCCTCGGCGGATTCGCCGCGCGGCAGCCCGCTGTCCCTATCAACCGACTTCCATCTCTTCCCACTGATGTTCACGGCGGCGAAGAAGGGCATGCGCCGCTCCGCATTCAACACGATGCTGAAATGCTCGTATTTGAGCACGATGGGCGCCGCGGAAGCAGGCTCACCCTTTGGGCGCGCGGCAAGCTTCCTGTTCCCCGCGCTCAGCACGGGCAGGGGCACGTTCCGTCCTAGGAAATCCGGCTTATAGCCGCTGCGATTGCCGTATCGCGTGTCAATCACGACGGCTTCCGCGCCTGCAACAAGCGCAGGGCCAGGTGCTGCATCCATAAGCGGGACAGGCGTGGATCGCGACGCAGCGGCGAGCAAAGGAATGCGCACGCTCAGTTCCAAGGGCAGTTGCCAGGTGACCGTTCCATCCGATTCGATCCGAAGGCCCTTCCCCGGATCACGCACCTCGATGGGCGCTGCGCTTCGTCCGCGGCCATCGCCGCGACGTGCACCGATGATGGGATGAAGAAGCTCACGCGAGCCCATGCTCACCGGCAGCGCACCTTGCGCCAGCCCCTTCACGATCGAGCTGATTCGGATCCCCTCATTCAGGTTGCTGTCGTATTTCACTCCTTTCTGCCTGTACGGCTCTCCATAGTGATGCAGCGCGATTGCCTCCCATTGGTCATTGAACACGGGTGACCCGCTGCTCCCGGGCAGGGTGTCCGCCTTGTAGTGCAGCACCACGTCCATCCGGTTCACGAGCAGATTCTCACGTATCACCAGCTGTTTGAAGTCGCCATCGGGATGCTGTATGATGTTCACCCATTCACCAAGCATGTGCTTATCGTCACCTGAAAGCAGCGGGCAATACCCGATATCGGCTAGTTCCGCTTGGCCGTTGATCCGTTGCCCCACGGCCACCAAGGTGAAATCCAATTCAGGTTCAGGGCTGGTGGCGAAGAATGCGGTTGGATCAAGCGCGTAGCGAGTGACCGTTCGGGGCTGATCAACTGCATCGAGCTCATAATCGAATTCAATCACGAGCCCGCGCGCGGCATCGGCGCTGCGGATCACATGGTTGTTCGTCAGGAAGAGCCGGTCGCTGACCATGAACCCGGATGCCAGGCCTGTTCCGCCCGCAGCGACCCGCGCGACGGTCCGGGCCGCGTGCTGCGCCCGTTCGAGGAAGGCGATGCCCACGAAATCGGCGGTAGGGCCTTGCACGGCCTCCGGGCCTCGCAGCTTGCGCGGCGCCTCGTTCCCGCCGCGTCCACTAAGGGAAGCGGAACCAGCGCCCTTCGCTTCCAGCATCCGGCTGATCATATAGGGCGCAACCTGCTTGTCGTACTGCGACAATGCCTTGGCCCGCGCCTCTTTCCGGGCCCACTGCTCCTCGGCATCGATCAACCGGCCCTTGCGTTCCAAGGCGAGCACCCGCTCGATCTCCTGCCGTGTGGACTTCATGCTTAGCCGCGACTCCACGGCTTTCACCAATTGCTGACTGGGCTTCATGCTTATCGGTTATTACTCCGACGAAGATGATGATCACCGCGCGCAATGGCAATAATGGATCCTTGCTACTCGATGTGATCCAAGGGCTCGAGCGGCTGCAATTCAATCACAACCCGAACCGGTCCCGGAAGCCGTCCACCTTCGGCTTGTTGCTGAGTTTGTACTCGTACTCGGGGCCGTCCTTGTTATCGGGCAGCTTGCGCTTGTCGTCCTTGGCCTCGCTGATCATGGTGTTGAACTGCTGGTCGCTGCTGAAGGCGTAGAGCATGTTGCGGCTGTACTGGAAGAAGTAGTAGGTCTGGTCGTCGAGCTGGAGGAAGAGGGTGAGGATGTCCCCGCTGCGCTTGCGCTCGATGTGCACCTTGCCCTTGATCTGGCGGTACACAGGCTTCTTGAGCACGGTGGCGATGCCGATGGGGCCATCGCTCAGCCAGCTCTGCTCGGGTCCATCCCAGCGCATTTTCACATCGCCGAGCACGATGGGCTTCACGAGCTCGTCGGGCAGCTTCTTGATCTCGCCCTTGATGCTGAGCTCGCTGATGAGCTTGTCGCTCTTCTCCAGGCCCAGGGCCTCGCGCATGAACTTCTCGTAATAGGTCTTTCCGATGTCGAGCGCCTGCTGGTCGGGATACGCGATGATCTCGGAGGCCATGCGCTCCAAGGCATTGTCGAGGAAGTGGAAATCGGCCACGAACACGCCGTTGCCGAAGGCTTTCTTCTCCACCGTCTCGTAGCGCATGGCGCCCACCATGCTCGCCTTCACGCGGCCGAGCTTCACGCCGAAGTCGATGGGGCCATCGCCCATCACCACGCAGGGCTCGACGGCCAGGCTCACGAGGGCGCCGGGCAGGTTGCGCTGGCGGATCTTGTCCTTGTTGGAGATCACGTACTCCTTGCGCCCCTTGTCGTAGAAGAGCAGGCCACCGGCGGTGATCACATTTCGGTCGTCCTTGCTCCGGGTGCGGCTCAGGAAGGTGCCGTAGGTGCTGAAGGGATCCTCGTCGGTGAGGTGCAGGCCGGCGCCGATGCGCTGCCCTTCGTCGTCGAGCAGCGTATCGCCCACTGGGATGAAGACCTCGAGCGGGTCGATCGCGGCGTTGAAGCGCATCCAGTTGCGCGCGAGGCCTTCGCAGCCGTGCTGGATGCGCGTGCTGCCGCTGAAGGTGAGCTCCTTGATGCTGGCGGTGAGGTGCACGTCGCCGAAGAAGTCGAAGGCGGGGCTGAGCTGGAAGTCCTGATCGGCGGTGATGCGGCCCACGGCGCGCGTCTGGAAGGCCGTATCGACGCCGATGCTGAACAGGTTGATGGGCAGCTTGCGGTTGTTCTCGTCCACGTAGTCGATGGTGCCGGTGGCATTGTAGTTCCGCTTCGCCTTGATGTTCGTGGTTGCGTTGTAGATGCGATGGAAGCGCGTGACGAAGTTGGCCGTGATCACCGTGTTGGTGAGCGGGTCCATCTCGGCGTTCTTGCGGATGCGCACACGCATGCTGTCCGGGGTCACGAGCGCGTCCGCCACCTGGATGTACTGCACATCGTCCGCGGTGATCAAATGCTTCTTCAGGTCGTAGCGCGCCTTGGGCGCCATGAAGTGCAGGCTGTCCTGGTCGGGCCGTATGCTGATGAAGTTGCTGCCGCTGAGCTGCAGGTCCTCCGCCCCTTCCGCCGCCTTGCGATCGCTTTCCAGCGAGAGGTCGCCCTGATCCATGTACCACTTGAAGCGGTCCATGTAGCAGATGTACTGGTTCACCGGGAATTCCACCTTGGTCTCGCTGCCGTTGCTCACGAACTCGCCGATGCGCTCATCGAGCTTCACGGTGGCGTTCACGTTGTCCGTCTTGAAGGCGATGCTGGCCGTATCGCCCTCGGTGAGGCGGAAGTCGCTGGTATCGGCATGCAACTGCATGGTCTCGAACTGGAACAGCTTGCTCTTCAGCGTGGCGTTGCGGAAGTCGATGAGGCCTGCGCCGGTCATGCCTTTCGGCGTGAGGTCGGTGAGGCCATGCAGCACGGCCTGATCATCGTACATGGTGAGCGGACGGCGGATCTGCTCGGTGCGCAGGTTGTCCTTGCCGGGCTCCAGGCGCACGAAGACCTGACCGGCGGTGATGTGCGGCACCTTGCTGGGCGCGGTGGCCGCCACGTTCTCCAGCGTATCGGCGCGGCCCAAGGTGCTGTCCGGGGTGAAGATGAGCTGCTTGCTGCTGAGCTTGGTGGTGAGGTAGGCCAGTTCGCCATTGCCTTGCAGGCCACGGCTGTTGAGCGCCACCGTGCTCGTGAACTTCGCCTTCTTGCCGTAGAGCGGCATGCCGGCCTCGCCCGTGGGACGCACGAATCCCAGCGCGTAATCGGGCTGCAGGCCCAAGGGCTCCTTGATGTCGGGGAAGATCCCCGCGCTCACCAGGGTGCCGCTGAAGGTGAGGCCCGCATTGCTGAAGTTGTCGAGTGAATCGATCTTGAAGGGATCGCTGCGGTAGTAGAAGCGATCGCGGTTGTACGCTCCGCGCTGAATGCTCCTCTTATCGTAGAACACGAAGCTCTCCCGCGCGCTGGTGAACACGGGGTATTGCGGGTACTTCTCCTGCTGGCGCCCGCTCTTGTTGCTCGGGGCATCGATCTCCAGCGTTCCGCTCACCTGCTCGAGCACGTTCTTCACGCGCACCAGGGTGTGCTGACCTTCGGCGTTGGGCTCGAAGCTGGTGGCCATGAAGCTCACGCTGTCCACGTTCACCAGGTCGATGATGAACGGGTCGTAGTGGAAGTAGTACTCCTTGCCGTAGTACTGCAGCCGACCGGCCTTGATGCTCCCGGCGAAGGTGAAGTCGCGGTTCTTCTTGATCGTGATGGTCTTCTCCGCCGGATAGATGCGCACGTCCTGCGAATCGCTCATGAGGATGGTGGATACGCCCTTCATCATGAGGTCGTTGTTCAGCAGGTTGAGCGTGGCGTTCACATTGTCGTCCACCGTGCTGTTGAACTGCAGGGCGTCGTAGTCCTGCTTTCCTGCGTTGTTGAGGATGTGCTGGCGCAGCCGGGGCGACACCTCCACCCATTCCGTCTCCGGGTCGTAGGTGAGGTAGCCCTTGTTGTGCATGTCGATGAGCAGGGGCACCACGGTGGTCTTCTGCATCTTGCTGTACACAGCGAACTCCTGGGCGTAGAAGCGCCCTTCGTTCTGCTTGCTGAAATCGTTGAGGCGCGCCAGCGGATGCACGTTATCGATGCCGAGCATGCCCATGTAGCGCTTGTCGCGGAAGTAGTCGAAGCTCTCGAAGCTGGCCTTGTTCTGGCTCGTGCCGCTCAGGTTGCCGAGCTGCACCAGCGGATCGCCCTGCTTCCAAGTGAGCACCTCGAAGTACATGTCCACCTGGTGGTAGGTGTTGTAGAACGGCGCCTTGCCCAGCCCCTGGTCCTTCTTGATCAGGGAAAGCTGGCGCTTGTCGCGCAGGAACCGAAGGCTGGTGCTCTGGTGCCAGAGGCTGTCCTTGTCCATGCGCAGGCGCACGGCCACCTCATCGCTGCTGATGCGCTCGGGCTCGATGCTGTAGCGCAGGCCGCTGGTGATGATGAAGGGGCGCTTATCGCGGTAGAAGGTGAGGTAGGCCGGCTCTTCCTTGGTGCCATAGCCCTGGAGCTTGGCGCCCTGCATGCTGAAGCCGCCTTCGAAGTCGATGCCCTCCACGATGTCGCGGATCTTCATGCGGCGATCGTAGCTCTCGAAGCGCGGGAAGCTGGCGCTGCTCTCCTCGACGTTCGCCAGGAGCTTGTCGGTGAGCTTGCCCACCAGCGTCTTCGGGAAGTAGGGATCGTTGAATTGCACCGTATCCACCTCGAAGGCCGCGCTCTTCAGCTTCACCTCATAGGGATGGTCCCATTCGGCGAAGGTGGCCGTGGGCCGCAGGCCGGCGCGCTGCCAGTTCACGGTGCCGCCATCGCCCTTCCACAATTCCTGCGTGGGCAGGTACGTGCCGCTCGTGCCGATGATCACGCTGCTGTCGCCCTTGGCCAGGCAGACCAGGTCGGTCTTGGGGAAGATGATCTTCGGCACGCTGTCGAAGGCGAAGGCGAATTCCTTGCTGCGCGCTTTCCAGGTCACGCTCGCGCTCTTGAGCAGCGCGCCTTCACGGAAAAGCCCGGCGCAGGTGGCGATGAAGGCCTGCACATTCTGCTTGCGGGCGCCCTGCACCAGCTTGTCCATGCCCTGCATCCACGCATCGAATTCAGCGGCGCCGCGCGCGGTGGCCTGGAACGAGGCCACGCAATCCAGGTAGTCGCGGAAACCCGGGAAGGCATCGAAGCGCTTCTTGAGCATGAAGTTGGCCACCTCCACCACTTTGATGCGCTGCATCTCGCTGAAGTACGCGCTGTTCCACGCCGGCGCGAAGACGCCCTCCATGAACGGCTTGCCTTCCTTCTTGTCGGCGCCCACCATGAAGCCGGTCATCTCTTGCAGGAAGAGCGCTTGATCCGATGAGAAAGGCTTCTGCTGCGCCGATGAAGACACGCTGATGAGAATCGCGGCCGAGAGAGCTGCAAGCCTCAAGCGGCGAGCGGAGAGGCGCAGCCTACTTGCCGCTTGCAGCTTGCCGCTGCATGACTCCTGAAGATCCGCCGAACCCGGCACGTGTTGTTCGTTCATGGTTTCCGGCATCCCAGCAAGGCCCACTCTCCTTCCTGCAGGCGCTCGGCAAGCTCCAGGCCGCATTCCTTGGCGCGCTGGGCCAGCATGTGGCGGTCGCTCGGCACGAAGCCGCTCAGGAAGAGCGCTCCGCCGGGATTCAGTGCTGCGCTCATCCGCGGCATGGCTTCCAGGAGGACGTTGCGTTCGATGTTGGCCAAAATTGCATCGAAGCGCAGCCCTTCCAGCGTGGCCGCGTCGCCCTTTTCCACACGCACGGCATGACAACCGTTCAGCCCGCAGTTGTGGATCGCGTTCTCCACCGCGCCGGGATCGTTATCGATGGCCAGGATGTCCGTCGCTCCCATGCGCTCAGCAAGGATGGCGAGCACGCCGGTGCCGCTGCCCAGGTCGCACACGCGCTTGCCCCTCCAATCCAGTGGCAGCATGGCCTGCACCATCATGCGCGTGGTGGCGTGGTGCCCTGTGCCGAAGGCCATGCGCGGGGTGATGATGAGCTCGTGCGCGAAGCCGGGCCTGCTCTCATGGAATTCGGCCCTGATCCGGACATCCGTGCCCACCTCCACCGGCTGGAAGCTCCTCTCCCATTCGGCGTTCCAATTGCGGTCGGCGATCTCCATGGCCTCGTAGCTCACCAACACGTGCGGATCGCGCATGGTGACCAGCGCGCTCAGCGCGCCCTCGTCGTACCGGTCGCTTCGGATATAGGCCTTCAACTCGCCGCTGCCGCCGCGCCTATCCGTCACTCCCTCTTCGAAGCTGTCGAAGCCGACATCGGCGAGCTCGGCCATGAGCACATCACGCCAGGGATCCGGTGGAGAGATCAGGAAGGTGACTTGCGTGTAGGGCATGTATGCGGCGCTCTGCTGATGGTCCGAGCGTGATTACTGGTGACTACGGCCGACTTGCCTTGGAATCAGAAGCGATCCGCACGAGCTCCAGGAAATGCTCGGCAACCAACGAGGCTCCGCCGATCAGGCCACCGTTGACGTCCGTTTGCGCGAAGAGCCCCTCGGCATTCGATGGATTGCAACTGCCACCGTAAAGGATGGGCACATGGTCGGCGACCGATGCGCCATGCGTGTGCAGCAAGGCACGGATGTGCGCATGCATCTCCTGCGCTTGCTCGTTGCTGGCCGTCAGGCCCGTGCCGATTGCCCAGACGGGCTCGTAGGCGATGATGACGCGCTCCAGCTCCGCATTGCTGAAACGGCCCAGCGCGCCCTTCATCTGCTCGGTGACCACGTCGAAGTGCCTTCCGCTCTCGCGCTCCTCTTTCTTCTCGCCGCAGCAGAAGATGGGCGTGAGTCCAAGCGCCAGAAGCGCCGCCACCTTCTCACCGATTCGGGCATCGCTCTCGCTGAAGTACTGCCGGCGCTCGCTATGCCCTGCGATGCATGCCTGCACGCCGATGCTCCTCAGCATGGTCGCGCTCACCTCACCGGTATACGCGCCCTTCTCCGCCTCGTGGCAATTCTGGGCGGCCACCCTGATCGTCGTTCCCGCGCATTTCTCCACGGCCATGCCGAGGAATGGGAATGGCGGGGCGATGATCACCTCGACTTCAGCGCCGAAGCTGGCGGACTCCTTCACCAGCGCATCGATCAAGGCCGCGGCGCTGACGCGGTCGGTGTTCATCTTCCAATTGCCGGCTACGATGGTTCGCATGCGTGTGTGTGCTCCGTTCATGATGTGCGGCAAAGATGCGCGCTGCGTACCACCGCGGATCGGACCTCGGTTGCTCCTCTAGCTTCGCGGCGCAGAACGCATCCGTCCCCATGAGCGCCGAACGCCTCGCCCAACTGCGCGCCTTGCTGGCCGATGAGCCCGGCGATGCCTTCCTGCGCTACGCGATCGCGCTGGAGCTGAAGCGCGTGGGGAACATGGAGGAGGCCGTGGCGGATCTGGAAGCGCTGTTGCGCGACCATCCGGCCCATGTGCCCAGCTATTACCAGATGGCCGTGATGCTGGCCGACCTGGGCCGATTCCCGGAAGCCATGGCCGCATGCGACGCGGGCATGCTGCATAGCACCGTGGCCGGCGACCAGAAGGCCCGCGCTGAGCTGAATGCGCTGAAAGGAAGCATCGAGGACCACGGATGAAACGCATCAGGCGTTGGCTCTGGCGCGCAATGCTCGCGTGGGTGGGCTACGCGGCGTTCGTGTCCCTCGTGCTGCACCCCTACTGGGCCGTGACCCGCACGAGCGGGAGCCGCGTGCTGGTCGTGGAAGGATGGATGCACGATGCGGGCATGCGCGAAGCGGCCACGTTGTTCACCGTGAATGGATACGAGCGCGTGGTGGTGACAGGAGGCACGCGCCCCTTCGCCTATTACCTGCGGCAAGGTGACACGCTCACCTTGCGCTTCAATGAATGGCGCGAAGGAGAATTGGCGCTGCGCTATGCCGGGCTGCCCGGTGAACGATTGCAGCTGCTGGCGGACGGTGCATTGCTGATGGAGACGACTATCGGCTCGAGGAGTGAGCAGAAGACCGTAGCGCTGCGCCGCATGCGCCAGTTGCGCCTCACCGTGCCCCACGAAGGTGAAACACGATCACCGAACGCTGCGGTGCACATCGCCGAATTGCGCATCAACGGGCGTAACGCCCACGAGCCATTGACGCAGGTGGATATCGCCCATGCCGATGGCGCACGCGAAACAGGCGCGCCGACATTCGCTCACTTCGGCCGCAATGTGCTCGCAGGCCATGGCATCGCGCACGACCGCATCGTGGTGCTGCCCACCTGGCAGGTGGAGCGCAGCAGGACCTACAGCGCGGGCCGTGATGCGGCGGCCTGGGCCCAAGAGCAGCGCATCGCGGCGTACGATGTGGCCACTCTCGGGGTGCATGCGCGCCGCACCTGGCGCATGCACCGAATCGCGCGCGGCAACCATGCAGTGGGCATCGTGGCGCTTCGCGACCCCTGGTGCGAGCGCTGGACCTGGTGGTGCAACTACTATGGCTGGTTCCAGGTGCTCAAAGAGACCTTGGCGATGCCCATGCCCTGGCTGGTGGACCGCGGGAACGAAGCCGAAGGGCCTAGCGCACCAGCGCCTCGGTGACCACGGTGCCGCTGCATGCATCGGGCAGCGCCATGCCCACGATGGCGCACACCGTCGGCGCGATGTCGGTGATGGAGGCGCGGCGCAGGATGTTGCCGGGCCGGATGCCCTGTCCGAAGAAGAGCACCGGGACGTGCGTATCGTAGGTCCAGCCGCTGCCGTGCGTAGTGCCCCGGGTAGGCGGGGTGAGATAGGGCTCGAAATGCTCGGGCCGGTAGGTGAACAGCACATCGCCGCTTCGTTGGGGCATGAATCCGCGCTGCAAGAGCCGCCGCGCGCCATCCGTGTACTCGAAGCGGGCGAGGTCCATGGCCGTGAGCGCTTCGGCGATGAGCGGCTCGCGCAGCAGGTGATCGGCCACGGCGCGTTGGAGCTCCTCATGGTCCTTCTTCCTCGCGGTGATGAGCGAGTCGTTGAGGAAGACCTGCTCGTTGATGATGGCCCGCACCCAGCGTCCGGGGCCGAATCGCTTCGCGAGCGACTCGCTCAGGCCCCGCTCCAGTTCCTTCGCATTGATGTAACCCGCACTGCCCTGCAGCGAGTCGAGGAAGGCGGGCACATCCGGAGCGGCATGGTCGGCGGTGAGGAAGACGGTGTAACGCCCCTGCCCCACCCGCTTATCAAGCTCTTCGAGCAAGCGAGCGATGTCCTGATCGAGGCGCAGGTACATGTCCTCGATCTCGAGGGCGCGCGGCCCCATGCGATGGCCCAGGATGTCGGGCGGGCTGTAACTGATGGCCAGCAGGTCGGTGATGCTGTCGGCGCCCAGCTCCTCGCCGTCGATCGCAGCGAGGGCGAAATCGGTGGTGAGGGTGTTGCCCCAGGGCGTGTAGGCGAGCACGCCGGTGCTGCCACTGGCCTTGTGCAGCGCGTTCAAGTCGAGCGGCAGCGTTGCCGATGCGGCGCCAGGGAGCGGAGCTTCGAAGCTGTTGTCGTCCGGCAAAGCCGCATGGTACTTCTCGCGAGGGATCAGCAGGTCCCATGTACGTCCCAGGTATGCACTGGCCAGTCGTTCGCCATTGAAGCGCTGCACCCACACCGGCAGCTCCCGCTGGTACCAGGTGCTCGTGCCGAAGGCGCCATCCGTGCCGCCGCCGAACCAATAGGCCGCATCGCCTGTGCGCCCGACCGGAAGGATGGCACCTCGATCCTTGAAAGCCACGGCGATGGTGCGGCTCCTGCCTTCGAAGCGGCGCTCCAATTCATCACTGATCGTGGTGGCCAGCAGGTTCAAAGGCGATCTCTTCCCGATGAGTGAATCGAGCCCCACCGCCCGCGTGGTGTCTGTGCCTGCCGCGCAATAACGGGTGCGACCCGTGGAGCGCACGTACATGTCGTTGGCCACGATGCCATGGCGCGCAGGCGTGGTGCCTGTGTACACGCTGGCATGCCCCGGACCGGTCTCGGTGGGGATGTGATCGAAATGGGCGTCGCGGAGGAAGGCGCCCTTGAGCGCGAGCCGCTTGAAGCCGCCCTCGCCGAAATTGCTCCAATAGCGATACAGGTAATCCGCGCGCATCTGGTCCACCACGATGCCCACCACGAGCTTGGGCGGATGCTGGAAGGCGGGCGGCTGCGCGTGAAGGGAATGCGCCAATATGCCGGAGGCGCTTGCGAGGATCCAGGCCCAATGACTGCGTTGAGCCGATGCGCCAAGTCGACCGGAGAGGAAGCTGCGCAGGTGATGGGTTGATTCAGGCATTGCGGGCAACGATGTAGAAGAGGACGAGGCACACGACCACATTGAGGACGATGTTGACCGCGGCCATGGCTGTGTGTCCTTCGCGGAGCAGGAGGAAATTCTCGTGACTGAATGTGCTGAAGGTGCTGAAACCGCCGCAGAAACCGACGGCGACGAAGGCCTTCAGCGCATCACGGCCTTCGAACTGATGCTGCGCCCGCAGCACGAGCCAGGCGAGCACCGCGGATGCCAGCACGTTGGCGAAGAGCGTGGCCCACGGGAAAGCGCCTTTCGCACCACTGGCCAGTACAGCGCGCGTGACGCCGAAGCGGGCCACGCTGCCCAACCCGCCACCGACGAAGACCGCGATCCAGGTGTTCATGCGCCCGAAGGTCGGGCAGGTTCGGCGAACCGGCGGAACGCGAGCACGGCGACGGCTCCGACCGATGCGCCGTAGAGGCCGCCCACGAGCACATCGCCGGGATAATGCACACCGAGGTAGACCCGGCTGTAGGCGATGGCGCCTGCCCAGAACAGCAGCGCCGCGATCGCCCATGGCGGCCTGGCGCGCAGCACGCCGATCATGAAGACCGCGATGGCGAAGTGGTTGCTGGCGTGCGATGAGACGAAACCGAACCGTCCTCCGCAGTCCTTGTAAACGAGATGCACGAGACCTGCCAGCGATGGCTCATGACAGGGCCGCAGCCGCTGCACCGTCTCTTTGAAGAGCATCACCGAGCCCTTGTCGCTGCACAGGATCATCAGGGCGATGATGAGCAGCGACCATGCGAAGGCGCGATCGCCGTGGCGGCGGAGGATGAGCCAGAGCAGGAAGGCGTAGAAGGGGAACCAGAGCACCATGCTGCTGGCCGCCTCCATGATCACATCCAAGGCATGGGCGTGCGCGCCATTGATCGCCAGGAAGGCCTCGCGATCCACTGCGCCGAGGCGTTCCCAGATGCTCATGCCGACCACTCGGGGAATTCGGGCCGCTGGGCCACCGGGCGATGCAGCAGCTTCCAGAGCTTGTCCTTCAATTCGTCCAGGCCGATGCGCGCCACGCTGCTGATGAGCACGGTGTCCACACCCTTGGGCAGTTCCTTGCGCAACTGATCCATCATCACGCCATCGAGCATGTCGCACTTGGTCACCGCGAACAGGCGGTCCTTATCGAGCAGCTCCGGCGAGTACTCCTTCAGTTCGTTCAGCAGCACCTGGTAATCGTGCTTGATGTCCGTGCTGTCCGCAGGCACCATGAAGAGCAGTACGCTGTTGCGCTCGATGTGGCGCAGGAAGCGGAGCCCGAGGCCCTTGCCTTCATGCGCGCCCTCGATGATGCCGGGAATGTCGGCCATCACGAAGCTCTGATGATCGCGGTAGGGCACCATGCCCAGGTTGGGCGTGAGGGTCGTGAAGGCGTAATCGGCGATCTTGGGCTTGGCCGCTGTGATCACACTGAGCAAGGTGCTCTTGCCGGCGTTCGGGAAGCCCACGAGGCCCACATCGGCCAGCACCTTCAGCTCCAGCTTGAACCATTGCTGCTGGCCGGGCTCGCCGGGCTGCGCGAAGCGCGGGGTCTGGAAGGTGCTGCTGTGGAAATGCTGGTTGCCGAGGCCGCCGCGCCCGCCTTTGAGCAGCACCACCTCCTGGCCGTGCTCGGTGACGTCGCAGATCAGCTCGTCGGTCTCGTCGTCCTTGGCCACGGTGCCCAGCGGCACTTCGATCACCACGTCCTTGCCGCTCTTGCCGCTGCATTGATTGCCCGCGCCCACTTCGCCATC
>JAEUSX010000201.1 GCA_016788405.1 Flavobacteriales bacterium
GGTTCAAGCTTCGTGCTGTGCTCCACCGCTTTGTTCAGGTGCGCGATGGCCTCCGGTATGGCCGAGCGCTGCAAGGCCAGCTGCCCCGCCTTCTGCCAGCAGCCCATGGCCTCGGCATGCATCTCGGCCTCCGTGTAGTGATGCGCGATCAGCTCAGGCTGGGCATTCATCAATTGCGGTTGCCGCGCGCCGAAGGAATCGGCGATGGCCTTGTGGTACTCACGGCGGGTGCTCTTCAGGAGCGAGCCATAGGCGGAGTCCTGGATCAGGGCATGCTTGAACGTGTAATGCGCTTCCGGAATCGTTCCATGCTGGAAGAGCAGGCCCGCATCCACAAGCCGCGCGAGCTGGGCGGTGAGGTCCTCGTGGTGCTTGCCGGGGATCGAGTCGATCATGGAATAGCTGAACTCCCGGCCGATGGTGGCAGCCAGCTGGGCCACCGGCTTGGCCTCTTTCAAGCGATCGATGCGCGCAGCGAGCGAATCCAGCAAGGTGGCTGGCACCGGGAGCTTCTCCAACGGGGCGCTCAGCTCGTAGCCGCTCTCGGTCTCGCGCAGCATGTCGCCCTCGGTCATCATGCGCGTGAGCTCCTCGAGGAAGAGCGGCACGCCATCGGTCTTCTTCAGGATGTGGTCCACCACTTCCCGGGGAAGCCGCTTGCCTTTCGCCGCCTTCGTGATGATGGCCTCGGCATCCTCGCGCGGCAGGCCCGCCAGGTCCATGGTGGTCAGGTTGAGGCGCCCCGCCCAATCGTGCGAGAACATCGGGCGATGCGAGAGCAGGCAGAGCATGCGGCTCGATGGCGCGCGGTCGATCAGCTTGTCCAGGAGCTCCAATGTGGAAGGGTCCGCCCAATGCAGGTCCTCCAACACGAAGAGCACGGGCTGCTCGGCAGCTCGCTTCAACAGGATGTTGACCAGCAGCTGGATCGTCCGCTCCTTCTGCTTCACCGGAGTCAGGTTAAGCGGAGCGTAGTTCCCAAGGGGGATGGAGAGCAGGGCCGCGATCAACGGCACGGACGTCTCCAGGTCATAACCGTACTGCGTGAGCCAGCCTTCCACTTTCTGCAGCCGGCTTTCCGGCGATTCATCCTCAGCGATCCGCAGCACCACGCGTTCAATCATCTCGATGACCGGGTGGAACGAGGAGTTGACGTGGTATTGCGAGCAGCGCAGTTCCGTGAGCCAGGCATTGGGCTGTGCTGCAGCGTGCTCCTTGACCGCTTGAACGATGCGGGACTTGCCCACGCCGGGCTCCCCATTCACCACCGCGACCTGGCCATGACCGAGGCCCGCCAGGTCCCACAGCGCATGCAACCGATGGATCTCGGCCTTGCGACCGGTGAATGGCGTCAGGCCCTGGCCCATCGCTTCCATACGGCTGAGCGCGGTGCGCTCGTGCAACGCGCGGAAGAGCTGCACGGGCTGCGCGATCCCCTTCAGCTCATGCTTCCCCTTGTCCTCGCATTCGAAGAATCCGCCCAGCAGCTTGTGCGTATCGCCGGTGATGAACACGGTATTGAGTTCAGCGGCTGATTGCACGCGCGCCGCCAGGTTGGGCGTCTTGCCCACGATGGCATCCGATTCGAGCTCCGAGCCCCGGCCCATATCGCCCACCACGACGAGACCCGTGTGCACGCCGACGCGCACATCGGCATCCACGCCGAAGCGATCCTTGTACTTCGCGCTATGCGTGCGCATGGCCTCTACGATGGCGATCCCAGCTGCAACGCCTCGCCGCGCGTCATCCTCATGCGCCTCGGGATACCCGAAGTAGGCCAGCACCCCGTCGCCGAGGAACTTGGCCACGTATCCATCGTAGCGCTTCACCACCGATGTGCATACCGTCTGGTAATCGCCTAGTATCTCCCGAAGGTCCTCCGGATCGAGTTTCTCGGAAAGCGGTGTCGAGCCGGCCAGGTCGCTGAATAGGACGGTGAGGTTCTTGCGCTCGGCTCCGGTCTCGCGCACTTCGATCTTGGCTCCGCAGTTGGAACAGAAGCGCGCATCGTCGGGAATGTTCGCTTGGCACTTGGGGCAATTCATCGGGCTCTCGTTCAGTAGGGAAGCAATATAGGATCGACCACGGAACCGCCAATGACAAGCTGTTCAACGGCCATGAAAGCAGGAACCAGGGCGCCGATCCGCGGAAGCGCCCCGACAAATAGTGATCGCCAGGGAGAACGAAGCATGGCCCCGGTTCTCGATTCGCCACTCAGGAAGAACCAGTCCCTTGCCTTGGGGATCGGGTGGATGCTCGGCAGGCCCTCTACCCGGATAATTCCGTCTCAGTCGTTTGGGCCATCCCGTTCCACGAAGTGCATCTCCATCTCCCCTTTCCCTTTCACTTGCACCTTTCCTCTTCCAATGAAGGCAAGTCCCGGCTCGATCTCCACCAGCGCGTAGGTCGTCTCGCTGATGTTCACCCTCCCGGCTTCGCCGGATGATTCCATGCGGCTGGCGGTGTTCACGGTATCTCCCCAGATGTCGTACTGGAACTTCTTGACCCCGACGATGCCCGCGACCACAGGGCCGGTGTGCACGCCGATGCGGATCTCGAAATAGGGCCGACCCGACGTCATCCTGCGCGCTCTCTCCTCCGCGATGAAGTCGCGCATCTCCAGCGCGGCGGCCACCACGTCGCGGGCGTGGGTCAGGTTCGGCACCGGCAGACCGCCCGCCGCCATGTAAGCGTCGCCGATGGTCTTGATCTTCTCGATGCCATGCTTCTCGCAGATCCGGTCGAACGCGCTGAAGCACTGGTTGATGTCGTGCACCAGTTCCTGCGGGCTCAGTCGCTCGGCCATCCGCGTGAAGTCCTTGAAGTCGGTGAACAGCACCGTGACGTTCTCCAGGAGCCGCGCTTCGGCGGCGCCTTTCTCCTTCAGTTCGGCCGCCACTTCCTCTGGCAGGATGTTCAGGAGGAGGCTCTCGGACACATCGCGCTCACGCTGGATCTCGGCTCTGGAGCGACGCAATCGCCGCACCCGGCTGAAGAGGCCAAGGGCCACCACCAGGATCCCGATCCCTCCGGTCAGGAGCAGGTTCCTTCTGTCGCGCTCCTGTTGCATCGCAACCGCCGTCCGCAGGTCGCGCTGCGCCTGCTCCGCTCTGAGTTCTGCTTCCTTCCTTTCATAGGCGTACCGGTATTGCTGCCGGATGGTGCTGCGCCGCGCATCCTGGTTCATCACGCTATCGCGCATGGCATGGAAGAGGTCCTGCATCTCCAGCGCCTTCTTCCATTCGCCCTTCTCGCGGTGCAAGCGGGCCAGCAGTTCGGCCGCATCGCGAAGCTGCTGCGGGTATCCCAGTTCTCGGCCGAGCGCAAGCGCCTCGTAAGCCGCGGATTCCGCCTCGGCCCTTCGACCAAGCCGATGCAATGCCTGGCCCGCCATCCAGAGCGCGCTGGCCCGACCCCGCTTATCGTCGCTCTCGTTGAAGAGCTCGAGCGCGCGACGCGCATGGGCGTATGCTGAATCGGGACGGCCATTCCGAAGCTCGATGCCGGCGATGTTGCGCAGGGAATAGCCCATGCCGCGCGTGTCACCGACGTGAGCGTGCAGCTCCAAGGCCTTATGGTAGTGCGATGCGGCTTCGGTGTCCGACCCTTGCGATTCGAGCACGCCCCCGAGGTTGTCCTCCGTTACGGACTGGGAGTAGAGGTCGCCCTGACCTTTCTGGATGAGCAATGCGCGCTGGAAGTAGGCCAGGGCCTCCGCATGGTCGCCTTGATCGCGGTAGATGCCAGCGATGTTGTGCAATGCCGTTGAGACCCCATCCGGGTCGCCTATGCGCTCATAGATGCGCAACGCGTCGGCGAAATGCTCCGTTGCCTCCGCGACGCGTCCCTGGTCGTAGAGGATGAGGCCGATGTTGTTCAAGGAGGTGGCGATCCCGGCGGAGTCGTTGCGGGCCGTGCGCATCATCAGGCTCCGCGTGTGCGAGTCGATCGCGTCGGCGATCCGTCCCTGGTCCTTGAAGATGGCGCCCATGTTGTTGAGCACGGTCGCGATGCCGGCGGTGTCGCGCAGGAGCTCGGCGCGGCGCAGGCTGCTGGAGTAATGCTGCAGCGCGAGCTGCGAATGGCCCCGCTGCTCTTCGATGTACCCGAGCCAGCCCTCCGCCTCCCCGAGATCCGCCGGCCGACCGGTCGCCTCGGCGATCTCACGCGCCTGAACACAGAATCCAAGCGCCGCTTCAGGGTCCGAATCGATGCGCTCGCCAGCAAGGCCCAGCAAAGCATCGAACCGAAGGCTGTCATGCGTTGCTCCCGCAACGACGCGCTGGAGTGAATCGATGACGTGTTGATCCTGCGCGACGGACGCCGTGGGCATGATCGCCGAGATCAACATGATCGTCCTGCCGCGCATGGCCGCAAGTTCTTCAATGCGTCTTGATCCTGCATATCTGGATCTCGAAGGGAGTCCGCAAGAAATATTTCCGCCGATACGGACACTGCGGAAGAGGCTCCCTGATCACACGCGAAGGCATCGCATCGCGCATCGATCCGCGCATCCGCATCATCATGCGACTGCTCAGCATGTCGTCGTCGCTCGACTCGCGCATCACGCGCATGCCTCTCTCCCATTTCTTCTGAATGCCTCGTCCAACAAGGTTTTCCGCGAGTGCATCCTTCGCGCGTCACGATCGGATCCACATGCGTTCGATCATCTCATCACAGCGCCTTCATCGTGTCGCGCATCCTTCCATCAGTCATCATCATCCTTCATCATGAGCTCGTGATCGCATGATCGATTCCACGATTTCAACAATCACCGGTGAGCAACATTCACATCACATGTTGCGTACACATGGTCAAACGATGCTAGGTTTGGCATCAAACCCATTTCACCATGGCTAAGAAAGCTGCGAAGAAAGCGACGAAGAAAGCTGCTAAGAAAGGTGCCAAGAAGGCCACCAAGAAGGCAGCGAAGAAGAAGAAGTAGTGTCGGTTCACCGACGCACGAAGGGGTCCGGGTCACCGGGCCCCTTTGCTTTTTCACACGGTCGCACTGCTCCGTCAACGCCTTGCGCGATGCCAGCACCATCGTCATTCGCGCACATCCTTGCGCGCGCAGCGGTTCGCTGACTTCTCCCATCACGTGGGTTCGAACAGCATGCGGCTTGAACCATCTGGTCACACGCTTGCCTCGCATGCATGACACGTGGCAAGGCGCTTCGGCCCTTCCATGCCACGCGACGGCCGGTGCATGAAGCAAGACGGCGGGCCGATGGGCCCGCCGTCTCGCATGCTCCAACCCATCTCACTCGATGATCACTCGTGCGTGCCATAGGGCCTCGCCCACGCGGATGCGGCAGATGTATGCGCCTGCTGGCCATTGCTGCGCATCCCACTCCACCTGCAACGGAATACCGGCCTGAGCAACGCCTTGATGCAATGATCCGGCATGAGCGCCGAGGGCCGTGATCAGGTCAACTGCAACCGGCACGTCCTCGACGGTTGCAGGAATGATGATGCGGGTATGGCCGCGCGTCGGATTCGGGAACAACTCCACGCGTGCCTCATCGAGCAGCTCCTCATCGGGGTCCGATTCGAGCTCCATGAGCTGAGGCGGGCACACCAGGTAGCCACTTCCTTGTCCGACCACGGCGTAACCATTGTTGATGTTGGACAGCGCCACGGAAATCGTCACCAGGGGGTATTGGGCCACGCAATTGCCGATCGCCTGGTCCGCATGGTTGATCAATTGCTGCACGGTCCATCCAGCGAATGTGCCACTGGCGATGACCATGTTCTTGAGCAGTACACCGCTCGCGCAGTACGCAGGGTCGATCTCGTCCATCCGTGCCGAGATCTTCAGTGCCACGAGATGACCCATGAGCGTATTGCTCACTGCGGTCGAGCTCGGATCAACGATTGTTCCAGATGGAAGCAGCGCCACGCTTCCCTGGCTGGGCAGGTTGTTGATCACCGCTTGCGCCGTGGTGAAGCGTACCATGCGACCGGTACAGCCCACCTGCAGGTAGTTGGGCGCAGGGAAGGCCGTCGCCCAATTCGCCGCCATGTACCCGCTCAAGTTCGTGGAGGTGGCGGGGGCGCCCCAGATGGCCTGCTTCACCGTGCGCGGCTCAGAGCATGCGCCGCCCAAAGCGATGTTCACTGCACAAGTCGACGGGCATCCGTTGGCCCCGCGCACCGTTATGGTATAGGATCCTGATGCCGTGACCGTGGCCGTGGCCGTGGTCTGCTCGGGTGTGGTGCTCCAGGAATAGGTATAAGGCCCGGTGCCGCTTATGACGTTCACGCTCACGGTTCCATTCGCAGCGTTCGCGGAGCAGCTGATCGCGGGACCGCTTACGCTGCTCACCACCGTGGTCGATGAGGTCGCCGAGCATCCGCCGTTGGTCACCGACACCGTGTAATTGCCGGCCGTCGAAGCCGCGAATGTGCTGGCCGTGGCGCCGCTGATCGCGGCACCGTTCAACCGCCATTGATACGTATTGCCCGTGGCCGTGGCCGCATTGAGCGCCGTGCTGGAACCAGAGCAGACCGTCACCGCGCTTCCGTTGGTGATGCTCGCAACAGGTGCGCCGCTCGACGTGACCGAGGTGGCAGGCGATGTCACATTGCAGGTCCCGCTCGTGACCCGCACGGTGTAGCTGCCGCTGGTCGTCGCGGTGTACGAGGCGGATGTGGCCCCGCTGAGATTCGTTCCGTTCCGTGCCCACTGATACGTGTACCCGGTTCCCGTGCTCGCATTCAGCACCACGCTGCTTCCGGAGCAGAACGACGTGGATCCTCCCGCCGTGATCGTTGCCGTCGGCGCTGCATTGACCGTCACGGACAAGCCGGAGGAGGTGGTGCTGCAGCCGTTGCTCGTCACCGCGACGGTATAGGAGCCCGCAAGGCTCGCGGCGTAGGAGGCGGCGTTGGCCCCGGTGATGTTCGTCCCGTTACGCTTCCACTGATAGGTGAGGCCGGTGCCTGTGTTCGCGTTCAGCGTTACGCTGCCGTTGCTGCAGATCGTGGTGGATCCAACGGCGGTGATGGTCGCTGAAGGCGCGGTCCCGATCGCAACCGTCGTCGAGGCGCTGGTGGTTGAGCATGATCCGCTGGTCACTTGCACGGTGTAGGCCCCTGCGGTGCTCGCCGTATAGGACGAGCCCGTTGCGCCACTGATGCTGACGCCATCGCGCCGCCACTGATAGGTCAGCCCTGTCCCGGTATTGGCGCTCAGCACCACGCTACCGCCGGAGCAGAACGAAGTGGCACCGCCGGCCGTGATGGTGGCCGTCGGAGCAGCATTGGCGGTGACCTGCACCAGCGCGGAGGTGGTGCTGCAACCGTTGCTGGTGACGATGACCGAATACATGCCGCTGGTGGATGCCGCATAGCTGGAGGACGTGGCACCGGTGATCCAGGTGCCATCACGCCTCCATTGATAGGTGAGCCCTGTGCCGCTATTGGCATTGAGCGTGACGCTTCCACTGCAGAACGTCGTGGATCCCCCAGCCGTGATCGTGGCCGCCGGTGCCGCGTTGACCGTCACGGTGACCGCGGGAGACGTCGTGCCGCAAGAGCCATTGCTCACCACGACCGTGTAGTTCCCGGAGGCCGTTGCCGAGTAACTGCTCGAAGTGGCGTTGGTGATGTTCGTGCCATTCAGCTTCCATTGGTAGGTGTACCCGGTGCCGGTATTCGCGTTCAACGTCACAACGCCACCGCTGCAGAAGGTCGTGGCGCCAGCCGGAGTGATGGTAGCTGAGGGCGCCGTCGGGGTGCCCACGCACTGGCAGTTCGCGTTCAGCGCATCGTTGGTCGTGCAGGCATTGCCATCATTGCAAGCCGTGCCGGGCACCGCGGTACCGCCCACCACGCCGTTGCAATCGGCTGTGGCGCCGGGAGCGATGGCCGTGACGCCGAGTGAGGGATTGTAGTAGCTGCCGCACGGCTCAACGGTGAGCTTCACGGCGCGCACCATGAACTCCCGGCCAGCCACGTACGGCACCGTGGTGCTCACATGGCTGGTGCCCGTGACGAGGTTGGTGGTGATCCGGGTGATCGCCCCGTTCGCGGGATCGATGCTGTACAGGTAATAGCCCGAGACCGCTTCGGTTGACGCTGTCCAACTGAACGCTGCAAATCCGCCAGCGCTGGAGACCACGAGGTTGCTGGGCGGTGTGACCATCTTCTGCCGGAGCGAAGGGTCGCCCATGAGCCCCAGATGGCACTTGCCGATGGAACTCTGCCAGCCATCGGTGATCGGCGAATAGATGCCGTTGTTGTTCATCGTCCGCAGCACGCTCTGACCGATGTTGGCACCCATGCCCATGTGGTGGAAGTACCACGCTGGAATGGCCGACCAGACGTTGGTGAGCGCCTGTCCGCTCGCCAGCGGCGCGCGCAGGAAATTGTTCTTGTTGTCCCAATCGCCGAAGTAGCTGCCGAATGCCATGTTGAACACGCCATTCATGTTCGAGGCCGCGTAGTCATGCACCGAGCCCACGTTGGCCGCGCCGTGGTACGTGATCACGCCCTCGGTGGTCTCCTGCGCGCCACCCCCGCTGCTGTACGTCCACAGATAGCTGTTGTTGTTCACCAGGGTGTAGAAAGGCCAGGCGGCCTGCAGCGCGGTGGTGATGTTGGCTGGTCCCACGAGCGGCGCCATGCTCCTCCATCCGGAAGCGGCCAGTGGGTTGCTCACCCATTGCAGATTGTCGAACATGATCCCGCGTTGCTGCGGCGACCATTGCTTCACCTTATAGTTGTGCGCCTTGTTGAGGTAATTGCGCGTGAGCTCCGTCTCATTCGAGCTGAACGCCGGCATGTCGTAGAAATCCACCCGGCCCACCTGCAGCTCCAAGTCGCTCGGGAAGCTGCTCTGGTCGAACTTGCCATCGCCGGGCACGTTCGTGTTCTGCGGACGCTGCATTCCGCCGCTGTTCACGGTATTGTCCGTCCAGGTGCCGTTCAGTTCTCCGTAATAGCCATCGCAGGGCCAAGCGCCGCTGTGCTCTCCATGTCCATCGGGATTCTGATTGCCCGAGTAAGGCACGGCGAGGTGGCCCACGATGAAGACCGCCTTCGTGTTCGCGGGATCGGCGTTGTAGTGCGAGAGGATCGTGCTCTTGACGGTGGCTACGGATGCCGTGCGTGAAAGGTCCGACCGCGATACCGCCCAGCCATCCGTCTTCAGGTCTCCGACAAGGGTGGCGAGCTCCGCGCTCAAGCTCGTGCTGAAGGTGTTGTCCACCAGAAGGATCATTCGTCCGCGATAATCAGTCGCCGGGACCGCGACTCCCGAACTCAAGTATCCGTTCCCGGTCACGCCACCTGCCACGCGAACCACTTTGTACTCGTACAGCACGCCAGTCGTGATGGCCGCATCCGTGTAACTGAGGCTGCTCGCGCTGGGCGTAGCGATCGCGCTGCCCCACGAGGTGGCATCAGACAGCTTCCTGTAGATCGTGATGGAAGTGGTGCTCGCCAGAGAGGTCCAGCTTAAGGTGATCGATGCCGGCGAGGTGGACACCACGGCACTCAACTGAACAGCCGCTTTCTGCGCACTGGTCTGTGCCAGCGTCGCGGGCGCTGATGCGAACAGGGATAAGGCCGCGAGCACGCCGCGCGCCCATGGTCGAAGGATGCTAGTCATGGTCCTTTTCGCGCTCCTTAGTCCTGAGCTGGTTCGTCGTCCGGCCCCTTGCCCGAGCCACCGTTCCGAGCATCGCGCGAGGAGCATCGCGTCTGTCCGGTTCGGCCGACGGATCCCCATCCGCCTGTACGACAGCGCCTAAACTAGAGGGATGCAACTGACCGGTAAAGACGCCCACTTTCACGCGGAATCAATCTGGCGTCCAAGTGGTCGCTTTCGTCCTGAGAATCGGGCAGCTCGGTCCGGGAATCACCCGCATTCGTCGGTAGCCGGAGATTTCTACGAATGCCCGGCAACGGCCGCCAAACGAAGGAGCCCCCTGATGCAGGGGGCTCCCAACGGATGTTAACGGCGGTATCAGCGGCGCACGAAGCGACCCTGGCCCACGGGACCATGCGAGCCAGTAGCACGCACGAGATACAATCCGGGGGCGAGTGCTTCCACCGCCAGCCGAACCACGCGATCACGCACAGGCTGGGTGAGCATCACGCGTCCGTCGGCGGCGAACACGTCCAGTCGAGTCGTGCCCGCGGGCACCTCCATCGTCAGCATGTCGTTGCACGGATTCGGGCGTGCATTGATCTCATCGGTCGTGGCCGGCGCGATCCCTACGCTGAACTCTGTGACGAGCACGCTCGTGTTGGTCCGAATCGGATCGTTGATGTCGAAGAAGATGTCGGCCGCGTTCTCCAATGCCACGTTCGCCGGAAGTCCTTGCATGGGCTTCAGCCTGAAGGATGCGAAGCCCTGGCTGCCCACGGGATCGCTGGCGCTGTCGGGAAGCATGATGCCATCGAACTCGAAACGGAGCGCACGGCCCGGAAGCAGATGCGCGGTGAAGGCGTGCGATGCACCGAGGATCTGCAGCGACGTGATATCGAGCAGGGTCGAGATCGTATCGATCACCGAGATGTCGATCGCTTCGGCCGTTCCGGTGTTCTGGAAGCGGATGGTGTAGTCGATGTGCTCATCGATATCCAGGAAGTAGATCGCGTCACTCGCCTGGCTGCTCGTGGCGGCGAGCTTGTCGTTGGGGTCGTAGCTGTTCACGATGGTGCGCGAGATCGAGTAGGCGTCGTTCGATGGATCGCTGTCGGGCAACGGTCCGCTCACCATGGCCGTGGCATCGACCACCGTGCCCACCAAGCTCGGAATCGCCGGCACGAGGAGCACGGCTTGGAACTGCGCGCTCGCGAAGCCGCTCAGCGCCGGAATCGACCATTCGAGCTGCCCGGCACCGGGCAAGGCAGGTGAGCCGGTGGCGCTCACGACGCTCAGCATGTCATCGTACTCGAGCAGCGCGCTGAGGTCGGTGAACGGCCACGGTCCGTTGTTCTGAACGGTGATGGTGTAGGTGCTGGAGAGACCGGGGCGATGCACCGTGGCGCTGAGGAAGACGCTCACGTCGGGGCCGGCTTGCGGATCCTGGGCAGCATCAATCCAGCTCGCGGGTGTCGCGGCATCAAGGGTGAAGTCGGCGGGCACGGGATCGGGACAGAGCACGTCATAACCGCTCATGGTCGGATCGAGGGCGTAGCTCCCATAGAACAACTCTGTCGCATAAAGTCCATTCGCATCCGTGAGGGTGAAGTGACCTCCGGGCTCGATTGTCAGCACGCGGTACGGGATGCCGATATCGTCGCCGTTCAAGGCGCAATCGCCGTCGAGGTCGGCGTACACCACTCCTGAAACGGATCCGCAAGGCTCCGTGCTCTCGGGGACCACCACTTGGTAAGACATGGAGCAGCCGCCGGTGCTTCCACCTGGCGGTGTGGTCATGCCGCCAACAGATGCCCAGACCGTGTAAGTCCCTGCGGCGACATTGGTCGCTGTGAACGGATTGGTGGTCGCATCGAAGAGGGTGCCGTTCGGACCGGTGATGATCAATGAATCCACCATATTGAAGGTGATGGTGAACGAGCCGGTGCTTCCGCCCGGGCAGGAGCCGCTGACCTGGGTATCGATCAAGTCGGGGCCCATGGGGCCCACCACATTGAGTTGATCGATCGTGCCGGTGCAGCCATTCGCATCGCTCACAGTGATGTCATAGGTCCCAATGCAGAGCGATGCGGTATAGAGCCCGTTGGGCGTGGCATTCCCGGTCGGCCCCGGCGGATCGAACGTGGTGGTGAACGGAGATGCGCCCTGGAGCGGGATGAAGTAGTACCAGGTGCCATCGCAGTTCCCTGAGCAGGACCAAGCTTCCATGCCTGCGGAGACGGGCGGGAACAGGTCGGGGGTCTCGATGATCGACGCCGACACCGTCGTGTCCGCTGCGTTCGCATCGGTGATGGTCACTGAATACGTTCCGGCCGGCGCATCCGTGATGCCGCTCGTTCCCTGCCCGTTCGGTGGCGCAGGGCTCCACAGGTAAGTGTACGGAGCGGAGCCGCCCCAAGCGTACACGTAGATGCTGCCCGTGGTGCTGCCGCAGGTGGCGTGCTGTATGCTGAAGCTGACTTGAATCGTTCCCTGGCCGGCGACCAGGAGACCGGCGCTGAGGCCAAGCGAAGCGAGTAGAGGACGGATCATGTGACGATGGGTTTGGCTGGTTGGATGACGCCGAAGCCAGCCGAAGGCGTTGCCCGATGGATCGCGCGTTAATTCTTGCCATCCGCCAGGCCCGCCTAGTGGCATGCGCGCATACCAACCGACCTTCGCCGCATGATTGAGCAACCCAGACTGATCGACACCCGCCTGGCCACGCTGGAGCGCGGTTCCAACGAGCTGGTCGAGGTGCGGTTCAAGCCGGAGATGAGGTTGGATGCGGAGGGGATCGGCGAGATCGTTCGCGCCAAGCACCAGCTCTGCGCCACCCGTGACACCGATGTGCTGATGGTGCTGCCTCCGGACATCGATTTCGAGTTGAACGTGCTCGCGATCGACCATCATGCCGTGAATGGCGGTTGCGGCCTTGCTCGCAGGCTGGCCTTCGCCGCCCAGAGCCCGTTCAACGAGCGCATCGCGCGGATCTACTTCCGCTACCACCCGCGCGATGGGGAGACGGCGATATTCCTCGATGAGTCCGATGCGCGCTCCTGGCTCACGCAAGGCATGCCGCAGCCATCGCTATCCTAGCGGCTCAATCGTTCACCAGCTTCAAGAGCTCCTTCAGATCAGGAGCGAGGATGATCTCGATCCTCCGGTTCTTCGCCTTATCGGCGGGATCCACCGGCACGTATTCGCCGCGGCCTGCGGCCGTGACGCGCACGGGGGCCAGCTTGCTGCTCTCCTGCATGAGCCGCACCACGCTCGTGGCCCGCATCACACTGAGGTCCCAGTTGTCCTTCACCGCGCCTGAGCCCTGAACCTTGTCCGTATCCGTGTGGCCTTCCACGAGCACATTGAGGTCCTTCTCGCTCTCAATCGCCTTGGCCAGCTTGGTGATGAGCTCCTTGCCCTTCGCGTCGATCGCATAGCTGCCGCTGGGGAAGAGCAGCTGGTTCTCCATGCTCACGTACACGCGTCCGTCCTTCTGAACCACGGTGAGGCCCTTGCCCTCGAATCCGGTGAGCGCTGCGCTCACGCGGTCCTTCAACGCCTTCATCGCGGCATCCTTCGATGCGAGCTCTGCCTGCAGCGCAGCCAGTTCCGCTTCTCGTTCGACAAGCGCCGCCTGCTTCTCGCTCATCCGCTTGGCCAATGCATTCACCGAGTCCTCGCGATTCATCAGGTCCAGGCGAAGCGCTTCCAGGTCGCTCAGGAGCTTGCGGTTCTCGGTGCCGCTTCCCGCGAGCAGCTTGTTGTACTTCTCGAGCAGTTCATTGTTAAGCGCGTTGATCTTGTCGTACTGAGTGGTCATCTTCCGCAAGGAGGTGCCCATCACCGTCGTGTCCTGCTCCAAGCGCGCGATGCGCTTCTTGGCCTCCTCGTGGCCGGCGCGCAGCTCGGTGAGCGCGGTCTCCGCCTCGCGGGCCTTGGCAGCCGCGGCTTCCGCCTCGGCCTGCATGGCCTTTGCCCGCGCCTTCTCCTCCTCATACTTGCGGTTGGGCACGCATGAGACGACAAGGGCGGCGGCGAAGAGAAGGGGGACTGCGGTGCGTGGCGTGATGATGCGCATGTTGTTGGATCGGATGCTCAAAGGTGATTCGGTGACCCGAAGCGGCCGGGACGATGGCAACATTATTTTTGAACAGCACGTTCCATCCACAAGATGCCCATCACCTCACTTCCCGACGACTGGGCCTTTGCCCCTGCGCTCGATGCTGAGCTGAAGCGCTATCAGCTCCTGGCCTACATCCAGCATGTAGAGGCCAGCTTCGCATCGCTGAAGCTCTATCCGCACATCTCGGACCTCGACAACCGGGTCAGCGGCCTGGAGAGGTTGCGCGCTGACATGGGCCGCATGCAGCAGGCGCTCGGCAGCACGATCAGAGGATTCGATCCGGCCACCGGGCAGGTGCTGCGCGAACCGCTGGCAACGGATCCCTGGCTGGCCATCGTGGAGGAAGTGATCGACACTGGCCTGCCGGCCCTTCGCTCAGCGCTGGCTGAGGGACGGGCGCTGCTGGATGAGGTTGGAAGCAGCATCAAGTTCGGCGCGGTCGGACTTCTCCCGTTGACGTTGAATGCGGGATGGCTGCTGCTTCGCCAGGGCCGGCAAGCGTGCGCGTACACGTTCGAGCTGCCCGCTGTGAGCAGTTCAACTTCGTCCGATGCCCGCGCCCAGGTGCGGACACGTTACGTCACCACGTTCACCATGGGCATTGCGCTCACGTTCGAGCGGATCAAGGGAGAATTGGTCTGCAGTCATCCTGAGCTGCCCAACCCGGCCGTCTTCGCCTTCGAGACCGAACTTGGGCTGCCGCGCATCGAGACGTACATGCCCGTGGCAAAGCGACTGCTCTACGAAGTGATCAACGCGCCGCGCTGACCATCGCGTCACTCCGCAGTACGCGGCTCCAACCACACCGCTCGCAGATCCCGGTACTCCATGCCATTGATGGGGAAGTCGCGCACCCAGCTCTGCACCAAGCGGACTGAGCGCTCGTGGTAGAGCGGGATCACCGGCAGGTTCTCCATAAGGCGCGCTTCGGCAAGGGCCAGCAGGCGCAGTCGCTCGGTGTTGTCGGCAGTCCGCCCGGCCAGCGCAAAGAGCGAATCGAAGCGGGGATCGCGGTGGCGCGTGCTATTGAGGAAGGACGGCGCTGCGGTATCCTCCGGCGCGTTGCGACCATAGAAGAGCGCGAGGAAATTCTCGGGGTCCGGATGGTCGGCGATCCAGCCCTCGCGCCAGAATACGGGCTCGCCGCGCTCCAAGCGAGCGAAGTGCTGTTCCGCCGGGAGCACGGACGTGATGACACGCGCGCCAAGCTCGCGCTCCAGCATGGCCTGAGCGGCCTCGGCAACGCGCATGTACCCGAATCCGTTGTTGTTCACCTGGAGGTGCACCGTGGGCAGGCCTGCACCGCCGGGATAACCCGCTTCAGCCAGCAGCCGGCGGGCCTCTTGCGGATCGTGCTCGAGGCCGGGCACCAGCTCATAGTGGTATCCGGAAAGACCAGGGGCCACAACGCCATGCTCCGGGACGATCGCGAGGCCATCAAGCACGCTGTCCACGAGCGCCTGACGATCGATGGCCAGAGCGAAGGCCCGTCGGATCCGGGCATCGTTGAAGGGCGGCTTGCGCATGTTGAGCCCGTAGAACTGGATCGATAGCGCGGGCGCGCTCTGCACAACGTAGCCGGCATCGGCGCGAAGCGCGTCCGTGCGATCCACCGGAAGCTCGTACACCACGCTCAAAGCGCCTTTGAGGAACGCATCGAGCTCCAGTCCTTTATCCGGTTCGAAGGTGTAGCGCACCGCATCCAGGTATGGCAAGGGAGCGCCATCGGTGTCCTTTCCCCAATACTCCGCGTTGCGCTCCATCACCAGTGCCGTGCCACGTTCGAAGCTCTTCACGCGGAACGGGCCCGTGCCTACGGGATGCCACCGCCGATCGTCGCCATAATGCTCCCACGCCTCCTTCGGATAGATCCAGCATCCCTGGTGCGCGAGCACGTTGAGGAAGCCGGGCGAAGGCACAACAAGCTCGAAACGGATGGTGCGGGAGTCGGGCGCACTGATGCCCTTGACCGGCTCATCGGCCGGTGCGCCCTCCGCGTAATGCGCGTTGGCGCCAGCCACACGGTCCTGCAACAGCCAGAACATCGAGTTCTCCGGGTCGCGGGTGCAGATCCGATTGAAGCACAGCACCACATCATCGGCCGTGAGCGAACGGCCTTTGCCCTCCGGGAAGCACGCATCGTCATGGAAGCGCACCCCTTCGCGCAGCGTGAAGGTGTAAACGAGCCCGGTTGGATCCACCTGCCAGGACTCAGCGAGGCAGGGTATGATGCTGAGGTCCCTCGCGTCGAATCGCACGAGCCCCTCCAAGACCTGCGAACCGATGCGGTGCGCAGCGGCTTGCTGCAGGCTGAGCGGGAAGAGGCTCCGCAGCTCCTCCGTCTCATTCGCGCTGAACACGCCGCCGTAATACTTCCCGGAGGGGGAGATGCGTTCACGAGGCGCTTGGGGCCCGCTGCAAGCGCACAGAACGATCGGCAGCACGAAGAGTGGCTTGGCGTACGAGATGAACATGCGCATGGCGATGGCGGGTAAAAGTATCCGGGCACCACTGGCGTGGCGGCCAGGCCGCCGACGCGCCATCAACAGCGTCATGGTGACGAGTGTGCCCGCGATGGTCCGTGCCGCAGCGGGTACTTTTCCCCGGTTCCATGCGTGGTCGTGAGCACTCCGCCCTGCACTCGTTCCGAGTGGCATCGCTGCTTCTCGTCCTGTGGTCAGCCCGCGGTGCTCATGCGCAATCGAACCTGCGCGAGCGCTGGGTTAAGCCGCAAGGCGACACGATCCGCATCGACACGCTGAGCTTCGTGCCGGGCAGCCTGACCCTTCTCAGCGATAGTGCTGAGGTCGCGCCGGACCGCTACGTGGCTCTTCCTTACCAAGGCCTTGTGGTGTGGCCGGATGCGCCGGACTCGGTGCGCGCGCGCTATCGTGTCATGCCGATGCTCCTCGGTGGTCGTGCGCAGCATAAGGATGCCGCGCGCCTCTCCTCCGACCCCAGCCGCCCTGACCCCTTCAAGTACGAGCCGCCCAAGCAAGAGAACGACCTGTTCGGCCTGCGCGGGCTGGAGCGCAGCGGCAGCATTTCACGCGGCGTGCTCTTCGGCAACAACCAGGACCTGTCCGTGAATTCCACGCTGAATCTGCAGCTCGGTGGCCGGATCACCGATCGCATCGGCGTTGCGGCGAGCATCACCGACAACAACATTCCCATTCAGGCCGGCGGCAACACGGCGGAGCTGCAGGACTTCGATCAGGTCTTCATCAAGCTCTTCGAGGAGGATGATCGCGGTACGGCCAACCGCTGGGAATTGATCGCCGGCGATTTCGTGCTGCAGAAGCCCCGCAGCCACTTCCTCACCTACCTGAAGAAAGCGAAGGGCCTGAGCTACGATCTGCGCGGGCGTTTGGGTGATGCGCGAAGCACCACGGGCTTCAGCGCGGCCATCAGCAAGGGCAAATTCGCGCGAAATGTGATCCAAGGCATCGAAGGCGTGCAGGGACCGTACCGCCTGCGCGGGAACGAACCCGGATCGCTGATCATCGTCCTCTCCGGCAGTGAGCGCGTCTTCATCGACGGCCAGCAGATGAGCCGTGGCCAGGAGAATGACTACGTGATCGATTACAACACCGCGGAAGTCACCTTCACCGCGCGCAGGCTCATCACCAAGGACCGCCGAATCACCGTTGAATTCCAGTACTCCGACAAGAACTACGCGCGCTCCTTGCTCCGTCTCGACCAAGCGCTGGAGATGGGCCGCACCACGCTCCGGCTCGCGGCGTACAGTGAGCAGGATCACCGCAACCAGCCGCTGCAGCAGAGCCTGAATGAAACCGAACGGCGCGTTCTCGCTGATGCGGGCGATGATCCACTGGCCGCCGCCACCCCGGGCGTGGACAGCACCGGCTTCCTCACCGACCAGGTGCTCTACCGGAAGACGGACTCACTGGGCTACGATCCCGTTTACGTGTACAGCACGGATGCCGCCACGGCGATGTACCGGATCACGTTCACACAGGTCGGAGCCGGTGCCGGCGATTACGCATTGCAGGAATTCACGCCGAACGGCCGCGTCTTCCGTTGGGTGCCGCCGGACACCATCAGCAATGCCATCGTCCATCGCGGCGATCACGCGCCCCTGCGCCTGCTCGTGGCGCCTCGCGCGCAGCAGCTCATCACGCTCGGGGTCGATCACCGTTTCGCGCCACGCAGCAGCTTCACGGCGGAAGCAGCCTTCAGCCGGCTCGATGCCAACACATTCAGCTCTCTGGACCGTGCCGATGACCAAGGCTATGGCCTGCTGCTGCGCGGCACGCACGCCATGCCCGTGAGCCGACGCGACACCTCCTTGCGCCTGCTGCTCGGCGGGGAGGCAGAGGGCATCAGCGAGCATTTCCGGTTCGTGGAGCGATACCGGCCAGTCGAATTCGAGCGCAACTGGAACGTGCAGGGCTTGTCGCTTGCCAAGGACCAGGTGCTGGCGAGCGCGCAAGTGGGCATTGAAGGCAGGCGGATCGGAAAACTGATGTACGGTTTCGGCACCTTCCAAGCACGCGGCCTATACAGCGGTCTGAAGCACGACCTGAACAGCGACCTCCGCATCAAGCGATTCGAACTGAAAGGGACAGGAAGCTGGCTGCGCGCCGATGCGTCGCGGCAAAGCGAGTTCCTGCGCAACAAAGCGCAAGCGCGCTACCGCTTCAAGCCGCTCTCCATCGGAATGAACAGCGAGAACGAGCGCAACCATTTCCGCGTGGACTCGCTGAATGGCCTGCAGGCCGGATCCTATGCCTTCGAGGACATCGAGGGCTTCGTGCAGGCGGCCGACTCGGCCGCCACCAAATGGCGCGTCTCCGCCGGGCAGCGGGTCGATCACGCGTTGCGCGCAGGCGCTCTGCACGTGAGCACCACCGCGAACGCGTACTCGGCCGGAGTGGAGCTGACGAAGAACCCGCGCAACCGATTCTCGATGAATCTCACGTACCGCGCGCTCCGCATCAACGACAGCACCCTCACGGCGCAGAAGCCGCAGGACACCTACCTCGCACGGGTGGACCACGACCTGACGCTCTGGAAAGGCGTCGCCGTGATCGACCTCTTCAATGAGTTCGGCGCGGGGCTGGAACAGCGGCGCGAGTACATCTACCTGCAGGTGCCCGCCGGCCAGGGGCTCTATATCTGGAACGATTATAACGGTGACGGGATCAAGGACCTGAACGAATTCGAGCTCGCCAACTTCGCCTATGAGGCCGACTACATGCGCGTATTCGTGCCGAGCAACAGCTACGTGCGCGGCTACAGCAATCAGACCAGCGCCGCCATCGACCTGCGCCCAGGCGTGAAATGGGCGGATGCCGGCGGCACGCGCGCATTCATCGGCAGGTTCTCCGACCTCTTCTCGCTCCGTGTGGATCGCCGCTCCACCACCAGCGATCCCTGGAAGGTGCTGGATCCCTTCGCACCGGAGCGGGCCGATACCAACCTCACCTCCTTCGCCTCCTCGTTGCGCAACACCGTGTACTACGATCGCGCGGGGCGCGTGTGGAGCGTGGATCACACCTGGCAGGCCGACCGTTCCAGGAACCTGCTGCTCAACGGCTACGAATCGCGCTCGCGCGAGTCCCATGCGATTCGCGCGCGCATCAACATCACCCGCCGCTTCACGCTGGACCTCGAGGCGGAGCGTGGACGCTCCGGCAACGCTTCAGACCTGCTGGCTGGACGCTCCTGGGCCATCGACAACGAGGCGCTTCGACCGCGTTTGACCTGGCAGCCCAATACCAGCGTCCGCGCCGCGCTCGCGTACAAGGCCACCGCCAAGCGCAACCGCGAGGAGTTCGGCGGACAGCGCGCCGACCTCAGCGACATCGGTCTCGAGCTGCGGTACAGCACGGCGGGTAAAGGCAGCCTCCAGGTCGCCGCGAACATGGTGCGCATCAGCTTCAACGGCGAAGTGAACAGCGCCTTGGGCAATGAGATGCTCACCGGCCTGAAGCCGGGCACCAACGCCACCTGGAGCATCAGCCTGCAGCGGAACCTGAGCGGCAATCTGCAGGTGGACCTGACCTACAACGGACGGCAGAGCGCGGGCACGCCAACAGTGCATGTCGGCGGCGCTCAGGTGCGCGCGTTCTTCTGACGCGCCTACTTCAAATTGAAATTGGCCTTCGAAACCAAAGCGCCCGCCTCGTAGATCTCCACGATGTACTGCCCGGTACGCAGTGCCTCGCCACCTGTCCAGAAGATGCAGGCGTCAAGCGGTTGATTCTGGTAATTCACCTCGCGCTTCGCGCTGTACTCGCCTTCCACGCCGTCGAACTTGAAGCGGTTGCTGCCATCGGAGGTGGGCAGCACCTTGCCATCCGGGGAGATCACGCGCATGTAAATGGTCTTGTCGCCCGCGTCGGTCACGTTGTTCACGCCCAAGGTGAAGCAGCACTTCACCATCTCCGCTTTGCTGGCGCGCTCCGTATCCACCTGCTTGCCGTTGTTCCGCACGAACAATGCGCCTGCGGTGATGCTCGTGGCATGCAGCACGGCGCCCTTGGCCACACGGCCCTCAAGCGCGGCCTTCTCCGTGGCGAGCGCTTCCTTCTGCGCCTTCTCCTCACCGAGGTCCTGCGTGAGCTGCTGCTTCTCCGCAGTGAGCTGCTGATTGGCCCTGTTGAGCGAATCGATCTGCGCGATGTAGCCCTTCATGATGGAGCGCAGCGTCTCGGCTTCCTTCTTCGCCTTGGCCAGGCTGTAGTTGCCGCGCTTCACCTTCTCGATCAGCTCCTGCACCTGCTGCTTCTGCAACTCGAGCTCCTGCTTGATGGTGTCGTTCTCGGTCTGCAGCGAATCGTAGCTATTGAGCGTGCGCTCCAGCATTCCGAGCACATCTTCATTGCGCTCCTCCAATGCCTCGACTTTCTGCTGGCCCTGTTCCACCTCCTTGCCGCGCTGCATGAGCAGCCAGAGCATCACTACATTGCTGATGAGGAGCAGCACCACCAGCAGCAGCAGGCCGGTGTTCGAGCGATTCTTCCCGGGTTGCGGGGTGGACGTGTCCATGTGCAGGGGTGCGTTTCAGCGCGCTAAATTACTCCCGGCCTCAGGGGACTTCCCGCGGCGAGGCACCCATTTTCAACACCGCCATGCGCAAAGCAGCGACAGTAGCAGGCCTTTGGGCGGCCGACCTCTGGTCGCTCCTGGCCCCTCGCCGATGCAGCGGCTGCGATACCGCGCTGCTGAGCCACGAGGAGAGCCTCTGCGATGGATGCCTGGAGGAACTGCCGCTGACGCGATTCAACGATGACCCGTTCAACGCCGTGGAGCGGCTCTTCCACGGGAAAGTGCCGCTGACCGCGGCTGGTGCGTTGATGCGATTCAGCGCGCACGGCATGGTGCAGCGCATCCTGCATCGCATCAAGTACGCCCATGATCTTGAGGCGGCGGTCGTGTTGGGCCGGCTCATGGGCCAGGAGCTGCGCGATCGCCCGCGCTTCGCCGGGATCGATTCGGTGATCGCCGTGCCGCTGCACCCACGCAAGGAGCGCAAGCGCGGCTACAACCAGAGCCGTCTGCTCGCTGATGGCCTTCGCGAAGTCCTTCCGCTGGAGCCGCTGCATCGCTGCCTCCAACGCGTGGAACGCACCTCGACGCAGACGCGCAAGGGCCGTCTTGCGCGCTGGAGCAATGTGAAGGAGGCCTTCGTGGTGCAGGATGAAGCCGTGCTGCGCGGCAGGCATGTGCTCCTCGTGGATGATGTGGTGACCACCGGCGCAACGGCTGAAGCATGCGCAACGGTCCTGCTCGCCACGCCCGGCACGCGGGTTAGCCTCTTCGCGGCAGCCTGCGCTTAGCGGGTATTTTCGCCGCCCGTTCACCCCGCATGACGACCACCTCCAAGAAGAACAGCGCGGAACGCGTAGCCGCTTACGATGCATTGGGCCCGCAATGGGCGCAATTGCTGGACGATGAGCGCGACCTGATCGCAGCCATGGCCAACTTCAGCGCGCTCATCCACGACACGTTCGGCTGGCACTGGGTGGGCTTCTACCGCGTGGCGGGCGCTGAGCTCGTCCTGGGCCCGTTCCAAGGCCCCGTGGCTTGCACGCGCATCACCTACGGCAAGGGCGTGTGCGGCAGCGCATGGAAGGAAGAACGCACGCTCGTGGTGCCTGATGTTTCCGCTTTCCCAGGCCACATCGCCTGCAGCCCGCATTCGCGATCGGAGATCGTGGTGCCGATCCGGGCACGGGATGGGCGCGTGGCGGCCGTGCTTGATATTGACAGCGAGGTGCCCGATGACTTCGGCACCGTGGATGTGCATGGCCTGGAGACATTGTGCGAGACGCTGCAACCGCTCTTCGAATGAGAAGAGCCGGGCTTGCCTTGCTGTCCGCGCTTCTTTGCTGCGGTTGCGCCCAAGTGCGCGAAATCAGCGGAGGGCCCAAGGATGAAGAAGGCCCGATCCTGGAGGAGGCGTCACCGCCATCGGGCACGGTGCGCTTCGCCGGTGACCGCTTCGTGATGCTGTTCGATGAGCGCGTTCAGGTCAATCGGCCCAAAGGGGGCCTGCTCGTTTCACCACCGATGGACCCGCCGCCCACCATCAGTGTCTCTGGTGCGCGTGAGGTGACGGTGAGCTGGAAGAATGAGCTTCGTCCGAATACCACGTACAGTTTCGCCATCGGCGAAGCCGTCCAGGATCTGTCAGAACGCAACCCCGCACGAGGACTCACCTACGCGCTCAGCACAGGAGATGCGGTCGACAGCCTTTCGGTCACAGGCACGGTAACGCACGCGTTCTCTGGTGCGCCGGTGGAGGACGCTTTGGTGATGGCCTACGATGCGCAGGACACGTCATCGTTCACGAAGGGCCGGCCGATGTTCGTGACTCGAACAAGCAAGGGCGGCCGATTTGCCCTCACCTACCTCCCACTGCCCGGTCTTCGGATCGCAGCGCTGAAGGACCTCAACGGGAACTACCGGTTCGACCTGCCTGCCGAGGAGATCGCCTTCTCACCCGCCGTGATCACGCCCGTTGGGCGAAATGACAGCCTTGCGGAGGAGACATCGCTGCACTTGTTCCAGGAAGCCAGCACGACGCAGCGCATCCTGAGCGCGGAGGTGCTGGAGGACCGCGCCCTTCGCATCGCCCTGGCGCTTCCGGCCGAGCGTTTGGATCTGCGTGACGTGGCGCGCGAAGGCGGACGCTTATCGTGGAGCAGTGAATGGAACAGCATGCGCGATACCGTGCTGCTATGGCCCTCGGACACCACTGCCTTGAGTGAAGGCCGCTTTGAAGCGCGAACTGAAGCCGCCACGCTCGACACCCTTCGCTACCGTGCGATCAAGCCCATGCCATTCGCGCTCAAGGTAAAGCCGCAACCAGGTCCAGCGACCGGCCGCATGCTGCGCCTGCGCGCATCTCGACCGTTGAGCGAGTTGCGCGCGGAAGCGATCAGGCTCCAGGTCGACAGCGTGGACATGGCGTTCACCGCGATGAAGGACCCGAACGATGCGCGTGGAGTCCTCATCGAGGCACTGGACGCCATCCCGCCGAAGGCTATGCTCACCGTTCTGCCCAAGGCACTGCGAGACATCTATGGCGGCGCGCCCGACACCTTGCGCCTTGCGGTCGGACCTGCACCGGAGAGCGCATTCGGCATTCTGCGCGTGACGCTGATCGCCGACGACGACATCGGACCGTGCATCCTCGAACTGCTCGACCAAGGCGGCCGCATCGTGCGGCGCGCGCTGGGCGTGAGGAACGGCACACGGGTGGATTGGGAGCGCTTGGAGCCCGGCAATCATACGATTCGACTCATCGTCGACACCAACGGCGACGGGCGATGGAATCCGGGGCGATGGTCCCTTCAACAGCAACCTGAGCGTGTATTCCTGCACTCGGAGCCCACGAATGTCAGGGCCGGATGGGACCTGGGCATCAGCTGGGACCTGAGGTCGCGATGAGTCTATGATCCGAGGGGATCCCATGGGAACCCGCCGGGCAATGATCCGTAGAAGGGTCGCCGCGAATCCGCTCTTCCGCGGCTTGGATGACCTCGAACCGATTGAAGTCCGTGCTCCGGCAAGCCATCCTGGTGGTCAGCGCTTCTGCGCTGTGCGCCACCGTCGCAGCGCAGACCAGCACCGAGCTCCCTACGCGTGGCAAGCGATTCTGGACCACGTACATGCAGAACGGCTTCGGCGCTCAGTTCCTCAGGATCCACATTGCGAGCAGCAACGCCACAAGTGGCACCGTGAGCATCCCGCTATTGGGCTGGAACCAGCCATTCACGGTCGGAGCGAATAGCGTGGCCATCGTCGACGTGCCCACCTCCGCCGAACTGACCGGGACAGAAACCGTGCAGGGGCGTGGCGTTCTTGTGCAGACCCTGGATAGCGTGAACGTGCACATGGCCAGCTTCCAGAATTACACGCATGACCTCAGCCAGGTCCTGCCGGAACAAGCGCTGGGCACCTTGTACCGCGTGGACGCGCACCATGGACTCCCCAACTTCAACAACCTGCATAAGAGCGAATTCGCCGTGCTTGCCATTGAAGACGGCACCCAAGTCAGGATCACGCCTTCCGCGAATACGGCAGGAGGTCATGCCGCCGGCATTCCGTACATCATCAATCTCAACGCGGGCGAGGCCTACCAGGTGCAAGCCGCGACCGATCAGCTCAATCTGACCGGAACGCTCATCGAAGCCACGGCACAGAGCGGGCCTTGCCGTCCTTTCGTGGTGCTCGGCGGCTCGATGTGCGGCACATCGCCCAACGGCTGTTCGGCCTGTGACCACATCTTCGAGCAATGCCTGCCCATCACCGCATGGGGCACGCGCTACCACACCGTGCAGGTGCAGGGCGCGAGCAGCGTGACCTACCGCGTGATGGCCCATCAGGACAACACCCTGGTGACGATCGGCGGTGGCGCGCCCATCTTGCTGAACGCGGGGCAGCGGCATGAAGTGAATGGCGCCACGGCGGCGGTCTGCATCGAAGCGTCCTTGCCAGTGAGCGTGGCTCAGGTGCTCGAAGGCTACAGCTGCGCGGGTAATGGTGATCCTTCCTTGCTGCTGCTCTCACCCGAGGAGCGCGTTTCGCGAAGCGCGCTCTACGCCACGAGCAACAGCGCCCAGGTGAATCAGCACAGCGTGAGCCTCGTGGTTCCCACCACCGCCGTGAACCAGGTGCAGATTGATGGGGTGCCGGTGAATCCCGCGCTCTTCCAGCCTTATTCCGCTTGCGCGAACCGCTCGCACGCCAAAGTGCCGGTGGCAGCGGGCACCCACCGCATCACGTGCGCGGCGGGCTTCCAAGCCTATGCGCTGGGCATCGGCTTCGGCGAGAGCTATGCGTTCAGCGTGAACGACATCGCCTATCAGAGCATTCCGGAGGACAGCATCGTGTGCGGGACGGGCACGATCACCCTGAACAGCCCTGAGCCCTTGAACAATGCTGAATGGGTTGCCATGAGCGACCCCTACACCGTGATCGGCATAGGAAACAGCATCACCATCACGCCGACACAGACCGAGGCCTATCGCGTGAGCGGATTGCTCCCGGTGAGCGGCTGTCCGCGTGAGTTCACTTACAACGTGGGCATGCCGCTCACGATTCCCACCTTGCTCACGTCAAATGGCCTGCCCAGCATCAACGTGTGCCAGTACGAGCCTGTGCAGCTGGCCTTGGTGCCGCCACCGGACCCGGCGTGGTTCAGCATCGACTGGTGGCCCGCATACTCCTTGAACGATCCGGGCTCCTCAGCCCCCGTCGCCTCGCCCATGGCCACCACCTGGTACGGCGTGCATGTGGAGAGCCCCGCGGGATGCGGCACGCTTACCGACAGCATCCTGGTAAGCGTGCAACCGGGTGCCATCATCGACCTTCAAGCGAGCGCGCAGCCAGCGACCATCTGCCTCGGGAACACGACGCAGCTCAGCAGTTCGGTGTTGCGTCGCGAAGCGGGGGATGCCTTCGACGCCACGCCTTCAAGCCTCTGGACGGCCATCCAGGGCGGC
>JAEUSX010000203.1 GCA_016788405.1 Flavobacteriales bacterium
ATAACGGACACGGCGAGACGGGAAGGTTCTGGGAGCGGTACCTGAACAACCCGGACGAGGTGAAGAGCCCGAGCGAGTACCGGACCGAGCTGAATTGGATCGTGAGCTGAACGCTGAACCAATGCATCATGGAGATCACGCTTGAGCACCGTGGGGCCACCACCTTGCTCATGTTGAACCAGATCCACCCAGAACGACAAGGACATGCGAAACCTGTTGACGAAGCCCACGACCACCAAGGAGTATCTGGCTCTGCTTCCAGAAGGCCAGCGCGCAGCGCTCGAGAGGCTGCGTGAGCAGATCCTGAACGCTGCACGGGATGCGGAGGAGCACTTCGGGTATGGATTGCCGGGCTTCAAGTACAACGACCATCCGATGCTCTACCTCGGTGCGGCGAAGAAGCACCTCGCCCTCTATGGTGCGGTGCCCGCCGGGTTCAAGGACCGCTTGAAGGACTTCACGGTGAGCAAGGGCGCCATCCAGTTCACGCCGGAGAAGCCATTGCCCGCAGCGCTGGTGAAAGACATCGTGAAGGCCAAACTGGCGGAGATCGAAGCGCGTTGGCCCTTGAAGGCACGGACCGCTCCGAGGAAGGTCGCGACGAAAGTCTCGAGGAAGAAATGAACGAGCGGGAAGTCCATACCACACGCCTGATCCCCGTTCCGCGCGAAAGTGTCTTCGCAGCCTGGACGAATCCCGCACGACTCGCGCGTTGGTGGGGCCCGAAGGGTTTCACCAGCACCTTCCATCGCTTTGAACTGAAGCCGGAGGGCCTCTGGGAGTTCACCATGCACGGCCCCAACGGCATGGATTTCAACAATGCCTGCGTCTTCAAACGGATCGAATCTCCCTCCTTCCTGGAGTTCGACCACCTGCGGGAGATGCACTTCTACAAGGCGATGGTCCGCTTCACCGAAACTCCCGCAGGAACCCGCGTCGACTGGACGATGCGCCTCGATACAGCCGAGGAACTCGCGCCGATCCGGACGTTCATCGAGCGCGCGAACGAGGACAACATGGACAGGCTCCAAGCGCTGTTGAGTGAACAATCCACGACCACCCCACCCTTCAACCCGCGAACCACCGCATGAAGCGGCTTCACCTCGCGTACTGGATCGTCACAGCGCTCTTCAGCGCCTTCATGATCTTCAGCAGCTACGGCGGCATCACGTTGATGCCTGAAGCCGTTGCCTTGCTCCATGATCACCTGGGCTATCCGCTCTATTTCATACGGTGGATCTCCGTCTTCAAGATCATCGGTGCGATCGCGATCCTTCTGCCCAAAGTGCCGGTCCGCGTGAAGGAATGGGCCTATTTCGGCTTCCTCATCGATCTGGCCACGGCGGCATTCTCCTTCATCGCGCTCGGCGACCCGATAAGCCTCTGGGCGCCCATGACGATCTTCATTCTCATGCTGATGGCCGCGTACGTGCTGCATCGCAAGCGCGTGGCGCGCACTGGAGCCTGACCTCGCGGTCATGGCCGCTCACCACGGATTCAACCCTTCCTCCTTGAGCTAGTTTCGTCGCGCGATGCATCGACGACGCGCCATTCAACTCATGTCACTCGCTCCCCTCGGCGCCTCCTCGACCCTGCGCGATTTCGCCCGTGCCGTGGACGGACTTCCTTCCACCCCAACGATGCCCGTGCTTTTCCTGGGCCATGGCAGCCCGATGAACGTCATCGAGGACAATGAGTTCTCGCGCGGCTGGCAGGCGGTCGGGAGGAATGTCCCGAGGCCTGACGCGATCCTGTGCATCAGCGCGCACTGGGAAACGCGCGGCACATTCGTCACCGGCATGGAGCGGCCGCGCACGATCCACGATTTCGGAGGCTTCCCGCAAGCGCTATTCGACGTGCAGTACCCCGCTCCCGGCAGCGCTCCGCTTGTGAACGAAGCACAGGCAGCGGCTACCAGCCAGCACATCGGAGTCGACCATGCGTGGGGACTCGATCACGGCGCTTGGAGCGTGATCACCCACCTCTTCCCGAATGCCGACGTGCCCGTCGTGCAGCTCAGCCTCGATCGCGCCATGAGCGCGCAGCAGCACTTCGACCTGGCCCGAGAGCTCGCCAAGCTCCGGAGGAAAGGCGTTCTAGTGATCGGCAGCGGGAACATGGTGCACAACCTTGGCGTGATCGATTGGCGGAACCCCGACAGCGGGTACGATTGGGCCATCGAGGCGAATGAGCGTATGAAACGGGCGATCGAATCCGGAGACTTCAGTTCACTGGTAGCCTACGAGCAGCAAGGCCGTGCGTTCCAGCTGAGCATACCGACCCGCGAGCACTTCCTCCCCTTGCTCCATGTGCTGGGCATGAAGGCGAAGGACGAGCCGGTGAAGCTGTTCAACGACCGCACCGTGATGGGCAGCATCAGCATGACCAGCGTGCAGCTTGGCTGAGGCTAGGCCCTCACCGCCTCCAACTGGAGGATCCGCTTCAGCACGGTCACCGCATGCTCGACCTCGGAGGTCGTGCTGTAGCGGCTGAACGAGAAGCGGATGTTCGCGCCAGGCCGCTCTGGATAGAGCGCGCCCAGCACGTGGCTGCCTTTGTTGCTCCCGCTGCTGCACGCGCTGCCTCCGCTGCACGCCACGCCTTCGATGTCGAGGTTGTACAACAGCATCTCGCTCCGGCCATCGTCCGGGAAACGCACGCTGAGCACCGTGTAGAGCGCATCCGCGCTGGCATCGCCGTTGAAGCCAACGCCGGGTATCTCCTCTTTCAAGCGCTTCATCATGAGGTCCTTCAAGCCTTGCACGTGGCGCTGGTGGCCTTCAAGGTCGTCGTAGGCCAGCTCCATCGCTTTCGCCAGTCCCGCGATCCCCGCGATGTTCTCCGTGCCTGCCCGCATGTTGCGTTCCTGCGATCCGCCAAGGATCATCGGCTTCAGTCCAGCGCCGCTGCGCATGTACAGGAAGCCTGTGCCCTTCGGACCGTGGAACTTGTGCGCCGCGCAGGTGATGAAATCCACCGGCGTGCGCTCCAGATCGAACCGGTAGTGCCCCATGGTCTGCACCGTATCGCTGTGGAACAGCGCCCCGTGCTTGCGGCACAGGCTGCCGATGACGTCGAGGTCGATGCGCGTTCCGATCTCGTTGTTGGCGTGCATCAACGAAACCAGGACGCCCTTCCCCTGGGTCGCCTTGAGCAATTCCTCCAGATGACCGAGGTCCGGACGGCCATCGGGATGCAATCGCACCCAATGCACCTCGGCGCTGCTCGCGCCTTCGATGGCGTGCGCGGTGAGCTCCACAGCGTGGTGCTCGATGGGGCTGGTGATGATGTGCTTCACGCCCAGGTCGCGCACGGCGCCTTGGAGCACCATATTGTCCGCCTCCGTGCCTCCGCTGGTGAAGATGATCTCGCCCGGCGCGCAGTTCAGCAGCCTGGCGATCGTCCGCCGCGACTGCTCCACCGCCGCACGGGTCTTGCGACCGAAGGCATGTATCGCGGATGGATTGCCGAAGTGCTCCTTGAGGTAAGGCACCATGGCATCGAAGACTTCCGGTGCCAGTGGCGTCGTGGCGGCGTTGTCGAGGTAGATGCGCTGCATGAGCTCCTGCGACCATGCGCGCGGATGCCCATGGTTCGGCCGCAAATCTATCCCGGTTGCCCCACCGGGCCCGCGATCTCGCGCAGCTCGCTCATGATCCTGCCAGCGAGCGCATCGGCGTCCTTCATGCTGCCCGCCTCCGCGTAAATGCGGATGATCGGCTCGGTGTTGCTGCGCCGCAGATGCACCCACGTGCTCCCGAATTCGATGCGCAAGCCGTCGACGGTGCTGTGCGGCTGATCCTTGTATCTGGCGCCGATGGCGTCCACGATGCCCTGCACATCCATGCCGGGCGACAGCTCGATCTTGTTCTTGCTGATGAAGTAATCCGGATACGTGCGCCGCAGCTCCAGGCAGCTCTTGCCGCTCCTGGCCAGCAGGGTGAGGAAGAGGGCGATGCCTGCCAGCGCATCACGGCCGTAATGGAGCTCAGGGAGGATCACTCCACCGTTGCCCTCGCCTCCGATCGCCGCTTCGACCTGGCGCATGCGCTCCACCACATTCACCTCGCCCACGGCACTGGCGTGTCGCTTCCGGCCATGGCGCTCCGCCACGTCATCCAGCGCGCGCGTGCTGCTCAGGTTGCTCACCGTATCCCCGTGCCGATGCGCCAGCACATGGTCCGCGCAGGCCACGAGCGTGTATTCCTCGCCGAAGAGGCTGCCATCCTCGCACACCAGCGCCAATCGGTCCACATCGGGATCGACGGCGATGCCCAGATGGGCCTTCCGATCGCGCACCGTGGCGCACAGGTCCACGAGATGCTCAGGCAACGGCTCAGGATTGTGCGGGAAGCGTCCGTTCGGCTCGCAATGGATCCGGATGACTTCGACCCCAAGGGCATCGAGCAGCATCGGCACGGCCACGCCGCCAACGCTATTCACCGCATCCAGCACCACGCTGTACCGTTTCGCCGCGATGGCCTTGGCGTCCACGAGGTCCAGCGCGAGTATCGCCTCGATGTGGCGCTTCGTCCATGAATCATCGTTGCGCACCAGTCCGAGTCGCTCCACTTCGGCCGCCTGCCACGCATCGCTCTCCGCGATGCGAAGCACCTCAGCGCCATCGGCCGCGCTGATGAACTCGCCCTTCGCATTGAGCAGCTTCAGGGCATTCCACTGGGCAGGATTATGGCTCGCCGTGAGGATGATGCCCCCGATCGCGGCTTCACCCGGTACGGCCATTTCCACCGTCGGCGTCGTGGCCAGGCCCAAGTCGATCACATCGATCCCGAGCCCGACCAGCGTCCCGCGCACCAGGTCGGCGACCATCGGTCCGCTCAATCGCGCATCGCGTCCCAGGACGATGGCGGGCCGGGCGCCGCCTGCGGCGCGGCTGCGCATGAGCGATGCGAATGCCGCCGTGTACCGAGTGACATCGAGCGGGGTGAGTCCTGTGCCCGGCGCGCCGCCGATGGTGCCACGGATGCCGGAGATGGAGCGGATGAGCGTCATGCGGATCAGGTCGAGGGTTGAGCGATTGGCTGGCAAAGGTGCATTGCCTTCCCGCTTCAGCCGATCTCGTTCCTTGCGACGCGCATGACCGCCGTCCGATCGTCCCTGTCCGCCCGCATCGCGCTGTTCATGCTCCTGCTGGCCCTGTGCTCGTGGCACATCGAGACCGTGCGCGATGACAACACCGTGAGCCGCGCGCTCGCGGTGCGCTCCCTCGTGGAGGAAGGTCGACTGGATATCACGCCGCACCACGAGCTCACGGGTGACAAGGCCCGCACCGGCGACCGGTACTTCAGCGACAAGGCGCCTTTGCCCACCTGCACCGTGGCCGCCATTTGGAAGATGGCGCGCGTGATCGGCATCGTGGAGCCGTCGGAAGACCCGGTGGACACACGGATCCTGATGCTCGGTGGCTTCCTCTTCGGCAGCCTGCCCATGGCGCTGATCCTGTTCATCGCCTTTGTGGAGCTGAAGAGGATCAGATGCAACGCTCCTTGGGAACTGGCCATCGTCCCATTGATGGGCTCCTTCCTCTTCGTGTACAGCGGGAGCTTCTTCAACCACCTGCCCGCAGCGCTCTTCGCCTTGCTGGCGGCGCTGGCGCTGCGCGATGAGCACCGTCTACGCGCTGGGCTTTGGGCCGGGATGGGTGTTGCCTGCGATGCCTCGCTGCTCTTCGTTGTGGCGGTCTGGCTGGTGCAGGAGCTCATCACGCGGAAAGGCCTGCTACGCTTCATCGCGGGTCTGATCCCAGGAGCGGCCATCACGATGCTCAACAATCATGCGGTCACCGGTTCATTCCTCACCTTCCCGAGCGCGCATGCGGTGAACTATGGGGTGATGCGTGAAGGATACGGCTTCGCCACGTGGCAGCCCGATGCCTTCCTGGGTCTCACGGTGAGCGCTTACCGGGGCCTGCTCTTCTACGCGCCTGCGCTGATCGTCGTGCTGCTGCTTGCATGGACCGAAAAGACGCGACTCATCAGGTCGTCAGCGCTGCGAGATCCGTTCGTCCTTCCGTCCATCGCACTGATCCTTGTCTTTTTCACGCACGCCACCTGGTGGGGCGGATGGGCTTACGGCCCGCGCTACCTCACACCGGTGCCTGTGCTGCTGCTCGTGCGCGCCTTGCCCGCCCTGGCCATCCGACCGCGCTTCACGCGAGCGGCCATCGCCATGGGCACGCTCGGACTGGGCTGCGCGGTCGCCGCGAAGCTCACCACCGGCCACGGCCTTCCGACGGAAGAGCGGAATCCGTTGGTGAGCATGGTGATGCCACTGATCCGTGCACGGGCCTTCCATGGTGCCGGTTGGCCTGTGGAGGCTGGCTTCTCGCCGACGATGGGCGCTTTCCTTTTCATCGCGGCCCTGGCGCTCGCTTACTTCGGCCTTCGTCGATTAGCGCCCCGCTGCTGATGCACCTGTTCTTCTGCCCTGATCTGGAAACCGGCCTGGTGAACCTGCCGGAGGAAGAAGCGCATCATGCCACCCAGGTGCTGCGCCTCGGGGTGGGTCAGCGCATCGGACTGCTCAATGGCCGGGGCACCCGGGCCGAGGCCGAATTGGTGGACGTGAGCCGCAAGCGCTGCGTGGCCATGGTGCTGGAATCCGCCGAACTGGGAGTTGAGCGGAATGCGCGGATCCACCTTGCCGTGGCCCACACCAAGCAGGCCGATCGTTTCGAGTGGATGGTGGAGAAGGCCGTGGAGATCGGGGTGGACCGCATCACACCGCTGGCCACCACGCGCACCGAGCGCGCCCGGTCGCGCATCGATCGTTTGGAGCGGGTGGCCATCAGCGCGATGAAGCAGAGCCAGCGTGCATGGCTGCCTCAGATCGATCCGCTCACGCCGCTCAGCGACCTCTTGACCGAGGCGCTTCCGCAGCAGCGCTTCTTCGGCTGGCTCGCGGAGCACAGCCTGCCATTCCGGGACATCTATGAACCCGGGAGCAGCGCGCTGGTGCTGATCGGCCCCGAAGGGGACTTCACCGCGGCGGAAGCCGAGCAGATGCGCGCGCACGGCGCCATGGCCGTGACCTTGGGTGGCGCGCGGCTGCGCACGGAGACCGCCGCCATCGCCGCCTGTGCATGGATGAGCCTGCATCAGCCGGGATAACTTCGGCCCCCGATGATGCGCGTCCTATTTCTGTTCCTGCTGCCGGCAATGATCGCTTCAAGCGCCTCGGCTCAAGGCAGCTATAAACTGGCCGTGCTCAAATACGCAGGCGGAGGTGATTGGTACTCGAACCCCACCAGCGTGCCCAAC
>JAEUSX010000209.1 GCA_016788405.1 Flavobacteriales bacterium
GAGCAGGTGGTGAACGGGGTGGGCCGCGAGCAGATCGCCAAGAGCCAGGACCGCACGGCCGGCGATGTGGTGAAGCGCATCCCCGGCGTCACCATGGTGGGCGATCGCTTCATCATGATCCGTGGCCTCGCCGACCGCTACAACACCGTGATGCTGAATGACGTCATGGCACCCAGCCTGGAGCCGGACAAGCGTGCCTTCAGCTTCGATGTGCTCCCGAGCGGCGCGCTGGACCGTGTGATGATCTACAAGAGCGGCGCCGCTGAGCTGCCGGGCGAATTCGCCGGCGGCGTGATTAAGCTCTACACCGTGAACGTGCCCGACTCCAACAGCGTGCGCGTGGACTATGGGGCCTCGTTCCGCAACGGCACCACCTTCTCCGACTTCAACAGCAGCCAGCGCAGCAGCACCGACTGGCTCGGCTACGACGACGGCCTCCGTTCGCTTCCCGCCGCCTTCCCGTCGGATATGCGCGGCCTCAATGCCCAGGCGCTTCAGAACGCCGGACGTGCGCTGAGCAACAATTGGAGCGCCCAGCGCAGCACTGCTGCTCCCGACCAGCGCTTCAGCCTCCTGCTCTCCCGCCGCATCGGCAAGGCCGACTCGCGAATCCGCGGAGGCAACGTCACCAGCATCAGCTACAGCAATACCCGGCTGAGCTACACGGCCAAGAACTACAACTACAACGTGTACGATCCCGAGCTCGGCCGCAGCGACAGCATCTACAACTACAGCGACAACGAGAACATCCAGCAGGCCCGCGTCAGCGCCCTGAGCAACTTCAGCCTGCTCCTGGGCAGCCGGTCCAAGCTCGAATTCCGCAATCTGTTCACGCAGCAAGGCACCGATCAGGCCACCCTGCGCACGGGCCGCAACTTCGAGGAGCAGTTCGAGGTGCGCAACTACGCCTTCCGCTACCAGCAGCGCACCATCTACAGCGGGCAGCTGCATGGCAGCCATGAGCTCCAAGGCGGTGACAGCAAATTGGAATGGACCGCCGGCTATGGCCTGGCCTGGAGCAAGGAACCCGACTTCCGCCGCATCCGCACGGTTCGCGACATCAACACCGGCGACGCCGACACGCCGTTCCAGACCATCATCCCGCCCGGCGCCACCACCCTCGATGCCGGCCGCTTCTTCAGCGACATGAACGAGCAGGTGAAGACGGGGCGCATCGACTACGAGCGCAAGCTGCAAGGCGAACGGATCTCCGCCAAGATCCGCGCGGGCGTCTACGCCGAATTGAAGGACCGGGAATTCGAAGCGCGCTGGATGAGCTTCCGCGCCGCCAATCTCATCACCTACGATCAGAGCCTGGCCTTCAAGCCGCTCGATCAGGTCTTCGCGCCGGAGAACATCAACGGCACCACCGGCTTCAAGCTGGAGGAGGGCACCAACCCCAGCGACCGGTACACCGCTTCCAACAAGCTCTACGCCGCCTACCTCGGCGGGACGATCTCCATCAACAGCAACACCACCATCAGCGCAGGCGCACGCGCGGAGCACAACACGCAGCAGCTGCAGAGCCGCACCTTCGGCGGACGACGCGTGCTGGTGAACAACCCCGTGCTCAGCATCCTTCCTTCGCTGAGCGCCTCGCGCCAGATCACCGAGCGCGCGCAGGTGCGCATCAGCTACGCCAGCACCGTGAACCGGCCGGAATTCCGCGAGCTGGCGCCGTTCGCCTTCTACGACTTCAGCTTCAACAACGTGCTGCGCGGCAACGACAGCCTGCGCGTGGCCACGGTGCAGAACCTCGACGCGCGGTACGAGTTCTACCCGGCCGTCGGCGAAGTGATCAGCGCGGGGGTGTTCTACAAGCGCTTCACCGACCCGATCGAGATGTTCTTCCTGCCCGGAGCCGGCAGCGGCGGCACGCGCAACTTCACCTTCGGCAACGCCCGCAGCGCCACCAGCGTGGGCGCGGAAGTGGAGGCGCGGCGCTCGCTCAGCACGGTCTTCGAGCATGGCCTCCTCAGCCGCATCGGCATCACGATGAACGCGGCGTACATCGTCACGCGCGTGGATCTCGGGGACGCGGCCGCCGGACAGCAGCAGCAGCGTCCGCTCATGGGCCAGAGCCCTTACATCGTGAATGCCGGACTGTACTACCAGGACCGCGAGCGCCAGCTCCAGGGCAGCATCCTGTACAACGTGATCGGCCCGCGTCTCTTCGCGGTGGGCACCTACGGCACGCCCGACATCCACGAGATGCCGCGCAACGTGATCGACGTGGCCGTGACCAAGGGCCTGGGCAGGCGCCTGGAGCTCAAGCTCGCCGCGCAGGACATCCTCAACCAGCGCGTGCTGCTGGTGCAGGACAGCGATGGCGACCGGCGCATCGGCCGGAAGGACGAGCAGATCATGAGCTTCCGAAGGGGCGCCTATTTCACCGTGGGCTTCACCGCGCGCTTCTGAGCCGCGCCGTTGAGCGGCTCGCTTAACGAAAGGATAATGTGATTTCGTGATCGCATAACAACACGATGACCGCTCGCTAACGCAGCCGCGCTCACTTCGCCCCGCGAAACCGATAACGAAACAAGACGCATGAACCACTGGAAGAACCACTCATTGAGCCTGCTGCTCCTCGGAGCCGCGGCCGTATCACTGCCCGCGTGCAAGAAGAAGGAAGGCTGCACCGATCCCGCAGCGCTGAACTACGACGCCGATGCCGACAAGGACTGCTGCTGCGAGTACAGCACCGTGAAGCAATTCACCGTGACCGACCTGGGCGGCGGCGTGCAGCAGGTGGAGGGCGAGACCGAGGTGGACTTCACCTTCACCAGCGGGACCAAGTGGCTGCTGAAGGGCTTCGTCTACGTGAACGGTGGCGCCACGCTCACCGTGCAACCGGGCACCATCGTCAAAGGCGATAAGGACAGCAAGGGCACCTTGATCGTCCGTCGCGGCGGCAGGCTCAACGCCGATGGCACCGCCAGCCAGCCCATCGTCTTCACGAGCAACCAGCCGGTGGGCTCACGCAGCTACGGCGACTGGGGCGGCATCGTGATCTGCGGCCAGGCGCCGCACAACCAGCCCAGCGATCCCGTGATCGAGGGCGGGCCGGATGCGCAGTACGGCGGCACCAACGCCAGTGACAACAGCGGCATCCTGCGCTACGTGCGCATCGAGTTCTGCGGCATCGCCTTCCAGCCCAACCAGGAGATCAACGGCCTCACCCTCGGCGCGGTGGGCAGCGGCACCACGATCGACCATGTGCAGGTGAGCTACAGCGGCGACGACAGCTTCGAGTTCTTCGGCGGCACCGTGAATGTGAAGCACCTGGTGGCCTTCCGCGGCTGGGACGACGACTTCGACCAGGACTTCGGCTGGCAGGGCAAGGGCCAGTTCGCCGTGAGCCTCCGCGACCCCGCCATCGCCGACCAGAGCAGCAGCAATGGATTCGAGTGCGACAATGACGCGGCCGGCAACAGCGCCTCGCCCTACACCCAAGGCACGTGGAGCAACGTGAGCGTGTTCGGCCCCCAAGTGGACGCCGGCACCTCCATCAACAGCCTCTACAAGCGCGCGCTGCACTTGCGCCGCAACACGCAGAGCCGCGTGTTCAACAGCGTCTTCGCCGGCTACCCCACAGGCCTCTACATCGACGGCAACAGCACGCAGGCCAACGCCACGAACGGCGACCTGATGTTCCGCGGCAACGTGCTCGCGGGCATGGCCACGCCGATTGATGTGCCCAGCGGCCAGACCTGGGACCAGGCCGCCATCACCGCGTGGGTGAACACCGCAGGCTGGAACAACAGCGTGCTCGCCACCAACGCCGAGCTCATGCTGAACGACCCCTTCAACCTGAGCGGACCCAACTTCCGCCCGCAGGTGGGCAGCCCGCTCCAGAGCGGCGCCGATTTCAGCTGGAGCCCGCTCACGGATTCCTTCTTCGCGCCCGTCGCCTACCGCGGCGCCTTCGGCAGCGAGGATTGGACCACCGGCTGGACCAACTGGGACCCGCAGAACACCGCCTACTGAGCACGGTACATCGCAAATTGCCCGCTCAGTCAGGAGGGCCTCGCTTCGGCGGGGCCTTCCGCTTTTCAAGTGCCACCGAGCGCGCCCCAAGTGAGCAGCAGCGCGCCATACCGTGCGGCTTTGCCCAGCAGCATCAAGACCGCCGTACGGCCAAGGTGCGCGCGCCCCAGTCCCAGGCCAATGGCGATGGGATCGCCGATGACGGGCAGCCAGCAGAGCAGTGCTGCCCACGCGCCGTAACGCTGCACGCGCGCCGGCCAGCTTCGTGCTTTTTCCGGGTCGGTGCGGAGCCAGCGCGCAATGCGCGTCAGGTCGCCCAGGCGTCCCAGCCCGTAGCTGCTCATGCCGCCCAGCCAGTTGCCGAGGCTCGCAATGAGCAGCAATTCCCACGGCGACCAGGGACCCGCGAGCATCGCGAGGAGCACCGCTTCTGAGCTGAAGGGCAGCACCGTCGCCGCCAGGAACGAAGCGAGGAAGAGCCCGATCAATCCCGCAGCCGCCCATTCCGGACCTAGCTCGAAGCCCATGGCGCGCAAGGTACCGGCCGGTGGCGGGCAGGCCCGGCGGCATTCGGCACAGGCTTTGGCCCCTCGGAGCGCACCCAACCGCAACGCCATGCGCTTCGTCCTTTCCCTCCCCATCCTCCTGCTCACCCTGACCGCTTCGGCGCAACGCGATGCTCGCCGCGATCATCGCTGGGGCGATCGCCCATCGACCTTGGGCGGAGGTTTCGAAGTAGGCATTCCCATCGGCGAGTTCGATGATGCCTGGGGCAGGCAGATGGCCGGCCTTAGCGCCAATTTCACCATGCCCATGAGGCGCCTGCCCTTCAGCTACGGCTTCGATTTCGGCTGGCAGCGCATGGGCGCGCGGAATCAGGAGGTGCCGGTGAGCATCGAGGGCGTGAGCGCCACCACCGGCGATCTGCGCGTGCGCAGCAACGTGTACGGCTACCACGCGCTGTTGCGCCTGCAGCCCTTGAACGGCCGCATCAGCCCGTACGCCGAGCTCATGACCGGCGCCCGCCATTTCATCACGCGCACGGAGATCAAGGTGGACGGCATGGATGAGAACGCGTACGAAGAGCGCAACGCCAGCGCCTTCATCGGCAGCATCGGCTGGGCCGCTGGCCTGCACTACGCGCCGAGCCGCAACTTCTACACGGAGATCAGATTGGAGCGGCTCAACGGCGGGCAGGTGGAATACGTGGATCCGCGCAGCGTCGAGATCGCACCGGACGGCAGCGTGAGCTATGGAACGCTCGATAGCGGCACGCGCGTAGTGAACGTCACCTTCGGCGTGGGGCTGCGATTCTAGCCGAAGCGCCTTGTTGGTAACCTTCGGATAACGGCGGTGGCGGCGTTCCGCAACCGGCTGAACGGGAGGCGTAAACTTGCGCCCGTAGCGAGGCCAGGCACCTCCCGAACCCCCACTTGGACAGGCAGAAACGCATCCAGAGCGCCCTCATCTCGGTGTTCCACAAGGATGGGCTGGAGCCCATCATCCGAGAACTCGACCGGCTCGGCGTCCACCTCTACAGCACCGGCGGAACGCAGGAATTCATCGAAGGCCTTGGCGTGAAGGTGACGCCCGTGGAGGACCTCACGAGCTATCCGAGCATCCTCGGCGGCCGCGTGAAGACGCTGCATCCGAAGGTCTTCGGCGGCATCCTCGGGCGGCGCGACCTC
>JAEUSX010000250.1 GCA_016788405.1 Flavobacteriales bacterium
CCCATGCGCAACCGCTTCTGCATCACCGACGAGCAGGCGCTCGAAGTGGCGAAGAGCGTGGTGGCCATCGAGAAGTACTACAGCGATAAGAAAGGCACCTGGTGCCCCATGGATGTGGAGTGGGCCGTGGACGGATTGACCAAAGAGATGTTCATCGTGCAGGCGCGTCCGGAGACGATCCACAGCCGCGGCGATGCGGACAAGGTGGTGGAGTTCAAGCTCAACCACACGGGCAAGGAGAACGTGATCGCCAAAGGCATCGCCGTGGGCGCGAAGGTGGGCGCAGGCAAGGTGCGCATCCTCTTCAGCCTCGATGGCCGTGGCGGCAGCACCGATGGCAAGGACTTCCAGCAGGGCGATGTGCTCGTGACCGACATGACCGATCCGGATTGGGAGCCGATCATGAAGAAGGCCAGTGCGATCATCACGAACAAAGGCGGACGCACCTGTCACGCAGCGATCGTGGCGCGCGAAATGGGCGTGCCCGCCATCGTAGGCTGCGGCAACGCCACCGACGTGCTCGAGACCGGCATGGAAGTGACCGCGAGCTGCTGCGAAGGCGATACGGGCATCATCTACAGCGGCATCATCCCCTACCAGAAGGAAGAGACCTCGCTCGCCGATCTGCCGCACGTCAGGACGCCCATCATGCTCAACGTGGCCAGCCCTGACCTGGCCTTCAAGTTCGCGGCGCTGCCGAATGCCGGCGTGGGGCTCGCGCGCGAGGAGTTCATCATCAACAACTACATCCAGGCGCACCCGCTCGCGCTCTTGCAGCACAAGGAGCTCGGCGATGTGAACCTCAGCGGCAAGATCAGCTACCTGATCAACGGTTATGAGGACGAAGAGACCTTCTTCGTGAAACGACTGAGCTACGGCATCGCCAAGATCGCCAGCGCCTTCTACCCCAACAAGGTGATCGTGCGCTTCAGCGACTTCAAGAGCAACGAGTACAAGGGCCTGCTGGGCGGCGAGCACTTCGAGCCCGATGAGGAGAACCCGATGATCGGCTGGCGCGGCGCCTCACGCTATTACAGCGACGCCTACAAGGAAGCCTTCGGCCTGGAGTGCAAGGCCATCCGCCGCGTGCGCGAGAAGATGGGCCTGAAGAACGTGGTGGTCATGATTCCCTTCTGCCGCACAGTCACCGAGCTGAAGAAGGTGATGGCCGTGATGAAGGAGTACGGGCTGGAACGCGGCAAGGAGGGCCTCGAGCTGTTCCTCATGGCCGAGATCCCCAGCAACATCATCCTCGCTGAGGAATTCGCGCAATACATCGATGGCTTCTCCATCGGCAGCAACGACCTCACGCAGCTCACCCTCGGCCTCGACCGCGACAGCGCGCTGGTCTCGCACATCTACGACGAGCGCAACGAGGCCGTGAAGCGCATGCTCCGCATGCTCATCGAGACGGCGAAGAAGACCAAGACGAAAGTGGGCATCTGCGGCCAGGGGCCCAGCGACTTCCCCGACTTCGCGCAGTTCCTCGTGGAACTGGGCATCGACAGCATCAGTGTCACGCCGGATTCTTTGCTGCGCACGATCAAAGCGATCGCGGAGGTGGAGGCGAAGGTGCCGGGAGATGGGGTGAGGGTGTAGCAGGCAGCTTGCCATCCGGATGATTCGCCAACTTCGCTGGACATTCCCTGCACCATGGATCTCCTGCACCACATGACCGAGTACTACAAGGGCGAACGGCTCGGCGCCATCTGCTACACGGTGGGCGGCATCGTTTTCCTGCTGCTCGCCTTCTCTATCTGGAAAGTGGCGGAGCCGGGCACCATCACGCGCGGCATGCTGGTGCCCGTGGCCATCGTGGGCTTGCTCGGCGCAGGTGCCGGTCCCTTGCTCCTGCGCAGCAACAACCAGCGGCTGGAACAATTCCCGAAGGAGATCTCGGTCGATGCAGCGGCCTTCCTCGCGAAGGAGGCAACCCGCATGAATGGCGTTCACAAGACCTGGCTGCCGTTGAAGATCGCATGGACGGTGCTGCTAATCGCCGGGGCCTGCCTGGCCTTCATGGGCGGCACGCCCATTTGGAAGGGCGTGGGCCTCGGGCTGATGCTGATCGGCACCGTGGGGCATACGGTGGACGGCATCGCCAGCGAGCGCAGCCGGATCTACCTAGAGCAGCTTACTATCACGGGCCGCTAGCCGCAGAACCGACCGACCTTGTTCCTGATCCACGGCATCCGGCGCATCAAGCTCCGTGGGGAGCTTCTGCCCGGGACCTGTGACCATTGCGGCACCGAGGGCAGCGTGCAACTCCTGGTAGTGCAGCCGTACGTGCATCTGTTCTGGATACCTTTCTTCCCGCTGCCCAAGCGCGCGCGTACCGAATGCCTGGCCTGCAAGCATGAGGTGAAGCACAGCAGATTGGGCCCGATGCACATCGGACTGTTCGATGCACTGAAAGGTGAGAAACGAACGCCGCTCTGGACCTGGATCGGCGCTGGCGTGATAGCCTTCGTGCTGCCATGGTTCATCACGCAGCTCAACCGGAACAGTGCTGACCAGAACGCATTGCTGCTTCACCCGCAGGTCGGCGACATCTGGACGATCAAGCTGAGCGATAAGCGCCACACGCTGCATCGCGTGGAAGAGGTCCGCGCTGATTCGATATTCGTACGTGCTTGCGACCGCGTCGCGGTAGGCGGCTTCATGGCCCAGGTGAAGCTCTCCACCGACTCGACCGTTAGATTCGATGGTGACCGGACAGCGCATGCCCGCGCGGACTTGGCCGATTACGATCGCGGCCCTTTGCGAAGCATCGAGCGGCCCAGCGCCAAGGCACGATGAGGTCGAGGCGCTGCGTTATCCGTGCATGAAAGCCCTTCTGATCCTTGCTCTCATCCTGTTGCTGAGCTCATGCGCCAGCAATTACAGCGTGCGCAAATGCGATGGGCGGCGCGGCGAGCGCGTGCCCATGGGCGTGCTCTGATGGCTAACGCAC
>JAEUSX010000042.1 GCA_016788405.1 Flavobacteriales bacterium
GGCTCCTGATCATGGGGACGGAATGCCCGATGCAATGCGCATCTTCGTCCTCCTTACCATGAACCCACTTCCATGAAACAGCTCTACGCGGTCATTCTTTTCGCTGCTCTCGTCGGCCAGGCCACGGCTCAGTCTGGCACCCTGGACCCCACCTACGGCAATGGCGGCATCACCTTGCTCCAACCAGGCGACCTCCACGATGTCGCGCATGACGTCATGGTGCTCGGCGACAACACGTCGCTCATTTGCGGGGTGGCGCGCTACAATGATCACAACTCCATTTTCATCGCGCATCTCTTCAACGACGGCTCGCTAGATGCTTCATGGGGCACCAATTCCGGTTACACCTTCTTCACCATCGGGGAAGAGGCCTATGGTTATGCCATGGGCTTGGATAGCCAGGGGCGCATCTACGTCACCGGCATCGCCTATCCCACGTTCGCGCAGGCTGTGGTACCCCTGGTGCGGACAGATGGCTCCGGCATTCCGGACGCCAATTTCGGCGACAACGGTGTGAAGCTCTACGCACTCAGTGATTCGGAGGCCGAAGCACGGGACCTCGTGGTGACCAACGGCGATCGGATCATTCTTGCAGGCAGTGCGGTCGGGGCCGATTTCGATCGAGATTCCTTCATCATGCGCATCTCCGAAGACGGCACACCGGACGCTTCTTTCGGCGCAGGGGGGATCACCATCAACGAATACACCGGCGAAGACCTCCTGAACTGCCTGACACTCTTGGATAATGGAAGCGCGGTTGGCGGTGGCTACATCGACGACAATTTCGTGATGAAGTCCATGCTTTTCATGGTGGATCAGGATGGTGCTCCGGAGATCAGCTTCGGCACTGTGGGAATGGTCCTGCCTGCGATCGGGGTGATCGGGCATGCGGCATGGGGAATCACATCCAGTGATACCCGTTTGTACGTCACCGGGTGGGCTGCCGCAGGAGCAGGAACCGACGCCTACGTGGCCTGCATCCGCAGCGATGGCAGTGCCGACCCCTTGTTCAATACTGATGGCATCGTGACCATTGATGCGAACCCGGTGGATTACGGCTACGATATCGTACGCTATGCCAACGGTGATCTCATCGTTTGCGGCACGTCGGGGGAATCGGGCTTCGGAGTGCCACGCGACTTCCTCTTGGCGCGACTTACAGCGAATGGCGACCCGGTCATGTCGTTCGGCACGGATGGCGTCACGCTGACCTCCATCCAACAGGACTTCGATGATGCCAACGCCTTGACGATCGACCTCGATGGCAAATTGATGCTCGCAGGATTCACCTCCGGCTTCACGGCAGGAACGGACAACGATGCGGTCGTGGCGCGCTATGATGTGGATTGGACCTTAGGCACCGAACAAGCCATGAGCGTGGAGTACGGTGTCTTCCCGAACCCGGTGAGCAACGACCACGTCAATATCTCACAAGAAACGGGGCGTCCAGCGCATGCGATCCTGCGTGATCCATCAGGGCGCGTGGCCCGCGACTTCGGCATGGTGCCGACCGGCACAAGCCGGCTATCGGTGGCGGGACTTGCCGAGGGCCGCTACATGCTGGAGCTGCGCGACTCGGATCGGGCGTCACGGCATGCGCTGGTGATCGCTCGCTGAACGCGCTCTTCCAGCGAAGGGGCCGCTTCATATGAAGCGGCCCCTTCGTCATTATTGAATCTCGATATTCGATCAGAGCCCGAGCTTCCCGCTCAGGAACTTGTGCACTTTGCCCACGCGCTCCACCTGGCCCTTGGCCGCGAAGCGCTCGTAGAATCCTTCGTCGCGGAAGTCGCGCTTCACGTCGCCCCAAGCGCTGCTCAACCGCTGCGTCCAGCGCGCTTGGCGCGTGTCCTCATCACCGCGATCGCGCGCGTTCAAGTCGGCGCATACGCGAATGAGCGCCTTGATGGTGACCGGCTTGGTGACGTGGTACCGCGCATCGCCCCATGTCTCGCCGAAAGCGGCCTTCGCAGCTTTGAAGAAATCATGCAGGACGCGGTAACGTCGCATCACGCTGGCATCATTCACCTTCTCACCTTTCTCGAATCCGCGCGACACCCAGCGATGCACCTCATTGAAAAGCTCGGCCTGCATGATCCACTTGTCCTGCTTGCTGCGATTGCCCAAGCGGTTGATCCGGTACTGAAGCGGGCTGCTATCCTCGCCGTAGAGGCGCTCGATCACCTTGGCCGCCATGCGCTTGTCCGGGCGTTCCCAGCTCACGCGCTCGTACAAGTCGATCAGGTGGCTCTTGTTGATCCGGGTGGGCGTGCTGTTGATCACCACGAACATCTCCGCCGCGAAATCCTCGCTCTCCCCATCGAAGATGATGCAGGGCACATGAATGGTCTTCGCCTCCTGCGGGTGCGAGCGCATGTAGAACTCCAGCGCAGCCAGACGGTGCTGCCCGTCGATGATCAGGTACTTCTCCTTGGGCTCCTTCAGGTCGCCTACGTTCTTGTAGTTGCCCAACGGGGAGAAATCGAGGATGTCACTGCTGAATAGGAGCACCGTCCCGGGAATCGGCGGCTGAGCCACGGCGGTCTCGTAGAAGTTGCGGATCGCCTTGATCTTGCCATGCGACATGGCTCGTTGGAAAGCGCTGTCGCTGCGCTCGATCTTCTGGATGAAGCCTGCCACATCGTCGCCCTTCTGGGCTTCCTCTGGCGCTATGCTCTTCTCGCCTTCGGCGTAGAAGCGGCTGATGAAGCGCACACGGCGCAGGATATCCTCGGCGGGGTAGGAAACGAAGTAGAAACTTGCGTCCTTCTGGCGGATCTGGGTTGCGATCATGGCGCGTCGGTTTGGCGGCGGTTCCGAAAGTACGGGCCTACACGATCCGACCAAATGCAGTGGCCACGGTTAGCGCCAACGCACCGTTAGAGCTTGTCCAACCTGAGGATGGCAGGCGCGGCATTCCGGCGCAGAACCCGCACCAGGTAGGTCCCGCCCGGCAAGGCGGTGGTTCCGAGGAGCATACGCGAGCCGCCCGCTTGTGGGCCGAAACGCACGACCACGCGGCCGGTAGCATCCAGCAGCTCAACGGATTCCACATCCGTTGCGCCCACATACAGGTCGATGGCGTGGTCGAAGGGGTTCGGCCAGGCCCGTGCATCGAGTTGGTTGAGGTCTTCCGTCCCGGTGCAGATCTCCACGACCAGGACTTCCGTCACAGAGCCGGGGCACTCACCAGGGGCGGCCGCGGTCAAGGTGATGGGCCAGGACCCAGCGCCGAGCGTTGCGGGACTCACCACCACGCTCTCGCCTTCGCCCTCGGCCGCACCGCTCCAAGTGCCACTCGGAGCGCCCATGATCAGCACCTCCGGTCCTGTGTCGCAGAGCACGCCCACGGCATCCATGGTCACCGTCGTGGTTTGCAGCACGGAAAGCTCGATCACCGGGCTTTGCAGTTCGCAGCCATCAGCGCCGGTCCATGAATAGTTGAGCGCATAGGTCCCGGGGACGACGGCTCCAGGATCGAAAACCCCCTCATCGGACCATGGAGCGCTCCAGACGCCCCCCGCCGGGAACGCCGCGAACTGCAAAGGGGCGTCGTACAGGCAGATCTCCTCACTGGTCCCCGGTACGATCTGGGCTTCCGACATCACCTTGACGGCCGCCGCTTGCGAAGCAAGGCACCCCCCCTGTTCCACGGTGTAAGTGAGCACGTAGGCCCCGGCAGCCACCAATTGGGGGTCGAAGGCATTGGCGCTGATCCCTGGTCCGGCCCAAGTTCCTCCGATTGGGGTAGCGTAGGACGTCAGGTCTATGGGGGCGCTGGTGGCGCACAGAATGGGCACCTCCGAGACCGACACCGTCGGGAACTCCTCGTTCACCATGATAACCAGAGTATCCGTCCCTGCACATTGGGTGGGGGTCCCGGGGTTGCCCTGGAGCACGATGGTGTAGGTTCCGGCGCCTTGGGAAGGAAGGAAGACCGCACCGCTTGAATTCCATGATTCGATATCACCAGTCCAGAAGAAATCTGGCGAAGGCGCATTGCCTGTGATGAGCTGTTGCCCGCTATTGATGCAGAATGGACCCGCAGGGTCGATGCTCACTGGAACAGGCCATTGGATTGAAATCGGGCTCGATTCCGCTACACAGGAAGAACCGGTGGCATCGGTGTACTGAGCAATGACCGCATTGCCTTGGAATGTGGACGGGTCGAAAATCCCATCCGGACCGATTCCAAACCATGTCACATCAGGAGGAGCAGCGGTGAGTTGAATCGGCGCTTCATTCTGACAGTACTCGCCGCCAATGAACGGGCTGACCAGCGGGTACTCGTACACCTGGATGGATGCAGTCTCGGCTGATGGGCAACCGCTGGTGTCGAAGACGGCATACCCGAGTTGAAAAGCACCTTGACCGGAGAGCGACGTTCGAAGAAGCTGATTCTGGAACACCCCGGGACCGACCCATTGACCACCAGAGGGTTGAGGGTCGGGGAGCGTGAATTCCGGCCCCCATTTGCACAACGCAGGGAGTTCAGGGAGCACAGGTGGGTTCAGCGGCGGCGATGTGCTGTTTCGCATGTAGAGCCACTCCCCGTTCAGGTTCATGACCAGGTCATCGCGGTTGTCGCCATCGAAATCGGCCAATAAGCAGCCTGAGCCCGCTGGCAAATCCGCTGATACCTGGCTGAAAGAGAAGTCGGAAATCGGTTCCAACCAATGCGCGTAGCGAGGGAGTTCAGATGGATTCATCGGAACACAGACGTACCCTGCTCCCGTGCTGCACCCCAGATGCCCGAAGGCGCCTGGACCGGCAGTGGTCCAAGGTTCCAATTGATGAGCTACCCAGTCAGGCATCACACCTCCTTCCAGCAATGGATTCTCTTTCCAGAACACGTTGGGGAAGCCGCATTGAGCCAGATCCAAGTCGCCATCACCGTCCACATCGAGCAATTGGGGTTGCGCAAGCCCATACTCCCAATCGCCGGCGGAGATGGTGTCCGAGATCCAAATACTGCCGTCGCCATTCGTATTGCGCAGCACGAGCACATTGCTGTTCCAGTCCTGGAAGAGAAGATCGTTGCCTCCGGTAACGTCTATGTCACCGTGCAACAGGAAACTCGGGGCAGGACCGTTCACGGCAGGACCGACAGGCGAGAAAGGCCCGAACCCTGTTCCGATGTTCGGGCTGAGTCGGATACTCGCACCGTTGACATCGCTGTTGACGGAAACAACGATGTCCCGCAAGCCATCACCGGTGCACTCGGCCAGGGTCATGGCCGTCAAGGAGTACGCTTCAGGACCCGAGAAGTCCCAGAGAAGGATGGGCGTCCCGAAGGCCCCGTTCCCATCATTGGTGGCGTAATACAGCCCAAGACCACCATCGGCCGTGAAAACCACTTCTGGCGCACCATCGCCTGTCAGGTCGGCCATTGCCCAGATAGAGCCTTCGGATGCGGTTGTGCTCACGGGAAGCGGGGCTTGGAATGTCCCCGACCCGTCGCCATTCCTGAACCATAGAATGCCTTCCCCCGGCTGCAGCCCGACCAGGTCCAGATGCTCGTCTGCATCGCAGTCCACCGCCCTGAGCTCAACAGCCGCAGTGGGTCCCACAGCCACCGGTGGCGCGAATTGGCCCGCGACCCCTGACACGGGGCCCATCAGCAAGAGCAGGGCGAGTCTGTTGCGCATCTTACCTGGTTCGCCAAAGGGCGGCGTAAGGCGCACGAAGATAGAGGGATGCGATGGACGCGCTTATGCGCAAATCACAGGAATACGGGCCTCATTCGCGAGGATCCTCTCCTTTTCAGCGTCAGCGATGTACCGGAATTCATCGGAAGCGTGGGACATGATGGCGATGGCCCCGGCGTCGACGCGCTGGGCATATTCAACGGTGGCCTTGGCGAATCCGACGCTGAACGAGGTCGAAGGCTCGTTCGCTTCCACGAAACGGACCCCTTCTTCCTTCATTCGGTCCAGCATGAGCAGCTTATTGTTCAGCAATTCATCACTAGGCTGTTCGCCGGGCCGAACGAGTTGGAACACATGCACTTCTGCCGCCATCGCCTTGGCCAGCATGGCCACCGTGCCTATCAACCGGCCGATATCCTTGTGGCCGGCCACTGGCATCACGATCCTGGACAGCTCCCGATCCACGCGCGTCTCGGCCTGTACCACATAACACGGCACAGCTGAGCGCCGGACGAGCTTGAGGATGTGCGCGCCGAACAGCGATTGCCGAAGGCCGTGAGGACCGTGGGTTCCCACCACGAGCAGTGCATAGCCCCTCGCGCTCTCAGCCACGATCTCTTCCATGAAATCACCGCTCGGAAGCAGGATACGAGGTTGGGCCCCGCCCGCGACCTCCATTGCGCGCTCAATCGCCGCCTTGGCCTTTTCCTTGGCCTCCGCTTCACCCCCTCCCTTCCCGACCACATGCAACAAGCTCACGCGCGCGCCCAACCGGTCACCGATCGCGAGGGCGTGAAGCACTGCTGTTTCAGAAGCCTTGGTGAGGTCGGTGGTGCAGAGTATTTCGAGCATGTGGCTGAGCGCGGCCAAGATATCCGTCTGACGGGTCCGAATGAACAGGCTTGGCAGACCATTGATCGGCGAATCGGAATCGGAGGCGTGCCGCAAGGCCCTACTTTGGCGCGATCCCACGATTCATGCGACTCGCCCTCCTCCTCACGGCCTTCGCGCCAGCGCTGGTCTCTACCGCCCAGCTCAACATCGACTTCGTAGGCCAGCTGGATTACCAGGCCTTGCACAACAGCAACCTGAGCAACCTGTGGGGCTACACCGATGAGTTGGGGAACGAATACGCGCTGGTTGGCGTGAATGGCGGCGGGAATGATCCCGGCGGCATCAGCGTGGTGAGCCTTGCCGACCCCACCGATCCCCAGGAGGTCTTCTTCTTCCCCGGTCCTCAGAGCATCTGGCGGGAGATCAAGGTCTGGGGCGATCATGCGTACGTCACCACCGAGGCCGAGGGGGGCGAACTCACCATCGTGGACCTCAGCCCCCTTCCACAGAGCTCCAGCTTGAACGCGATCGTGTGGGACGCTCCGAGCTGGAGCACGTCCCACTCGCTCTTCATCGATGAGAATGGCCGGCTATACATCCACGGAGCAAATACCGGCAATGGTGGCGTGATCATGTACGACCTCACCCAGGACCCCATGGATCCGGTGTACGTGGGCACGTACGATCCCTTCTACTGCCACGACAGTTTCGCCCGAGGTGATACGCTTTATGCGGCGCACATCCTCGACGGCTTCTTCACCATGGTCGATGTATCCGATCCATCGGCGCCTGTGCTGCTCGGCACCAAGGCCACCCCGAACGCCTTCACGCACAACACCTGGCTCGACCACAGCGGCCAGTACCTCTTCACTACCGATGAGCGCACGAATGCGTACGTGGCAGCCTATGACATCACGGACCCAACCGATATCACTGAAGTCGATCGCCTCCGCAGTGACAATGGTTCCGGGGCCATTCCGCACAACACGTATTGGCTGAATGATTATGTCGTGACTTCGTACTACACGTTCGGCGTCTCCATCTACGATGCCGGCGACCCGAACAATCTGGTCGAGGTCGGCCATTACGATACCTCTCCTTTCTCCGGCGATGGCTTCCATGGGGCCTGGGGCGTTTACCCCTTCTTCGCTTCCGGCAATCTGATCATCTCCGACATCGAGCAAGGCCTCTTCGTGCTGGCTCCGACGTACGTGGAGGCCTGTCTTCTGGAAGGCTTGGTGTCCAACCAGGTCACCTCGGCGCCCGTGGGCAACGCCACGATACAGATCATCAGCACCAACGCCCAGGATATCACCGGCGTGGATGGTCTCTACGCCACGGGCTATTCCACCGCCGGCACCTTCACCGTGCAGGCCACTGCCCCGGGATACTACCCGGCGACCATCGCCGGAGTGCAATTGGTGAGTGGACAAGTGACCAACCTGCCCATTGAGCTGGAGCCCATGGTCCCTTTCGATATCACCTGCCAGGTGATCGAGGCCGGCACGAGCACGCCGATCCCGAACGCCAGCGTGGTCCTGAAGAGCGCGAACTTCACCTTGAGCGGCACGACGGATGCGAACGGCGCGTGCGTGTTCGCGGGAGTTTTCAGCGACACCTATACCGCCGGTGCGGGTAGATGGGGCTGGCACTCGGCATGCCTCGACGCTCAGGCACTCACTTCCACGAATAACACGGTGCAGATCGTGCTTCCTGCGGGTTATGCGGATGACTTCTCGATAGACCTTGACTGGGAAGTGACAGGAGATGCGACCACGGGGCTGTTTGAGCTCGGTGACCCCACGGGTACCACCAATGGCGGAAACGCTTGCAACCCGGAGAACGATGCACCCGGAGACTGCGGCGAATTCGCCTACGTGACCGGATTGGCGGGCGGCAACGCCGGAGATGATGATGTGGATGGCGGGAGCACCGTGCTCACTTCGCCGATTTTCGATGCCACCGGCACTGGCGAGGCGCATGTGAGCTACAGGCGCTGGTTCTACAATGGCGGAGGGAGCGGGAGTCCGAATGACCAGATGCTCGTGCAGCTCGATAACGGAACCACGACAGCCACACTGGAAACGGTGGTGGCCGGCGCCTCTGGCAATAGCAGCTGGCTGAGCCGTGATCATCGCATCGCCGACTTCCTCGCTCCGACCAGCACCATGCGGTTGATCGTCACTACCGCCGACGCTGCGCCAGGCCATTTGTTGGAAGCCGGAATCGATGTGTTCGAGCTGTCCTACCTCGATGTAAGCGCCATCGATCACGACCCCGGCGTTGAATGGTCTGTCTTCCCGAATCCGGCATCGGGCCACGTGCGCATATCCGTTGCTACAGCAGGGGCGAAACGCGTGGAAGCGATCGACCAAGCCGGTCGGCTCGTAGCGAGTCATTCGTTCAGCGGCGCCATCGGGGATGCCACCATGGATCTATCGGCTGGCTGCTATACAATACGTTTGGTCGGGCCGGATGGCCTGCTTGGCAGCACGAAACTCATGATGCTGCCTTGACCGGGCGACCTTAGCGCTTGCGCCCCTCGCTGGAGCAATTCTCCAGCATCAGCTGATCAACCTCCGGGATGTCAGCAAGCGCCTTCGCCAGCGAAAGGTCGTCGCACGCCTTGGCGCGATCACCCTTCCGGATCCGGAGGAAGGCACGGGTGCGCAATGCGTAAGGATTGCTCGGATAGTTGCGCAGGCTGTGCTCAACCGCTTCCCAAGCCTCCTGATCGCGGCCAAGCTTCGCGAAGGCGTAAGCCCGGTGGCTCATGGCCACAGGCTCATCCTTGTCCGAGGAGAGGGCACGGTCGGCCATGCTTAACGCTTCCTCATAGCGGCCAAGCGCATTCAGCTCAAGCGCCCGATTCGTCCAATTCCCCATGTCGACCGGATCGAGGTCGCACAAGCGCTCAATCACGCGCAGTGCCTGGTCGTGCTGCCCTTCCATGTCATAGAGCTGAGCCAACGTGCGCATGGCATGCTCGTCCTCCAGGCCGAGCGCCCAAGCGGCTGACAGGTCGTCGAGCGCCTCATTGAAGTGCTTGCGCTCGGCTCGAGCCTCGCCGCGCAGGTTGTAGGCCTTGGCCTTGTAATGATCGCTGCGGGCGTACTGGATGGCACGCGCGCCATGGAATTCGGCGCGATCGGAGTCGTTGCCCTGCAAGGAGTAAACGCCTCGCTGGAAATGCGCCTCGCCGTTCGTACTGTCCATGCGGAGCACCCGGTCGATGTCCTGGACGAACCGCTCCATGCGATCAAGCTTGTAGAATGCGCGAGCGCGAGCGAGCAGGGTGTTCGGCGTGGCCTCCTTCTTCACGGCCTGGTCGAAGACATCCAGTGCCCGCTGCGGTTTGTCGGCATCAAGCAGCGAGTCCCCGCGGATCAACAGAAGTTGAACGCTCTGCGCATCGCACGCGAAGCTGAGCAGCAACGACCCGGAGATGGCGGCCGCTTTGATGCAAGGTCCGAACTTGAGCTTCATGGAGGCGGCTAATGTACTGGAGCACGGCACCGCATCGGGCGGTCACCAGCTACCGCCGGCACCGCCACCGCCGAATCCGCCACCGCCGAATCCGCCGAAGCCACCACCACCGAATCCGCCGCTACGGCCGCCGCCCCAACCGCCTCGGCGCTGGTTCATCTGATTCAGCAGCCACAGGGCGGTCCAGAAATCGACCCCGTTGGTCCGGGCATAGCTCTTCGCCCGGCCGCGCAGCGCGAGCATGAAGATCAAGAGCAGGACAGCAGCGGTGAGGATAAGGCCCCATGGCACATGGGCGCGGCCGTACTGCGAATGAGCGTATTCACCCTTCGCCAGCGCGAACAGCACATCAAGCGCTGAGTCGATTCCTTGAGCGTACTCCCCTTGCTTGAATCGCGGAAGCATCTCCAGATCCACGATGCGCCTGCACGTGGCATCCGGTATGGCGCCCTCCAGTCCGTACCCGGTCGCGATGAAGACGCGCCTTGTGCCGCTACCGCCCGTGGGCTTGATCAGGATCACGACTCCGTTGTTGAAGTCCTTCTGCCCGATGCCCCACCGCTCGCCGACCGCGAATGCCAGATCCGCGGCTTCTTCTCCGCAAAGCGTATCCACGATGAGCACCAGGATCTGATTGCTCGTCTCGCGCGCGAACCGGGTGAGCCGCTCATCGATGCGCTGCTCCTCATTCGCGCTGAGCAATGGCGTGTAGCTCCACAGAAGACGATCCTGCTGCGATCGGCTCGGAGGCTCCAGGTCGCAAGGGAAGCGGGACGCGCTCACGCCCAGCGGCGCCAGGATCAGGAAGGCGAAGAGGACGCGCATCATCACCCGACGCTCACTTCGTTGGAAAGCTCGTCGCGGTCATCATGCGCGTAGGGGTGCATGTCGCGGAGCTTCTCCCCCACCATGCGCACCGCCTCACAGAGGCCATCCGATGCGCGGTCCGCAGCGAAATGCAATTGCATCACCGCAAGCACATCGCGCCAGAATCCTTCCCCGACGCGCTCGTGGATGCCCTTGTCCCCGATCACCGCGGCCTTGCGATCGGCCACGCTCACGTAGATGAGCACCCCATTGCGGTCCTTGGTGCGGTGCATGCCCAATTCCTCGAAGATGAACGCGGCGTGCACCAGCACATCCTCTTCGATGTGGTCCTCGAGATGCACGCGGATCTCGCCGCTGGTGCGTCGCTCCGCCTCGCCGATGGCCGTCGCCACGCGTGCGCGCTCATCCAACGTCAGGAATTCCGAAGCAGACCTTGCGCTCACTTGAAGCTGATGTCCGGCGCGTTCTCCGTGCCCGCCTGCGCCGAGAAGCCCTCCTTCGGCGTGAAGCCGAACAAGCCCGCGAGCAGGTTGCCGGGGAACATGGAGATGCGCGTGTTGTAATCGGCCACCGCGTCGTTGAACTTGCGGCGTTCCACCGCGATCCGGTTCTCCATGCCCTCGTACTGGGCTTGGAAATCACGGAAGCTCTGCACGGCTTGCAACGTCGGATAATTCTCCACCAGCAAACGGCCGATGGCGCCTCCCAGGTTCTGCTGGGCCTCTTCGAACGCCTTGATCTTCTCGGGGGTCAAGTCGTCGCCGTCCAGCTTGATCTCGATCGCTTTCTGACGCGCTGCCACGACGTCCTTCAGGGTCTGGCTCTCGTAGTCGGAGGCGCCTTTCACGATCTCCACCAGGTTCTTGGTTTTGTCCGCACGGGCCTGGTAAGCGACTTCCACTTGCGACCATTGACGGCCGATGGCGATCTCCGCGCGCTTCATCCCGTTGCGGGCGCCAATGGCCCAGATAGCGATGACGCCGATGATTCCGGCGAAGACGATCAATCCGATGTACTTCCTCATGGTTGGTTGGTGATGGCCGGGCGAAAGTATCCCGCTGCAAGCCAGTGCCAGCCGTCACAGCACGTGCCAATGACAGATGGCCTGTAATCCTGACAGACGGACGCAACCGTCCTACTGCACCACCAACCTGGCGCTCTGCCTTCCCGATTCGCCTCGCGCGATGATCGAATAGACTCCAGATTCGAGCGTCTGCAATGCGATTGTCCGCGCTCCTGAACCGCCGATGCGCGTGCTCAGCACTTCCCGGCCGCCAGCATCCAGGATGATCAGATCCTTCCAACTCCCGTTCGGCAGACTGATCCACGCGAGACCCTCGGCGGGATTCGGCCACACTCGGAGCTGCGGTGCATGGGTGTCGACCACGCCGGTGGTGATGTCATCAGGCGAATAATGGAAACGCGCGGTGGTGGCTTGCCCACCGGTCATATTGATCTGAAGTACCGGGAGGTCCATCCCGGCCGCGATCCATTTGTACTCGATGGCCTGGGGCTCAGGGAAAGTGAGTCCTTGGCCGAACTGCTCGATATAGGCACTGTCCACGCGGTCCAGCGTGCTCTTCACACGCAGCACTTCGAAGGTGTCCGCTGGCAGATAGAGCGTGCCCCAGCCGTCCACTTCGTTGTAGCGCGTCTGCTGCTGCGTGAAGCTGAACAAGGTGGGCACGGTGAGCGTGAACTCGCTATAGCTGGTGTCCATGTCGCCGTATTCCAGCGGGAAGCGATGGATCCAATCCGGCGGAAGGCGCCTGGTGCTCGTTGGGACACCGTTCACGTTGGCGCCGAAGCCCACGTTGCGGAATCCCTGCGCATCCTTCTTGAAGTACTCGTACACGTCGCTCACCGTGAGCACTTGGAAGCTGAAATCCTGGCCGCGAACCGCGTAATTGGCTTGGTGCTCCGGATACAAGAATCCGTTGTTGAAGTAGAACTGGTAAAGCAGTGGCGTGCTCGCCACGGTGACGCAGGTATCGGCCACTTCCATGTCGGGGCTCAGCATGCTGAAGTCCCAGATGTAACCTGCTTCAGTGGGTGCCGGATCGATGCCGACCGCTTGGGTCGTCCATAGGCGCACCGTATCGCCTGCGGCAGGCATGTCACCCGGCCCTATGACGATCTGGGCAGGTGCGAGGAGCGGGAAGAAGGCAAGTGCGGCGAGTAGCGACCTCATGCGATTGAATTGGCGGGCAAGCTAGCGGGAATGACGTCGCGATTCCGGTCGGAGTCGGCCGGGCACGCGCCTACTTTTGCGGGCCATGCGGATTCCTTCCCTACTCTGCGCGCTCCTGCTCACGGCAGCGGCTTCGGCCCAGCCAGGCAAGCCCAAGCTGGTCCAGTTCAGCGGCGTTGTGGTCACGGACAGCCTCGGCCCCGTGCCCTTCACGAACATCATGGTGAAGGATACCTACCGAGGAACGATGAGCGACGTGTACGGCTACTTCAGCTTCGTTGCGCAGGAAGGCGATACCGTGCTCTTCAGCGCGCTGGGCTTCTCACGCTCCAGCTACGTCATTCCCATGGATCTTCCCGAGAACCGGTATTCCATGATCCATGTTCTGGCGCGCGACACCATCTGGCTCAAGGAGCAGGTGGTGGTGCCATGGCCCTCGAAGGAGCAGTTCGCAGAGGCATTCCTGAACCTGCGCCCGCATGCGGATGACTACCAACTCACCATGCGCAACCTTTCGCCGGCCGAGATGGCCCAGCGCATGGAGAACCTCCCGCCCGATGCGGCCATGAGCTACAACTATCAGATGGCCATGGACCAGACGCGGCTTTACTACAGCGGCGGAACGCCGGCCATCAACCTGTTCAATCCGATCGCCTGGGCGCAATTCATCCAAGCCTGGCGAGGCGGCAAGCTCAAACGGCAATAAGAGCCTGGATCAGGGCAGCTCGCACCAATAGGCGGCTCCCTCCGGATCGCAGACCTGCAAGAGCGGCAGTTCCATGCCCGGCTTCACGAGCAGCAGATCGGAAGCGGCGCGCACTTCCAAATACCGCTGGCCCTCACGCGTAAGGTCGAAGGCGAGCGAATGCTCATGCGCACGCTCTTTCGGACGCGCGAGTTCGATACGGAGCAAAGCGCCTTCGCCAACGCTGGTGCGCTTCGTGAAGGCACGGAAATCCATGTAGCCGCTGAGCAGCGCCAGATGAAGCTCCTCGGCGCGCTGCACGCGCCACGCGTCGCGGCCGGCCTGTTCGCGTTGCATTCGCCATTGATCGAACTGATCCTTGGTGGGCTCCGCGTAGGTGGGCTTGAATACGGCTTTGGGGGCCGGGTCCTTCTTTAGGGCGGTGAACAGCGCGCCGCTCAGGCCCGGCTTCACCAGGATGAGCTCCTTCTCGGCGATGTAGAGGAGGTATTCCTCGCCTGCCGGCGTAGGCACATACCCATGGTACCGTTGGAATTCCGCATTCACCTCGCGTCGCCGCAAGAGACCGAGCCTCACCAAAGGCCCCAACTGCGGCTGCCGCCCCAGGAAATCGGAGAGTTCCTCATACCCCTGCTCGCGCGATCGCAGGATCCGATGGTAACGCGCTTCGAATACCGCCGCTGTCATGCCGCCAAGGTCCGCTGGCCGTGGGCGCGCGTACGGGCCGATGAGGCCTGTTCACGAACGAAGCCGTGTTGATCGCACGATGCACTGCTCCTGAATCCCTTGACTGATAAGGGTTGCGGCGAAAACAAGAGCGGCGCGGGGATGCCGCGCCGCTCTCAACAAGGGTCGGTTGACTACTGCGCGACGAAGGAGGCGACCCGTGCCCCGTGGCCGTCCATGACGCGCACCGTGTACATGCCGGGCTCCAGGCCAGGCAGGCTGAGACTGTTCCCTTGCAGCATGCTGCCCAGGACAAGCTTGCCGGCTGCGTCCATGACTTCCACGCGTGACCGAGGCTCAACGCCGGTGAAGGTCAGGCGGTCGGTCGCAGGGTTCGGGTAAAGCCCGAAGGCCTCCATCCGCGATTGCTCGATGCCGGTGAAGGTGCCTTGAAGGACCGTATGCGTCGTATTGATCGCAGGATTCTTGATGGTCTCCACGTCCCCGTTCGGCCATTTGATGCTCACCTCATCCACCTGCTCATCGCTGCCCAATCCGAAATGCGCGCCGATGTAGCTCATGTACCGGAAGCCATCGCCGCTGCGGATGTCGCGGATCTGGGTGCCCAAGGCGCTGGTGATGGTGACGCGCGCGCCGATCGCATCGCGGTTGCTGATGGTGCCTTGTGGGTTGATGCGGATCCAGTTGTTGTCATTCCCCTGGTTCATGTAGTAACCGCTCCCACTGGCCACATCGAGGAAGCCATCGCCGTTCAAGTCGCCGATGGCCTGGTTGCCGGGCGCGGTATTGTCATGGCTGAAAGTCCCGTCCCCGTTGTTGTAGTGGATGGCGCCCCCTCCCATGATGTCGACCCAGCCGTCGTTGTTGAAATCGTGGCTGGTCCATTCAATGCTCTGGCCATTCCACGTATCCATGCCGCTGCCGGGGGTGATGTTCGTGAACGAGCCCTGCTGGTTCCGCATGAGCTTGTGGTAGCCGCTGCTGCTCGCTCCGATCAGCACATCCATGTCGCCATCGTTATCGAAATCGCCCCAGGCGCTGCTCCAGCTCTGGTGCCCATCCGACAAGCCTTGAGCGACGGCGATGTTGTTGAACGCGCCGCTGCCGTTATTGAGCATCATGAGGTCGTTGGGGTCGCAGCCGCACTTGGCCACGAAGAGGTCCATGGCGCCATCGTTGTCGATGTCGGTGAAGATGCTGCCGTAATTGCCGCAGGTGGTGCCGTAGCCGCCCTGCGTGAAGGTGAGGCTGCCAGCTCCGTTGTTGATGAAGCCCACATTGGCGTCCACATCGTGGCAGCTGAAGGCATCGAGATGGCCGTCGTTGTTCAGGTCCACGAAGTTGGTGCGCTGGCAGAAGATGTAGTTCGAAGGGCTCCACTCGGTGTAGGCCGTTCCGTTGGCGTCCGCGGTCATGAAAGTGGCCCCGCTGCCTCCGCCGTATAGCAGATCACGGAAGCCATTGCTGTCCCAATCGCCGATGGCGAAGCTCCAGGAAGCGGTGTTGTCAGCGTTGGTGGTGGGGAACGTGGTCACGTTGAACGCGCCAGCGCCCTGGTAGGCGACCTTGAAGCTGCTCGATCCCGGCATCACGGCATCATCCAGCCCGTCGTTGTTCATATCCACCACGCCTTGGATTCCGCCTGCGCCAGGAATCGATGTGCTGGTGAACAGCACCGAATTCTGAGGCGGAGGGGGCACTGTGGTCTCCAGCAAAGTGAAGGTGAAGCTCGATGCGCTCCAGTAGCTGTCCCAAGCGATCAGGTAGGTCACGCCCCCGACCACATCGAATGTGGTGATGGACGTGTAATTCGGTCCCGAGTCATCGTCGCCCGCGTGACAGGCAGGACTCGCGCAACCACCGGTGTACACATGGAATCGCGTGTCGACATTGGGATAGCCCACCACATTGCTGCTCAGCGTAACGGTCATCGTCGAAGGCGCGGTGAACGAATACCAAGCGCCGAAGGCCCCCGGCGTGGCTGGTCCGGAGCAGAGCAGCGTGGGAGCGGTACCCGTGAGTTGAGCCGCCGTGTGCGTGCCCAAGCCGATCGGGACGGCCGCAACGCATGTTCCTTGCGCGGCGGCAAGCATGGGCGCGAGAGCCAAAGGCAGTAGAAGGGTTCTGGTCGTGATCATCGCAGGTGTTTGGTTGGGTAAAGGAATACGGGCGCGCGGTTCCAAAGCGAGCCCGAAGAGGCGCTTTATTGACATCCTTCCACCACGATCCGTTGCTTGGCCTCAATCAACCTGCCAGCAAAAGGCATCCGGGCGCCAGCCGGAATCGCAGGTCATGGCCCAATTCCACAGGTTCTCCATCGATGTGCGCCCAGCTTCCCTCCTGCCACACCTGCGCCTCGGTGGTGACCACGCCCAGGAGGTTGGGGTTGCCATCGGCCCGATGCGTGTACACGTCAAAGAGCGCTTTCAGCAATGCAGGCAGCGGCGGCTTGCGCACCACGCGCAGCTCGGCCAATCCGTCATCCGGCTTCGATCCGGGGCTGATATCGGCGCCGTTGCCGAACTCACGGGTGTTGCAGAATACGAGCATGAGCACTTGGTGCTCGCTGGTCTCTCGATTGGCCTTCAGCACCACGCGCATGGGCTTGGCACCGAGGATCTCCTGCGCCACGATGCGCGCGTACCCCAGCATACCGCGTCGTTCGCTCTGGTCGAACCGGTGGGCCACGCGCGCATCGAATCCGATGCCGGCGTTGCCCAGGAAAAGCTCATCATTCAGGTAGCAGACATCCATGAGTCGCGGCGCAGCGAGCAGCGCATGGCGCAGGGCTTTCTCCGGATCCAGGGGCAACCCGATGCTCCGTGCGTAGCCATTGCCGCTGCCCATCGCCACGACCCCCATCGGCACTGGGCCGTTCAGGAGTCCGCGCGCCACAGCGTTGTTGGTGCCATCGCCGCCCACGCTTATCACACGGTCGAAGCCGGCAGCCGCGGCTTCGCGCGCCAGCACGGTTCCGTCCCCGGGCCCCTTGATCTCCAGGAGCTGGAGCTCCACGCCCGTTTCATGGGCGATCCGTTCCGCGATCCCTTTGATACGTGGAGCTTGGCGGCGGCCCGAGCGTGGATTGAAGATGACGGCTGCCTTCATGTGCCATGGCGCGATGCGACCAGCCGATTGGCGGCCATGCGCGTGGTGAACTGCTGGATCGCCGCCTTCAATCGGCGCACCTCGGGACCATCGCCTTCCACCGGCAAAGGGTCGCGAACAGAGGTCGGCGAGAGGAACTCGCCCTCGAAGCAGAAGTTGCCCTCGGCCATGAAGGCGAACCAGAAACCCATGGATCGCGCAACGGCCATGCCTCGGCCTTCCCCGCTGGCCAAGCTGGAACCCAGGCTGAAGAACGGTTCGTCGAACCCGATCAGGTCGAGCACGGTGGGCAAGATGTCGATATGCTGCGCGACATGCGGCGAAGCGCGGGCCGGCAGCACCTTGGGCCAATAGAATACCAACGGCACCCAGTAGTCCGTGGCTTCGGAGTAGTGCTGCCCCCTGCGGTCCAGGTCGGCGGTGTGGTCGGCCGTGATCACGAACAGGGTGTTATCGAACCAGGGCTCCTTCCGGGCCTCGGAGAAGAAGCGGCGGAGCGCATCATCGGCATAGCGCAAGGTGGGCTCGATCCGGTGCTTGCCTTCGCCGAAGCGCTTGGCCTCCCCGTCCGGCAGGTGATAGGGATGATGCGAGCTCAAGGTGAAGACCACGCTATGGAAGGGCTGGCGCTCCTTGCTCATCTCCTGGGCGAAGAAGTGCAGGAAGGG
>JAEUSX010000055.1 GCA_016788405.1 Flavobacteriales bacterium
GGGTCGTTCACGCACCGGGCCCATTGCAGGTGCGTCTCCGCTTCGGCGCGCTGGGTGATCCAGAAGCGGTCGTAGGTCTGGCAAACATCGGGCGTCACGCTGGCATCCACCGTGCTCAAGGGGCCGGGCCAGAAATCGTTACCGTTCGCACGGTAAAGCACGGCCGCCAATCGAAGCTGCCCTGCGGACGAGAGGCCGCCCATCCAGAGGCCGCCAGCGTAGATCGCGTTGGCGCCGCTGAAGTCGTCGGTCTTGGGCACCTCGTATCCCGAGCGGCCACTGCCGCCACGGCGGGTCCACATGTTGCCGCCGTTCTCGATCACCGCGCGCACGTTGTTGTACGCGAGCTGTGTGACCTGCGTGGCCGGAGAGCAGGCGCCCGCTTTGGGCGCACCCTGCGTCCGCGGAGCCTGACCGTTGCCGGGAGGGCCGGCGGCCCAAGCCGTGAGGCCCAAGCTGGCAGCAAGGCTCAGAGCGAAGGTTCTGGTGATCGCGCTTTGAGTGCCTTTCATGGTCGTGCGTTGTGAGTTCATCTAGAAACTGATCCGGAGACCCAGGCGAATGGTGCGCGGAGCGCCATAGTTGCCGGGGTCGTTGTTCTTGATCCTGTACAGGTCGCGGTATGCGTCTGGGTCGGTCTGCGAGCGGTCGGTGAGCTGCGCGAGGTAACCATCGTTGTTCGGCGAGCCGGTATAGCGGAAAACGTCGGTTATGTTCTCCGTGTTGAACACGTTCGTGATCAGCAGGTACACGTTCAGGTCAGCGCTCTTCGCCTTGTCACCGTCTTTGCCGCCGAAGCTGAGCGGGATATCACGGTCGATCTGCATGTCGGTGGTGAACTGCCACGGAAGACGTGCGCCATTCAGGGTTCCGTCCAAGCGGTAGTTGCTGGCACCTGTGGCCTCGCTAACCACCTGCGAACTGCGGCTGTAGGGCGTGCCGCTGCCGAGGATCGCCACGGTGTTCACGCCCATGCCTTGGAACACCGGTTTGCCGAAGATCATGGGGCCGTTGTAGTCCTTGCCGCGGCCGTAACGGAAGTCAATGGTGGCCTGGATGCGATGGCGCTGGTCGAAATCGAGCGGCGAGATGGTGCGCAGGTTGGGCTGACCGCTGTTGATCAGGTTGATCCCGGTGTTGGGGCCGGAACCCGTGCCATCAGCGAATTGCAGCGTGTAGCTCAAGCGCATCCACACATTGCCGGTGCGGCGCAAGTCGTAGGTGGTGGTGAAGCCCTTCACCGTGCCGAAGTCGAAGTTGTCGTAGGTGCGGTAGTCACGGGGCCAGGCATTCACCACGTTGCGCACCTGGATCTGATCACGAAGCTCGCGGTAGAATGCGGCAATCTTCAACGAACTGGCCTTGCCCAGCACCTGCTGGAAGCCCAACTCATAGTCGATGGTCTTGGTCGGCTTCAGATTGGGGTTGTTCAGCACCGGGTTGTCATTCTCGATGTACGCGTAGCTCACCAAGTCGCCACGGCTCTGGTTGGCGTTGGGGCGCTGCGTGAGCACATCGTAGTGCGCGAAGAACACCGCCTCATCGCTGATGGGGAAGGAGAAGGCCACGCGCGGCATGATGTTCACGACGGGCGTGTAATCGCGGAACGCCGAGCGGCTCAACGGCGAACCGCCATCGAGGTCGCTGCGGTCATCGCCGCCGATCAAATACGGACGTATGCGTCCGCCCTGCTGAATCGAGTTGCCATCGCTGAGCTCGGTGCCATTGGCGCTGTACCATGTGTCGCCGTCGCGATAGCCCTTCACGGAGAACGCGTCGTCGTAGTCGTCCACGTACACAACGAAATCATCACCGATGTTGCTCGGCCTGTTATTCAGAGCGGTTTGGATAGCTGATGACGGGACCGCATCGCCTGCCTTGTAGGCATCGCGCCAGAGGTACTTGTCCTTCAGCACGTTCTGGTTGGCGTCGTAGCGATCAACCCGCACGCCCACGTTGAAGATGATGTCGTCGAACGCGAACTTGTCCATGACATAGCCCGCCATGTAGATCGGTTGGAAGGGCGCTTGGGCTCGCGTGTAGCTGCCGCGCGCATCCTTCTCCTTGAAGAAGTCGTCGAAACTGGGCTTGCGCGTGAGCTTGTTGCCCAGGTAATCGAAGCCCACGAAGTTCACCAACGTGCTGTTGCCTTCGTTGATCAGCTCATCGGGCTCGAACATGTCGAGGGAGAACACGCCGGGGTCGAGCTCATCCACGTCCACGAATTCGGTTCCCTGTTCGCTCAAACCGAGGCTGCGGCGCAGGCTGCGGCTGAAGAACTTGTTATCGTCATCGGAATAAAGCCGATCATAGAAATGGAAGGGGAATGAGCTGTTCGGGAGCACGACGATGAAATCCGCTGGATTCGTATCCGGATCCTTGAAGTTCTCGATGTGGAAATTGGCCAGGCCGCGCGCTCGATTCCACAAGCCAACCGGCTCGAGATTATAGCGACGCTGGGTCAACTGCTCGTATTCGATGCCCACCATCACGGCATGTTGGCCGATATCGGCGCTGCCTAGCGCGGTGAATCGAATCTGCTCATTGAGTCGTTTGCGGAACGATGCGTTCCCGAGGTCGTCGGTGGAGCCTGAAATCACCCCAGGGTTGTTCCACATGGAATAGAGCGATACCGGGCGATTGCCGTTCCAGAGAGCGCCGCGGCCCTGAGCCTCGATGCGGTCCTGGTAGTAGCCGATGTAATCACCACCCGTGACCTCCGCGCCGAATAGTTGCTGAACCGGGTATTGCTCCCGGGGCAACGCATTAAAGTAATAGTTGTCGAACGCGGCCAAGAAAGGATTCTGTGTCCCTGGCGTGAAGGTCACCAACGTATCGCGAACGCCGACCTGCACCCAGCGGCTGCCCTGCAGCTCGAATTGAGGCGCCCGGTAGGTGGTGAAACGACCGACGTAGCCGTAGTCGAAGAGCCTGTCGCCATGAACATAGTCCTCCACATTGTTCTGATATCGGCTGTAGTCGAACTGCAGGCTGTAGTAGGCATTCTTGATCGTGCTCTTCTTCTCCTCTTCGCTGGTCCGGTTGGTGAAGCGCTGCGTGTATTTGATGAAGGCCCTCCAGCTCAATTCCTTGGTCCGGATGTTCCGGTCTGGATTAAGCAGAGAATTATTCCGGTTGTAGCCCTGCTTGTTGGAGTACTCCAACGAGCCGCCAACGGTGAGCTGCACATTCTGCGAGGTGGCGATGTCGATCTTGCCCGAAGCGGTATAGATCTTCTCGCCTGCGTTCTGACGCGTGGGAATGCTCTCCACATCGCCGGCGCGGATGAATTCCGAGCTGTTCACCAAGGCCACGTCGCCGCCGCCGATCTGCAACAGGCGGCCGGGATTCGCCAGGATGCGGTCACGCGCTTCCGCCTTCAGGCGCACATCGCCCAGGTAGCTCGGTCCGTTATCCACGGCATTGGTGTACTGGCCGCTGAGGAAGAAGCCGATCAGGGGTTTGCTCTTGTTGCCCAGGCTGTCCTTGCGGAACAGCAGTGGACCGCTCACGCTGGCCTCCAGCTGGTTGAAGGCGAACTTGTCCAGACCAACGATATCGGTGATGTCATTGCCCACCTTGAAGCCTGAGGTAAGGTACTCCGCACCACCGAAGAACTGCCGGCTCGGACCACGCGTGGTGATGTTGATCAAGCCACCGGTCACGTCGCCATAGTTAGCGGGCACACCTCCGGTGATCACCTGCACCTCCTCAATAGCACCCTTGGGCAGGCCAGTTCCGGCTCCTGCGGGCACTTTCACGCCGTCGATGTAGTAGTAGGTGGCCTCGGTGCGCGCTCCACGGATGGAGATGCCGCCCCCGGTGCCCGCGTCGCTGGCGCCCGCCACCGTAGTGGCGATGCTCGCTGCGCTGCGACCCGGCATCTTGGCGATGTCCTCGCGGGTCACCGTGCCGCCGCTGGCCCCGCCGTCCTTGTTGATCAGCGGAACGGTGTACTGCACCACTTCGAATTCCTTGAGCTCGATGCCCGCATTGAGCGGGATGTTCAAGAAGGTGATGATGTTGCTGTTCACCACCACCCCGGTCTGCTTGTACGGCTGGTAGCCCACGTAGCTCACCACCACATCATAGGTGCCCGGGTCGATGGGCTTGATGAAGTAATTGCCATCGAAGTCGGTGGCCCCGCCGGTGACCTGTGAACCGCGGTTCTCCACCACGATGTTCACGAAGGGCAGGGGCTCGCCCGTCTTCTTGTCAGTGATCTTGCCCTTGAGGCTGCCGGTGCCCACTTGGGCGAGCACGGGAAGCGTTGCGAGGAAGCAAAGGGCGACAGCGGTGGATAGCCTTCTCACCATCAAACGGTCAGGTTTATCGTTCTGAAAAGCTTCGCGACGAGGGGGCGCTAAACTATACGCTGCGGTCAAATAACCGCAGGACCCGATTTTTTGCCGGTCGTCCCGGATCAGGATGCGGTAAGCCGGCGCCTCGGAACGCCGTTCACCATTCACCTTCAGGCTTCGCATGGAACCAATGTATGCGGCCGAAACGGACCCGCTGCCCGCGCGTGACGCGAATCGCGGGACATTCTATACGGCTCTGAACCAGCCCCTCAGCGCTTGCGCCGGAACATGCGCGACAGGAATCCATCGCGGTGGGCCCCGCTGCCGTGACGATCCGCGCGCTTGCCGTGCTTCTTCATGCGCTTGCGGGTGGCCTTGTCCTGCAGGTTCAGGTGGTGCTCGCGGTTCTCCTTATCCTGCTTGATCTTCTGCTTCTTCTCCTCGCGCTCCTTCTTGGCCAGGATCTTCTCCTGCTTGCGCTGGCTGATGCCCTCTTCCTGGGCCTGGCTCATCAACGGGCCCATGGACGCAGCGGCCATTAGGAGTATGCGGGTCCAGCGCAGCATGGCGCAAGGATACACCAGCCGCCAGGCGTTGCGCGTTACTTTGCGGGACGAACCCCATGCGTTTCGGCATCTCCCCTTCCCTGCTGGTCTTTGCCGGCGCGCTGTCGCTCCAGCTTGGCTGCCGCAAGCCCTCTTCGAGCGGCGGCGTGCCCCCGGTGCAGGTCGATATCGCCATCAACATCAATAACCCGGCCTACGCGGACCTCGCGGTGACCGGTGGCTGGCTCTACCTCTCCGGCGGCTCGCAAGGCATCATAGTGTACCGCAGCGGGCCTTCGGACTTCACCGCCCTGGATCGCCATTGCCCCTACCAGAGCCAGAACCTCTGCAAAGTGGTGGTGGACAGCAGCCAGGTGATCGCGCGCGACACGGCTTGCTGCGGCTCGGCCTTCCTGATCAATGACGGAAGCGTGGTGCAAGGACCAGCCGCGCTCAACCTGCAGCGCTACAGCACCTCCTTCAACGGGTCGATCCTGCGGATCTACAACAACTGACCCCGGTCAGAACCGGAAGCTGATGCCCGCGCTGGGCAGCAAAGGCAGCTGATTCACGCGCTCGTAGCGCACGCGGTCGAAGTAGAAGATGTTCTCACGGTTCAGCGCGTTCGTCACGCCGAGGTCGAGCTCCAGGCTCTTGTGCTCATCGAAGCGCCAGGTCTTGGTCACGCCGAGGTCCACACGCGAGTAGGCGGGCAGGCGCCCCTTGTTGAGCGGGCCGAACACGATGGCCAGGTCCGCGTTGCTGGTGGCGTAGTCCGTATTGATGTCGCCATTGAACGGCACCGAGCCATAGAAGCCCTGCGTGCGGGTGAAGGGGAAGCCGCTGCCGTAATTCCAGCGCAGGTTCACTTTCCAGGCATCGAACTTGCCGAAAGCGTAGCTGGCCACCAGGTTCATGTTATGGCGTCGGTCCCAGACCGGGTTGTACTCCTGCACGCCATCGTAGCGGTCAACGAAGGTGTAGCTGTACACGCCCCAGAGATAGAGCTGCCCTTTCTCGTACTTCAGCTGCACGTCGGCGCCATAGGCGCGGCCGGTCTCCACGATGAAGTCCTTCTTCAAAGCATCGGGCTTGTCGGCGAATTCCTCGGTGTCGTTGAAGTACTTGTTGCGGTTGATGTTCGTGACCTGGCGGAAATCCTTCAGGTACACTTCGAAGTTGAGCGTCAGCTCGCGCGAGAGGTCATGCTCGATGCCGGCCACGTAATGGTTGGCGCGCTGCAAGGGGTCCTTCAGCGCCCGGCTGCCGCCGTCACGCTCAGGCACTTCGCGCGGCAGGTCCTCAGGCGAGGAGAGGAAGCCGTAGAACAGGTTCACGACATCGCGGTCGTTATTGGCGGCCACCAGGTTCTGGCTGTAGCGCCCGGCGGCGAGCTTGAAGCGCCAGTTGTCGGAGATGTTCCACTTCAGGCCCAAGCGGGGCTCCACGTTGGCTACGGAGAGCGAGGCGTAGTAATGCAGGCGCAGGCCCGGATCCACGATCAGCTTGCCCAGCTTCTTGCGGTAATTCACATAGCCGGCGATCTCGCTGGTGTTCTGCTCCTGCGCGTATTCACGGCCCAGTTCGTTGAAGTAGGAGAAGTTGGTGCGGAAGCCGAGCACTTCCACGCCATAGCGCGCTTCATCATCGCCGAGGAAGTACTTGAAGTTGAGCGAACCGTTGAACCCGGTGATGTCGCTCGTGCGCGGCTTCAGGTTGGCCTCCTGCAATTCAATGCCGTAGCGGCTGAAGCTGAACACGCCATCGATCAGCACCGCGCTGCCCGCGGGGACCAGCACGAAATTGGTCCCGGCGCCCCAGTTCTCCCAAGCCAGGTCGCTCACGCCCCGGTAGTTCACGCCATCGGTGAAGTTGAATCCGAAGAGGTTGAACTTGCTGCCGTTGGCGCCATTGAACGAGATCTTGCCATAGAAGTCGGTGAAGCGGAACGGCAGGCCCAGCGTATCGTTCACGTTCTTGTAGAAGGTCTTGCTGCTCTGGTCCAGGTAGCTGTGGCGGAAGTTGAGCAGGTAGCTGCTGCTGCCATCGCCGGGCTCCTTCTGCTTCTTGATGGGCCCTTCGAGCAGGGCCTTCGCGGCGAAGGTGCTCGCGCTCACTTTGCCGCTCAGGCGCGTGCGGTTGCCATCGCGCGTGGTGATGTCCATGATGGAGCTGATGCGGCCGCCGAATTCCGCGTTGTAGCCCGCGGTGTAGATGTCGGCGTTTCGGATGATGTCGTTGTCGAACACGCTGAAGAGGCCGATGCTGTGGAAGGGGTTATAGAGCACCATGCCGTCCATCATCACCTTGTTCATGATGGGCGATCCGCCGCGCACGTAGAGCTGCCCGCCCTGATCGCCGGTGAAGATCACGCCGGGCACCACTTGCAGGTACTGCGCGAGGTCCGCTTCGCCGCCCACGGCCGGCATGCGCTCGATCTGCTTCGGCGTGAGCTTGGTCACGCTCATGCGCACCTGGGTCTGCGCCTCCTGCTTCTCCCCGCTGATCTCGATGGGGCCGATCTGGATGGAGGACTTCACCATGTACAGTTTCTCGGTCACGATCTGGTCGCGCGTAACGTTTACCGTTTTCTCGAGGTCCTCATAGCCGAGGTAGGTGACGCGCAAGGTCTGCGGGCCAACGGGCACCTTGGTGATGGAGAAGTAGCCGTTCACGTCCGTGGCGGCGCCCGTGGTGGTCCCCTTCAGCACCACGTTGGTGAAGATGATGGGCTCGCCGCTGGCCTTGTCGTAGACGAAGCCCCGAATGGTGCCCGTCTGCGCGTAAGCGGTGATGGACAGCAGCAGGGAGAGCGCGGCACCGAGCCGGGAGAGAGAGAGCGTCATGGGTTCTTCGCAGGGGCGGCTAATGTAGGCGCCTCCTACCGACCCCCTCGGGCCGCTTGATGAGCGGCGCCCACCGATGGCTGCCCGGCCCGGTCCCTTCTGCGGCCGATGCTCCGGATATCGAACCGAGCTGCCCGGATGAGGCGGCCACCGGGCACGAGCGCCGTTCAGGGGTCGGGGTGCGCCCCTGAACGCGGATTCATGAACTGACGCGCGTCAGCCCCGCTCAGCAGGTCCTTCAGATCATTGCACGAATGAGCCAAGGACTGAGCCGCATCTTCCTGCCCACCAACCTCGAGACGGCGGCGGAGCCCGCTTTCCTGCATGCCCTGCGCCTGGCCGTGGCGGGACCAGCGACACTCACGCTCATGCACGTGGGCGATGAAGGCAAGGACTCCTTGGGGTCGATGCCGCGCGTGCGCAACACCCTGCGCAAATGGGGGGTGATCGCGGATACGAATGACTCGGATCAATTGAAGGAGAAGGGAATCGGCGTGCGCAAGCTCCTGGTCACCGGCGATCCGCTCCAGGCCTGCTTGGAACACCTCCGTGAGCATCGCGCCGACCTGGTGGTCCTGCACACTCATCAGCGCGATGGCGCGGCGGTCTGGCTTCACGGCGGCGGAGTAGCCGAACCCCTGGCGCGCGAAACGGGAAGACCGACCTTGATCGTGCCCGGCCATGCGCGCGGCTTCGTTGACCCGGTCACCGGCGATGCCCGTCTCCGCCGCGTGCTCATTCCCGTGGCCAAGGCGCCCGAGCCAGGCACGGCGATCGGTCTGGCGGCCTGGCTCGCCAACATCATCGGCGGCGACGATGTGCGGTTCACCTTGCTGCATGTGGGCAATGACCTGGAATCCTTGGCCATAGATGCACCGCAGCGGCCGGGGTGGGAATGGACCTTGATCCAGCGCGATGGCGATGTGGCGGAGTGCATCCTTCGGGCTGAGCAGGAAATGCAGCCCGACCTCGTGGTGATGACCACGCAAGGGCACAACGGCTTCCTCGACGCGCTGCGCGGCAGCACCACCGAGCGGGTGCTCCGTCACCTTCACTGCCCCATGCTCACGGCGGTGGCTTGAGGCGCGAGGGGCTCCGAGGTCGTGTTCCGTGAAGGTCGCACTGCCGCCGTTTCAATCGCTCGAAGTCGGTGTCAAAGAAGTCGATCAATCGCCCCACCTGAAGTGCCCGGGTGCCACCGGCTCCGCGCTGAGCGGGAAGAGCCCGGGCGCGCGCATCGGATGAATTCGACGGGGGATGGGCGCCAGCCATCTCCTCAACGAAGTCTCCTCGTGGATTGCGCACCTCCTTTCCTTGCACCCCACTCCTACTTTCGGGCGCCATGTTCCGCAAGAGCTGCCTCGCGGCCGCGCCTTTTTTCATCCTCGTCAACATCGCGCGCGCGCAATGCCCCAATGCGCTCGTCCTCGGATCCGACACCACGCTCTGCGAAGGCGGCACCCTGCTGTTGAACGCCGGGCCCGGATACCAGAGCTACCTCTGGGACAACGGCAGCACCGCCCAGACACGGCTTGTCTCCTCCGCTGGCACATACTCGTGCACCACCACCGATTTCAGCACATCCGGCGAGCTGGTCGTCAACGGCAATTTCTCCGCTGGCAGCGCAGGCTTCAATAGCTCTTACGGACCAGGCACCGGCGGGGCCTGGGGCCTGCTCTCGAATCCGGGCACCTTCGCAGTGGCCAACAACCCCAACGCCACCCATGTCAACTTCGCCTCATTCGGCGATCACACCACCGGCATCGGAGCCATGATGGTGGTCAACGGGGCCGATGTCCCGGGCCAGAACGTGTGGTGCCAGACGGTCGCCGTGCAGCCCAACAGCGATTACGCCTTCAGCGCATGGCTCGCGAGCTGCGTGATGGCGTCGCCCTCGCAACTCGTCTTCACCATCAACGGCATCACCATCGGGAACCCCTTGCTGGCGCCGGGCATCACCGGGCAATGGGTGAACTTCTACAGCCTCTGGAACAGCGGCAGCGCAACCTCCGCCACCATCTGCATCGCCAACCAGAACACCAACCAGGGCGGTAACGACTTCGCCCTCGACGATATCTCCTTCGCGCCGTTCTGCACCTACACCGACCAGGTCATCGTGAGCTATCAGGCCTTTCCGGAGCCTGACCTCGGACCGGACATCACCGCGTGCGATGGCACGCCCATCGTGCTCACGATCAACTGGCCGGATGCCGATGCCTTTGCCTGGCAGAACGGTAGCCCATCGAACAGCTTCCCGCCCCAGAGCAGCGGCACCTATTGGGTGGACGTGACCGAGAACGGCTGCACCGCGCGCGACAGCATCGAGGTGCTCTTCACCGTGCAGCCCACCGTGGACCTGGGCGCCGATCAAGTGCGCTGCGAAGGCGAGTCGCAGGTGATCAGCGCGTTCTTCCCGAATGCCGATTACCTCTGGAACGATGGCAGCACGGCGAGCAATTACACGGTGAGCGGCACCGGCACCTACAGCGTGGTCGTGGATGTGGCCGGCTGCGCGGACACGGACTCCGTGGACTTCCTCTTCCACCCGCTTCCCATCGCGGACCTCGGCCCGGACACGCTGATCTGCGCCGACACCGTGCTGGTGCTCGATGCCGAACGGCCTGGCGGCAGCTACCTCTGGGACAACAACAGCACGAGCGCGCAGCGCACCGTGATGCAGGAGGGCATCTACTGGGTCGCGGTAACGGAACTGGGCTGCACCACGCGCGATACCATGGCGCTGGGGACCATCGCCCTGCCCGAAGTGGACCTGGGCCCCGACTTCCTGCTGTGCAAGGGCACCACGCGTGAATTGCGCGCCCACGGACCCGGCTACCACTACCTCTGGAGCACCGGCGATACTGTGCCGGAGATCACCGTTGATGAAGCGGGCCTCTACGCGGTCACCGTCGCGAACGTGTGCGACTTCGCCACCGACAGCATCACCATCTCCCTGGACCAATGCGATTGCCCGGTGCACGTGCCGAATGCCTTCACGCCCAACGGCGACGACAAGAACGAAGGCTGGCGCCCGCGCTTCGAGTGCGAGCACGACCAGTACCTGCTGCAGGTGTTCAACCGCTGGGGCGAATTGATCTGGCAGAGCGAGAGCGCTGATGAGGCTTGGAATGGCGATGCCGCGCCCGATGGCGTTTACGCCTGGCGCATGCGCTTCCGGCCCAATACCGTGGAGGAGCGCGTGAAGCGCGTGCTCATCGGTCACGTCGTGGTGCTGCGGTAGGAACCGTGCTCTGAGCGCCCGCCGCTGCCCCGCCAGGAGGCGCCGCTCCTTCAACGAACCATCCCTTTCAACTAAATTCTTGGCTGTTCAACTAATCATCTAGTTATCATTGTCCCCATGGAACGATTGACGCGCGCCGAGGAACAGGTGATGCATGCGCTGTGGAAGCTGGGCCCCTCCTTCGTAAAGGACCTGGTGGCCGCCATGCCCAAGCCGCGCCCGGCCATCACCACGGTGAGCACGATCGTGCGCATCCTCGAAGAGAAAGGCTTCGTGGGGCACGAGGCCTTCGGGCGCAGCCACCGCTACCATGCCCTGCTGAAGAAGGAGGCTTACGGCCAGCGCAACGCCAAGCGCCTGCTGAAGGACTACTTCGGCGGTTCGGCGCGCCAGATGCTGAGCCATTTCATCGAGCGCGATGAGATCGACGCCCACGAGCTCGATGCCCTCTTGAAGCTCATCCACGACAAGAAGAAGAACCGCTGACATGGACGCCATCACCTACTACCTGAAGGCGAACCTCGTGCTCATCGCGCTCCTTGGCGCCTACGCG
>JAEUSX010000067.1 GCA_016788405.1 Flavobacteriales bacterium
CATCGTTCCCGGGACCTATGTTTTCCGCTACACGGTGAGTGTGCCGGGATGCGCGCCGGCATCCGCCGACGTGAGCGTGACGGTTGTGGGAGCTGTTGAGGTCGTGGATGTCACCACGACCTGCATCGAGCGCGACCGAACCTATGTGGTGAGCTTCACGATAGTCGAGGGCGATGCGGCCACGTACGAGGTCACCGGTATGGCAGGCGAACTGAGCGCCACGGCCCCTTACGTCTTCACGAGTGAGCCGATCTTCACGAGCCAGGGTTTCGAGGCGTTCGTGCGGGATCAATACGGCTGCGCGGAAGTGCGCATTGAAGGAGGCTCGCCTTGCGCCTTCGAGAACGATGTGCTCATGCCGGAGAGCTTCACGCCAAATGGTGACGGAACCAATGACGCGCTGATCATCCCGGGCATCGAAGGCTTCACGGCCAATCGCATCAGCATCTTCAACCGCTGGGGCGCCAAGCTCTACGAAGCCGCCGGTTACGATAACCGGACCGTCGTATGGGATGGGTCCACCGATCAAGGCCAGGCCCCGGCAGGAACCTATTTCTATGTGCTTGATCTGGGCAATGGCAAGGATGCGCTCACGGGTTTCATCTACCTGAACCGATGAGGATCGCCGCTCGCATAGCCATGATCGCCTTCGCCTTCGCCGCGATGCGGCTTGTGCGTGCGCAGCAGGACCCGCTTTACAGCCAGTACATGTTCAACATGCTGGCCGTGAACCCGGCCTACGCAGGCAGCGCGGACATCTTCACCACCATGATCCTGAGCCGCCATCAGTGGGTGGGCTTCACGGGAGCGCCCAGCACGCAGACGCTGCTCGCGCATACGCCACTCAAGGCGAAGGGCGTGAGCCTGGGGTTCTCCTTGCTCAACGACCGCATCGGACCCACCCGGCAGACCGGTGCCTATCTGGATTTCGCGTACCGCATCCGCACAGGGAAAGCGTCCCGCTTGGCTTTCGGATTGAAGGGTGGCGCGAACCTTTACCAGGCCGATCTCGCTGCGCTGCGCACGGTCGATCCCGATGCGGCGAATGCCAGTGTGAGCGGCAAGCTCCTTCCGAATTTCGGCTTCGGGCTCTTCTGGCATTCACCGACCTATTACGTCGGTCTGAGCACGCCCAAGCTCCTGCAGAATGAGATCGACGCGATCCCTGCGGCCGGCATCGTCACCGCAGTGGAGCGCCGTCACTGGTTCCTCACCGCTGGGTGCGTGCTCCCGATCGACCGCAGCATCAAGTTCAAGCCTTCGGTGATGGCGCGCATGGTGGAAGGCGCGCCGCTCTCTGTCGATGTGAACGCGAGCTTCCTCTTCCGCGAGCGGATCTGGCTCGGCGCCATGTACCGTTTGGGCAATGCGTTCGGCGTGCTGGGGCAATACCAAGTGAATGACCAGCTTCGCATCGGCTATGCCTTCGATCTCACCACCACGCGCCTCGGCGCTTACAACGCCGGCACGCACGAGGTGATGCTGAACTACGACCTGCGCTTCTTCACCGGCCGGGCGGTCTCACCACGCTACTTCTGACCGCATGCGCGCACGATCACTGCTCTTCCTCCTGCTGCTCGCCATCTCCGGCAATGCGCGCGGGCAAGGCAATCCGGATCCTTTCGTCCGCGAGGCTGACCGCTATTTCCAGCAGATGGCCTATGCGCGGGCATCAGAGCTGTACCGCACGGCGGCTGAATTGGGCGCGGTGAACGAGCACGTGACCAAGCGGCTCGCCATCTGCAGCATGAAGCTCGGTGACATGCCGGAGGCCGAGCGCTGGTACGCGGTGGTGGTGAAGTTCCTCAATCGCGAGCCCATCGACCTGTACAATTACGCGGAGGCCCTGAAATCGAACGGCCGCTACGAGGAGGCCGAGGTCTGGATGGACCGTTACCTGGCGCTGCAGCAATCGGAAGGCAGTGAGCGGCGCAGCAACATCGCGCTCTTCGCGCGCAAGCTGCAGATGGACCAGGACCGGTTCAACGTGCGCCGGTTGTCGATCAACACCGCCGGCCCCGACCTGGCCGCCTCGTGGCTGGGCCCCCAGCGGGTGGTGTTCAGCAGCACGCGACAGGGCGTCGGCCTCATCGAGCGTCGCGCGGCATGGAATGCACAGCCTTTCCTGGACCTCTTCACCGCCGACGTGACGCCGTCAGGCGACCTGACCAATGTCACGCCGCTCGAAGGCTCGGTCAACACGCGCTTCCACGAAGGGCCCGCCACGGCGAGCGCGAATGGCGACGCGATCTGGTTCACGCGCAACAACTATTTCAAAGGCCGTGCGCGACGCAGTCAGCGTGGCGTGAGCCGCCTGGCCATCTTCCGAGCCACGCGGGCAGGCAGCGGATTCGGCGGTGAGGAGCAATTCCTCTACAACAATTCCGAGGTTTCCATCGCTCACCCTGCGTTATCGCCCGATGGCCGCCGCCTCTACTTCGCGAGCGACATGCCCGGGGGCCAGGGGGGCACCGATCTCTACGTGTGCGTGATGGAGGATGGGCAATGGACCGAGCCGCGCAACCTGGGCACGGCCATCAATACCCCGTTCAACGAGAGCTTCCCGTTCATCGCCGCGGACGGCAGCCTGTTCTTCGCCAGCAATGGGCATCCCGGCCTTGGCGGCCTGGACGTCATGCGAGCCACGCTCGGCGCCGATGGCCGTTTCTCCGGCGCCCTGAACCTGGGCGCGCCGGTGAACAGCCCACGCGATGATTTCGCCTTCATCATCGATGCTGCTGGGAAACGCGGCTTCTTCACCAGCAACCGTCCGGGAGGGCCAGGGGACGATGACCTTTTCGCATTCGAGATGCTGGCTCCTCTGGAAGAGCGCTTCCTGGTCACCGGCCGCGTGATCGACGATGAGCATGAGACGCCCGTGCCCGATGTGGAGGTGCGCCTCTTCGACCTGGACGGGGGCGTGGACGGCACGACGATGACTGATGCGAAGGGCGAGTACACCTTCAGCGTGCGCAAGAACCGATCGTACCGGATCACTGCGGCGATGAAAGGGCGGTACGAGGGGGAGCAGCACCTGAGCACCGTAGGCATTGAGCGGGAACTCATCGCTTCGCGCGATTTGCACCTTGTGGCCGATGCGGGCGTGTGGCTGCGCGGCACGGTGCGCGACAAGAGCGGCGCCGGCTTCGTGGAAGGGGCCCGTGTATGCGCCGTGAATCTCACGAGCTTCAGTTCCGACTGCCGGTTCACGGGTGCGGGTGGTGACGTGAGCCTGCGCCTTCAGACCAATGAGGAGTTCGAGGTGGTGGTGGAGAAGGCCGGTCACTTCAGCATCAGCGCTCCTGTGTCGACCATCGGCATGCGCAACGGCATCATCGATCTGGGGCAGGCGCGCGAGCTGGTCCTGGAGAAGATCGTCGTGGGCCAGCCGATCTCGCTGAAGCATCAGCGCTGGGCCGAGGGCAGCACGCAATTGGATCCGCGCGCGCGCGGCGAGCTCGACCTGCTCGCCGAGCGGCTGGTGGCTAATCCGACGATCACGATCGAGTTGGGCGTGCACAGCGATGCGCGCGCCAGTGAGAAGGAGGTGGCCTTGACGCAGAAGCGCGCCGATGCCATGGCCGCCTATCTGGTGCAGAAAGGCATCGCCAAGGATCGCATGAAGGCGCGTGGATTCGGCGCCACCCGCTTGCTGAATCATTGCGCCGCCGGCGTTCAGTGCACCGAGGAAGAGCACGCCGTGAACCGCCGTTGCGAGTATGTGGTGACCTCAGCGCCGCAGTGACCCATCCATTGGCAGCGCCTTGAAGGCAAATCCCGCGCGGCTCCATTCCTGGAGCGCCGCTGGCAGCGCATGCCGCAGGTTCGGCTCGGCCTTCAAGCTGTCGTGGAAGACCACGATCGACCCGTTCCTCGTGGCTCCCAATACGTTCCGCACGCACTGAGCGGGCGTGATGCGAGAATCATAGTCCTTGCTGAGCACGTCCCACATCACGATCGTGAAGCGCGACTTCAAGGCAGCGGCCTGCGCGCGCGTGATGCGGCCATAGGGCGGCCTGAACAGCCGCGCGCCAAGAAGGTCCTGCGCGCGATCGACGTCAGCGAGGTACTCCGTGGATCCGGTGCGCCATCCGTTCAGGTGGCGGTGCGTGTGGTTCCCGACGGCGTGCCCCTCCGAGCGAATCCGATCGACCAGGGCCGGCTGACGCCCGGCGTTCTCTCCAACCAGGAAGAATGTCGCTTCCGCGCGGAAGTCGTTCAGCACATCAAGCACCCACGGAGTCACCCTCGGTTCCGGACCATCATCGAAGGTGAGGTAGAGGCTCTTCTCCTTGGCGGACATGCGCCAGAGCAGGCCGGGCCAGTACAAGCGTGCTAGCGCGGGCGGCCTCACGGGCAACATGGCGCGATCGATCAGAATCGCATGCGCGTGGTCCTCCGCTTCTGCGCTTTGCTCATCTGGTACGCTTCATCAGCGGCCTGGAAGCGCTCCTCCAGCTTCGCGCCGAACAGACTGTCGTGCCTGGTGGCTACATCCGCCAATCGCCCCATCACGGCTTCGGTGATGTCGGCTTCCTTCCGCAGCGGCGCCACGAATTCCGGTTCCAGGCTGGCGAACCAATTGAGGTTCTCTTCCATGATGGTGAAGAGCCGCTCGGAGAGCGCATTGCCCTTCGCGGTGTCGCCGATGGCATAATACGCCTCGACCGTCGGCAGGAGCACGCGGTCGAAAGGCACGTTGCGGTCGGGCATCTTCTCGATGCTGAGGTCGAGGATGATCCGTGCATCCTCCTTGCGCCCCAGCGCGATGAGCTCTTCGGCCAGTGCGCTCAATTGAAGCCGGAGGTTGGTGGTCATGCGCAGGATGTTCTCATCGAGGTAGATGTCCTCCTCGGTCTCCATGTTGCCCCACTTGAATTTCTCGGTGACGGTCCGCAGCATGCGATCAACCGCCACGCTGCCAGCGCTGCCAGTGCGGGGGTCGCTGGGGCTGTACATCGGCACCACGCGATAGGTGAGGCCCTCGAGCTGGAAATGGTCCTGCAGGCCGATGTAGCTGTCCGGGCCCGTGGTCACGGCGAAATAGATGGGCCGCGTCCAATCGTTGTTCGCGAGCAGATCAAGCACCATGAAGTGGTTCTTCATCACCGCGCTTCGTCCCACGCGCCAGGTGATGGCATCCACGATGCGTGCGGAATCCTTGATCTCCACCACCTTGTTGGCGAGCACTTGCTCGCGGTTCACCGGGATCGTGAACGCGTTCGCGGGGATCACGGCATAGCGCTCCTCGCCAGCGGTCTGCATCTTCCGGTCGTCGGTGGCGTAGGCGATGGCCTTGCG